>NZ_JBSAXD010000018.1:0-179964 GCF_053427715.1 Burkholderia sp. MR1-5-21
CCGCTTGCGCGGGCTTTTTCACGCCTGGCGAGTGCGGCGCAGGCCGCCGCCGTCAGAACGTCTCGTCGGCTGACAGGTAGCGCCATTGTCCCTGCGGCAGCGCACCCAGCATCACGCGGCCCATCCGTACGCGCTTGAGGCCGATCACTTCGAGGCCGACCAGCTCGCACATGCGGCGGATCTGGCGCTTCTTGCCTTCGCGCAGCACGAAGCGAAGCTGCTCGCCGTTCTGCCAGCTCACCATCGCGGGCTTCAACGCAACGCCGTCGAGCTCGAGCCCGTGGCGCAGCTTCGCGAGCGATTCAGCGGGGAAGTGCTGGTCGATGTCGACGAGCCGTTCGCCGAAGCGCACGCGCACCAGGTATTCCTTGTCGATGTCCGACTGCTCGCCGATCAGCTGCTTCGCGATCCGGCCGTTCTGCGTCAGTACGAGCAGGCCCGTCGAATCGATGTCGAGCCGTCCGGCCGGCGCGAGCGCGCGCAGGTGCTGCGGCGAAAAGCGCACCGGCGAGCGGTCGCCGCTCCAGTGGTTCTCGCGCGTGATCAGCACGGTCGCGGGCTCGTAGCCGTCTTCCGCCTGGCCCGACACGTAACCGACCGGCTTGTGCAGCAGGATCGTCATCTGTGCGGCCTGTTCGGCCTGCGCGCGTTCGTCGATCTCGATGCGCTGGTCGGGCCGGACCTTGGTGCCGAGCGTGTCGATGCGCTCGCCATCGACGAGCACCCAGCCTTTCTCGATCCATTCGTCGGCTTCGCGGCGCGAACACAAGCCGAGTTCGGACATGCGCTTCGACAGGCGCAGGAGGCCCGATTCGTCGCCGTGATCCACGTCGGCCGTCCGGCGCTTCACCGGCTGCGCGGTCTTGAAGCCCGTGCCGGACGACGGCCGCTCGACGCCGCCGCGCTTCGGGCGCGCGTCCGCGCTGCGCGCGGCGCGTTCGCCGTCGCGCGGCGCACGGGCCGGACGTTCGGACGTCGTGCGGCGCTCGCCGAAGCTGCGCTTCGCGCCTTCGCCGCCCGTCGCGTCGCGATAGGGCGCACGCTTGCCGCCTTCGGTGCCGGTGCTCGTGCGGCGGGGCCGCGCGTCGCGCGCGTCGTCGTCGCCGCGGCGGGCCGGGCGTGCGTCGGATGGGCCACGGCTGAACCTGCTGTCCGTGCTGCGGCGCTCGCCTGCGGGTTTGCCTTCCGCGCTGCGGTACGGGCGACCTTCGGGCCGGCCTTCGCCGAAGCGACCTTCGCCCCGTTCGGAGCGCCCGGCGGGCTTCGCGTCCGCGCCGCGATACGGACGGCCTTCGCCACGTTCGCCGCGCGCTGCGGGTTTGCCTTCCGCGCTGCGGTACGTGCGACCTTCGGGGCGACCTTCGCCGAAGCGACCTTCGCCACGCTCGGACCGCCCGGCGGGCTTCGCGTCCGCGCCGCGATACGGCCGGCCTTCACCACGTTCGCCGCGCGCAGCGGGCTTGCCTTCCGCGCTGCGGTACGGGCGGCCTTCGGGGCGACCTTCGCCGAAGCGACCTTCGCTACGTTCGGACCGCCCCGCGGGCTTCGCGTCCGCGCCGCGATACGGACGACCTTCACCACGTTCGCCGCGCGCAGCGGGTTTGCCTTCCGCGCTTCGATACGGGCGCCCTTCGGGCCGGCCTTCGCCGGTGCGGCCCGCGCCGCGTTCGGTGCGGCCGACAGGCTTCGCACCGCCGCCGCGCACGCTCCGCTCGACGCCGCCATCGCGCGGCGGACGCTTCGCCGGTGCGCGATCGGCGCCCGGACGGCCCGCGTCACCGGCAGCGCGCGGTTTGAACGTGCGCTCGCCGGCGGCCTTCGGCGCGGGCGCCTTCTTCGGGCCGGCCGGCTTGGCTGCCGCGACAGGCGCAGCGGGGCGCACCGGCTTGCGTGCGACGTGGCTGCCGGAACGGACGGGGGCGCGGGTCGGCGAGGCCGGCCGCGGATTCTTGACGGTCAATTTGGTGCGCATAAACGCTGGAATACATTCAGACTGCGATCGCTCGCAGCAATTCGGTTTCTAACTGGATCTGCAGACGGTTGTCGGACAGGCCGGCACCGTGGAGCAGGAAGATGTCCTCGACACGTTCGCCGAGCGTATTGATCCGCGCCGCATGGACGCCGACCCGGTGCTCGGCCAGCACGCGAGCGATCGAATAGAGAAGGCCCGGCCGGTCGTTGGCGGACACGGACAGGATGTAGTACTGGCCGCGCTCGTCGGCCCGCAGGTCGACGCGCGGCGTGATCGGGAACGTCCGCGACAGCCGCGACAGCCGGCCCTTGGACGGTTCCGGCAGCGGCGCCGCCTCGGCGAGACGCATCGCGAGCTGCTGCTCGACGAGGTTCGCGATGTCGCGGTACTGCACGTCGTGCTCGGTCTGCGTGACGATGAAGTTGTCGAGCGCATAGCCGTGCCGCGTCGTGCTGACGCGCGCGTCGAGCACCGACAGCCCGTTGCGGTCGAAATACGCGCAGATGCCCGCGAACAGGTCCGCGCGGTCCTTCACGTACACGAGCACCTGCAGTGCGTCACCGACAGGCGACGGCCGCGCGCGGACGATCGCGGTCTCGGCGTTCACGTGCCGGTACAGCACGCGGGTCTGCCACGCGATGTCGGCGGCGTCGTGACGCAGGAAGAAGCCGACGTCGAGCTGGTCCCACAGCGCGCGGTGCGCGTCGGTCGGCACGGTTTCGAGGCGCAGCAGCGCGAGCGCTTCCTCCTGGCGCGACTTCAGCTCGGAGTGCGTGTCGGGCTGTGCGCCGCCGAGCACGGCGAGCGTCGCGCGGTACAGGTCCTCGAGCAGCTTGCCCTTCCACGTGTTCCAGACCTTCGGGCTGGTGCCGCGGATGTCGGCGACGGTCAGCAGGTAGAGCGCCGTCAGCCTGCGCTCGCTGCCGACGAGGTCGGCGAAGCGCTTGATGACTTCCGGGTCGCTCGTGTCCTGCTTCTGTGCGACCTGGCTCATCGTCAGGTGATGCTGGACGAGCCACACGACCAGCGCCGCGTCGTCGTCGGCGACGGCGTGCTCGCGGCAGAAGCGCCGCGCGTCGGCCATCCCGAGCGTCGAGTGGTCGCCGCCGCGGCCCTTCGCGATGTCATGGAACAGCGCTGCGATGTACAGCACCCACGGCCGCTCGAAGTTGCCGATCAGCTGGCTGCAGAACGGATATTCGTGCGCATGCTCGGCGACCGCGAAGCGGCGGATGTTGCGCAGCACCATCAGGATGTGCTGGTCGACCGTGTACACGTGATACAGGTCGTGCTGCATCTGGCCGACGATGCGGCGGAAATTCAGCAGGTAGCGGCCTAGCACGCTCGTCTGGTTCATCAGCCGGAACGCGTGCGTGATGCCTTCGGGCTGCTGCAGGATCTGCATGAACGTCTGGCGGTTCTGCGGATCGCGCCGCCACGCGTTGTTCATGATCTCGCGCGAGTTGTACAGCGCCCGCAGCGTGCGCGCGGACAGGCCCTTCACGCCGCGCGTCGTCTCGTACAGCAGGAATGCTTCGAGGATCGCGTCCGGATGACGTTCGAACACGCCGTCGTCGACGATCTCGAGCATCCCCTGCTTTTCGACGAAGCGGTCGGGCGACAGCACGCGCGTGATGCCGCTCGTCGCGGGAAAGAGCTGGGCCTCGATGTTCTGGATCAGGATCGTCGCGAGCTGCGTGACGGCCTTCGCGGCCCAGTAGTATCGGCGCATCAGCTGTTCGCTCGCGCGCTTGGCAGGCGTCGGCTTGTAGCCGTAGCTTTCCGCCGCCTGGGTCTGCAGGTCGAACACGAGCATGTCCTGGCGGCGCCCGGCGATCACGTGCAGCCGCGCGCGCAGCGTCTTCAGGAAGCCTTCGTTGCGACGCAGCTCGCGTGCTTCGCGGTCGGTGATGAGGCCGCGCGTGTCGAGCTCGCGCCAGCTGCTGCCGAAGCCGGCCGCGCGCGCGATCCACAGGATCGTCTGCAGGTCGCGCAGCCCGCCCGGGCTTTCCTTCACGTTCGGCTCGAGGCTGTACGGCGTGTCCTGGAACTTCGCGTGGCGCTGGCGCATCTCGAGCACCTTCGCGGTGAAGAACGCGCGGGCGTCGAGCGCCTCGTGGTAGCGCACCGTAAAGCGCTCGAACAGCGCGGTGCTGCCGACGATGCGGCGCGCCTCGAGCAGCGACGTCTGCACCGTGACGTCGTTCGACGCCTCCTCGATGCACTGCGCGACCGAGCGCACGCTGCTGCCGATCTCGAGGCCGAGATCCCACGCCATGCCGATGAAGCGCTCGATGCGCGCGTCGAGTTCGGTGTCGTGCCCGTCGGGCAGCAGCACGAGAATGTCGACGTCGGAATAGGGCGCGAGCTCGCCGCGCCCGTAGCCGCCGACGGCGACGAGCGCGAGCGTTGCGGGCAGCCCGCAATCGTCCCACACGCGCTTGAGCGCATCGTCGGTGGCCTTCGACAGCGCGTGCATCAGCGGCGCGACGTTGGCCGCGCTGCGAAAGCGCGCAAGCAGGTCGGCCTTGGCGGCCTTGAATTCGGCGCGCCGCGACAGCGCTTCGGACGACGGGGCTGCGTGAGCGCTCATGGGCGGCCGGTCAGATGGGGGGCGGGGCGGGCTGGCGCGGACGCGCTCAGACCGCCGTGGCCGAGTTGGCGAACACGGGGCGGGCCGGCGAGCCGGCGGACACCGTCAGCACGTCGTAGCCGGTCTCGGTGACGAGCACGGTGTGCTCCCACTGCGCGGACAGGCTGCGGTCGCGCGTCTTGACCGTCCACTGGTCGGGCATCGTGCGGATGTCGCGCTTGCCGGCGTTGATCATCGGCTCGATCGTGAAGATCATCCCCGGCTTCAGCTCGACGCCGGTGCCCGGACGGCCGTAGTGGACGACCTGCGGATCCTCGTGGAACACCGTGCCGATCCCGTGGCCGCAGTATTCGCGCACGACGCTGTAGCCCTGCGCTTCCGCGTGCTTCTGGATCGCGTGGCCGATGTCGCCGAGATGCGCGCCCGGCTTGACCTGGTCGATGCCGAGCCACATGCATTCGTAGGTGGTCTGCACGAGGCGCTTCGCGAGGATCGATCCTTCGCCGACGATGAACATCCGGCTCGTGTCGCCGAAGTAGCCGTTCTTGATGACCGTGACGTCGATGTTGAGCGCGTCGCCGTTCTTGACCACCTTGTCACCCGGGATGCCGTGGCAGATCACGTCGTTGACCGAGATGCAGGTGGCCTTCGGGTACGGCGGATAGCCGGGCGGCTGGTAATTCAGCGGCGCGGGAACCGTGCCCTGTTCCTTGACCATGTACTCATGGCAGAGGCGATCGAGTTCGGCCGTCGTGACGCCCGCGACGACATGCGGGGTGATGAAATCGAGCACTTCGCTCGCCAGACGGCAGGCGACGCGCATCTGCGCGATATCGTGTTCGTTTTTGAGCGTAATAGCCATCGAGGTGTGCCTGGAAAGCGGTGAATTGACGAATTATCGCACCTTATGCCGGGCGTCGCAGCCCCCGGCGCCTGAGCAGGCGCGGGTTTTTGCGGATTGCCGGGCGCGCGGCGGCCGGTGCGGCAAAGTGGCGGGCGACTTGAGGGCCGACAAATCGGCGTGCTATACTCTTTGGCTAAGTCGACACTCAAATGCCTTTCATGTCCCGATTCGGGGTGGCTTCAGGGATTGAAGCGGGGCATTGGGCGGTGGAGGCTTGCGGCACGGGCATTCCGCACGTGCCGAATCGCAAGCCGGCGCAACCAGGGTGCCGGCCGCGCGGAATCTGGCGCCCTTCGGGGGTGGCAAGCCTTTCGGGGCACGTTCGCGCGGCGGTACGGCAGCCGGCTTAAGACCTAACCCTCGTGGAGAATTCACATGGCAGTCACGATGCGCCAAATGCTGGAAGCAGGTGTCCACTTCGGTCACCAGACGCGCTTCTGGAACCCGAAGATGGCACCGTTCATTTTCGGTCATCGCAACAAGATTCACATCATCAACCTCGAAAAGACGCTGCCGATGTTCACGGACGCACAGAAGTACGTGCGTCAGCTGGCAGCGAACCGCGGCACGATCCTGTTCGTCGGCACGAAGCGCCAGTCGCGCGACACGATCGCGCAGGAAGCACAGCGCGCAGGCATGCCGTACGTCAACGCACGCTGGCTCGGCGGCATGATGACCAACTTCAAGACGCTGAAGGTGTCGATCAAGCGCCTGAAGGACATGGAAGCAGCGGTCGAGGCAGGCGAGCTCGAGAAGATGAGCAAGAAGGAAGCGCTGCTGTTCGAGCGTGAAATCGCCAAGCTGCAGAAGTCGATCGGCGGCGTGAAGGACATGGGCGGCATTCCGGACGCGATCTTCGTCGTCGACGTCGGCTACCACAAGATTGCCGTCACCGAAGCGAACAAGCTCGGCGTGCCGGTCATCGCCGTGGTCGATACGAACCACTCGCCGGAAGGTGTGGACTACGTGATCCCGGGCAACGACGACTCGAGCAAGGCAGTCGCGCTGTACGCGGAAGGCGTGGCCGACGCGATCCTGGAAGGCCGTGCGAACGCGGTCAACGAAGTGGTCCAGGCAGTGCGTGGCGACGACGAGTACGTCGAGGAAAACGCGTAACTGGCCCCGAGCCGGCGCAAAAAGGGGGCTCTCAACAGGCCCCCTTTTTTTAAGCTTGTGCGCCGGACCTGATCGCGCCGTGTCGGCGCGGGTCCGGAAACGAATCTCGGCCGTTCGCGTCAAAGCGGGCGGCGTTGTGAATACAGACTCAAGGAGCGAATGATGGCGGCAATTACCGCAAGCATGGTGGCAGAACTGCGCGCAAAGACCGACGCACCGATGATGGAGTGCAAGAAGGCGCTGACGGAAGCCGACGGCGATCTGGCCAAGGCTGAAGAGCTGCTGCGCGTCAAGCTCGGCAACAAGGCGAGCAAGGCGGCATCGCGCGTGACGGCCGAAGGCATCGTCGCGTCGTTCGTCGGCGGCAACGCCGGCGCGCTCGTCGAGCTGAACTGCGAAACCGACTTCGTCGCGAAGAACGACGACTTCAACGCATTCGCGAAGACCGTCGCGGAACTCGTCGCGACGCAGAACCCGGCTGACGTGGCTGCGCTGTCGGCGCTGCCGCTCGACGGCAGCACGGTCGACGCAGTGCGCCTCGCGCTGGTCGGCAAGATCGGCGAGAACATCTCGATCCGCCGTTTCGTCCGCTTCGAAACCGCGAACAAGATCGCGACCTACCTGCACGGCGCGCGCATCGGCGTGATCGTCGAGTACACGGGCGCGGAAGAGCAGGTCGGCAAGGACGTCGCGATGCACATCGCGGCAATGAAGCCGGTCGCGCTGTCGTCGGCCGACGTGCCGGCCGATCTGATCGAGACGGAGCGCCGCGTGGCCGAGCAGAAGGCTGCGGAATCGGGCAAGCCGGCCGAGATCGTCGCGAAGATGGTCGACGGCAGCGTCCAGAAGTACCTGAAGGAAGTGTCGCTGCTGAACCAGACGTTCGTGAAGAACGACAAGCAGACGATCGAGCAGATGCTGAAGGCCGCGAATGCTGCGGTGCAAAAGTTCGCACTGTTCGTCGTCGGCGAAGGCATCGAGAAGCGCCAGGACGACTTCGCCGCCGAAGTGGCCGCGCAAGTCGCAGCAGCAAAGCAGCAGTAAGCAGTCAAGCAATACCCGCGGCGGGCGTCCGTCCCGCCGCGGCCGGCGGCGCCGCCGGCCGGCCGGCAAGTCCGGTCCGACCGGCGGCGCTTGCCCGAATCAGTATTTCGCCCCTACAGTTCGTGGTTGTCATCCTCTCGTCGCTCGGAAGCCCCTATGCCCAATGCCTATAAACGCGTCCTCCTCAAACTCTCCGGCGAAGCGCTGATGGGCGACGATGCCTTCGGCATCAATCGCGCTACGATCGAACGGATGGTGGCTGACATCGCCGAAGTCGTGCGTCTCGGCACGCAGCTCGCGGTGGTGATCGGCGGCGGTAACATTTTCCGCGGTGTCGCGGGCGGCGCGGCCGGCATGGACCGCGCGACGGCCGACTATATGGGGATGCTGGCGACGATGATGAACGCACTGGCGCTGCAGGACGCGATGCGCCACGCGGGCATCGAGGCGCGCGTGCAGTCCGCGCTGCGGATGGACCAGGTCGTCGAGCCGTACATTCGCCCCCGTGCGATCCGCCAGCTCGAGGAGGGTCGGGTGGTGATCTTCGCGGCCGGCACCGGCAACCCGTTCTTCACGACGGATACGGCCGCCGCGCTGCGCGGCTCGGAAGTGGGCGCCGAGGTCGTGCTGAAGGCGACGAAGGTCGACGGTGTATATTCCGCCGATCCGAAGAAGGATCCGTCCGCCACGCGCTACACGACGATCAGCTTCGACGAGGCGATCAGCCGTAATCTGCAGGTGATGGATGCGACCGCGTTCGCGCTGTGCCGCGACCAGAAGCTGCCGATTCGCGTGTTTTCGATCAACAAGCCGGGCGCGCTCAAGCGCATCGTGCTGGGCGAGGAAGAAGGCACGCTCGTCCACGTGTAAACTCCCGCGGATGCGGTCGACCGGATGCGGGCGGCCGGCGTGCGCGACCGCCGTGGGCGTCGGCGCGTACGCGAGAGGCCCGCGATCATTGAAGAATTGAAGGTTCGGAGGTTGAAATGAGTGTCGCTGATGTCAAGAAGGGCGTAGAGCAGAAGATGCAGCGCTCGATCGAAGCGTTCAAGAACGATCTGGCGAAGATCCGCACGGGCCGTGCGCACACGGGCCTGCTCGATCACGTGCAGGTCGACTACTACGGCTCGATGGTGCCGATCTCGCAGGTGGCCAACCTGACGCTCGTCGACGCGCGCACGATCGGCGTGCAGCCGTGGGAAAAGAACATGGTCGCGAAGGTCGAGAAGGCGATCCGCGAAGCCGATCTGGGCCTGAACCCGGCGACGGCCGGCGACCTGATCCGCGTGCCGATGCCGGCATTGACGGAAGAGCGCCGCCGCGAGCTGACGAAGGTCGTGAAGGGCGAGGGCGAAACGGCCAAGGTCGCGATCCGCAACCTGCGCCGCGACGCGAACGAGCAGCTCAAGAAGCTCGTGAAGGACAAGGAAATCTCGGAAGACGACGAGCGCCGTGCCGGCGACGACGTGCAGAAGCTGACCGACAAGCACGTTGCTGAAGTCGACAAGCTCGTGCAGACCAAGGAAGCCGAGATCATGACGGTCTGACGACCGTCCTCGCGTGCCGCCTTCTTCCCGCATTACAGTCTCAACGGCCATGACTTATACCAGCTCTACCGTTCGCGTGCCTGACGTCGGCGCCGTGCCGCGTCACATCGCGATCATCATGGACGGCAACGGCCGTTGGGCGACCGAACGCCGACTGCCGCGCGTCGCGGGGCACACCCGCGGCGTGGACGCCGTGCGGGCGGTGGTCGAAGGTTGCGCGCGCGCCGGCGTCGAATACCTGACGCTGTTCGCATTCAGTTCGGAAAACTGGCGGCGGCCGACCGACGAAGTGTCGTTCCTGATGCGGCTCTTCATCACCGCGCTCGAGCGCGAGGTCGGCAAGCTCCATGCGAACGGGATCCGCCTGCGTGTGGTCGGCGATCTCGAGCGTTTCGAACCGCGCATCCGCGAACTGATCCGCCGCGCCGAAACCAAGACCGCGCGCAACACGCGCCTCACGCTCACCATTGCCGCGAACTACGGCGGCCGGTGGGACATCCTGCAGGCGACGAAGAAGCTCGTCGAGCAGGCCGTGCGCGAGGGGCGCGAGGTGGAGGTCAGCGAGGATTCGTTCGCGCCCCATCTGGCGATGGCCTACGCGCCGGAACCCGATCTCTTCATCCGCACCGGCGGCGAACAGCGCATCAGCAACTTCCTGTTGTGGCAGCTCGCGTACGCCGAGTTCTATTTCACCGACAAATACTGGCCGGATTTCGACGGTGCCGCGCTGGCCGACGCGCTGGCGTCGTATACCGACCGCGAGCGCCGTTTCGGGCGTACGAGCGCGCAAGTCGAGTCGCAGTCGCAGAACGCCGACTCCCTTTCATGCTGAAAACCCGTGTAATCACGGCGATCGTGCTGCTGGCGGTGCTGCTGCCGGTGACGCTGTTCGCGCCGCTGATGGCGTTCGGCGCGTTGATCGGCGTCGTGCTGGTGTTCGCGGCCTGGGAATGGGCGCGTCTGCTGAAGCTGAGCGGCGCTGGTCCGGTCGTCTACGCGATCGTCGCTGCGCTGGTGCTCGCCGCGACCACGCGGCTCGGCATCGGCGAATCGTCATCCCGCCCCCTCTTTGCGGCAGCCGGCGTGTTCTGGCTGCTGGTCGGCCCGTTCGTGCTCTCGCGCAAGCCCGTGCTCGCCGGCGGCGTGTGGCGGCCGTTCCTGCTTGCGGCCGGCCTCGTGATCTTCTCGGCCTGCTGGCATGCGCTGGTCGCCGCGCGCGCGCAGGGCGTGCCGTTCGTGCTGTCGCTGCTGCTCGTCGTCTGGCTGGCCGATATCGGCGCATACTTCGCGGGCAAGGCCTTCGGGAAGCGTAAACTGGCCGTGACGATCAGCCCCGGAAAGACCTGGGAAGGCGCTGTCGGCGGCTGGCTCGCCGTGATGATCGTCGCGAGCGCCGCGATGGCGGCTCACCTGTTCGAGCCGACCCTTTTTTCTGCATTTGCCGCACGGTTCGGCGGGCCGGGTGCGTGGGCTGCGCTGACGCTGCTCGTCGCTTACAGCGTGATCGGCGATCTGTTCGAGTCGCTGCTGAAGCGCCAGGCGGGCGTGAAGGATTCGAGCGGGCTGCTGCCGGGGCATGGCGGGGTGCTTGACCGCGTCGACGCGCTGCTGCCCGTGCTGCCGATCGCGATGCTGCTGTTTCACGGTTAAAACCTACACTTCTGTTATGCAAAAACGCCTGACATTGCTCGGTTCGACGGGCTCGATCGGAGACAGCACGCTCGACGTGGTCGCGCGCCATCCGGAGCGCTTTTCGGTCTACGCGCTCACCGCGCACCGCAACGGCGACAAGCTGGTCGCCCAGTGCCTGCGCTTCGCGCCCGAAGTGGCCGTGGTCGGCGATGCCGACACTGCCGCGCGCGTCGAGGCGCAGCTGCGCGCGGCCGGCAGCAGGACCGAGGTGGCCTACGGGCCGCAGGCGCTCGTCGACGTGTCGAAGAGCGACAACTGCGACACCGTCGTCGCGGCGATCGTCGGCGCGGCGGGCCTCGCGCCGAGCCTTGCGGCCGCGCGTGCCGGCAAGCGCATCCTGCTCGCGAACAAGGAATCGCTCGTGATGTCGGGCGCGATCTTCATGGACGCGGTGCGCGACCACGGCGCGATCCTGCTGCCGGTCGACAGCGAACACAACGCGATCTTCCAGTGCATGCCGCGCGATGCGGCCGAGCACGGCGGGATCGCGAAGATCATCCTGACCGCGTCGGGCGGCCCGTTCCGCACCCGCGAACCGGCGACGCTCGTCGACGTGACGCCCGACGAGGCGTGCAAGCACCCGAACTGGGTGATGGGTCGGAAGATCTCGGTCGATTCCGCGACGATGATGAACAAGGGCCTCGAGGTGATCGAGGCGCACTGGATCTTCGGGCTGCCGGGCGACCGGATTGACGTGCTGATCCATCCGCAGAGCGTGATCCACTCGCTCGTGTCGTACCGTGACGGCTCGGTGCTCGCGCAGCTCGGCAACCCCGACATGCGCACGCCGATCGCGCACGCGCTCGCTTACCCGGCCCGCGTCGACGCGGGCGTCGAACAGCTCGACCTCGCGCAGATCGCACAGCTGTCGTTCGAGAAGCCCGACTACGCGCGCTTCCCGTGCCTGGCGCTCGCGCTGAAGGCGCTCGCCGAAGGCGGCGTCGCGAGCGCCGCATTGAACGCGGCGAACGAGGTTGCGGTCGAAGCGTTTCTCGAGCGCCGGATCGGCTTCATGGCGATCGCGTCGACGGTCGATGCCGTGCTCAACGCGTTGCCGAACCGTGCGCCGAACGGGCTCGACGACATCCTTGCGGCCGATGCCGAGGCGCGCCGCCTCGCTGCGGAAATCATTGCGAAAGCGCCTGCGCCACGCGTGGAGCGCACTGCCTGAATGAGGTGCTCATGAACGTGCTGGTTGAACTGATCGCGTTTGCGGTGGCGATCGGGGTACTGGTCGTCGTGCATGAGTACGGGCACTATCGCGTCGCACGCTGGTGCGGCGTGAAGGTGCTCCGTTTCTCGATCGGCTTCGGGCAGCCGGTTGCACGCTGGGTCAGCCGGAAGACGGGCACCGAGTGGACGCTGTCCGCGCTGCCGCTCGGCGGCTACGTGAAGATGCTCGACGAGCGCGAGCCGGGCCCCGGCGTGAAGCCGGAAGAGCTCGGGCAGGCGTTCAACCGCCAGTCGGTCGGCAAGCGCATCGCGATCGTCGCGGCCGGGCCGATTGCCAACTTCCTGCTGGCAATCGTGCTGTTTTCCGTTGTTTTCGCAACGGGCGTGACCGAACCCGCGGCGGTGATCGCGCCGCCGGCGCCCGGCACGGTCGCGGCCCGGGCCGGGTTCGACGGCAACGAGACGATTGTGTCGATCCGCGACGCGCACGGCGGCGACGCGCAGCCGGTGCGCTCGTGGTCGGACCTGCGCTGGAAGCTCCTCGCGGCCGCGTTCGATCGTCGGGAAGTCGTGCTCGGCGCGCGCGACGGCGGCGCGTCGACCTACGATTTCCGCGTCGATCTGCGTCATCTTCCGGAAACCGACCTCGACGACGATTTCATGATGCGGCTCGGCTTCGATACGGGCGGCGGCGCGCTGTCCGTCGCGTCGGTGCAGCCGGGCAGCGCGGCCGAACGGGCCGGCCTGAAGAGCGGCGACACGCTGCTCGCGCTCGACGGCGAGCGGATCGGCGGCGCGTCGCGCTTCATCGATGCGGTGAAGCACCATGCGGGCAAGTCGCTCACGCTCAGGATCGAGCGCAACGGTGCCGCGCAGACGGTCACGATCATGCCGCAGGCGCAGCGCGACGACGAAACCGGGCAGCCGGTCGGCCGCATCGGCGCCGCGCTGTCGATGCACACGCCGAGCGTCGACGTGCGCTACGGGCCGATCGAGAGCCTGAAGCTGGGCGCGCGCCGCACGTGGGACATCTCGGTGTATTCGTTGCGGATGTTCGGGCGGATGGTGACCGGCGACGCGTCGCTGAAGAACCTGTCCGGCCCGGTGACGATCGCCGACTACGCAGGCAAGAGCGCGCGGCTCGGTCCGTCGGCGTTCCTGTCGTTCCTCGCCCTTGTCAGCATTAGCCTTGGCGTACTTAACTTGTTGCCGATTCCCGTTTTGGACGGGGGGCATCTGTTATATTATCTGGTTGAAGCCGCGACCGGGAAAGCCGTTTCGGAGCGCTGGCAACTGATTCTGCAAAGAGCCGGGTTGATCTGCATCGTCGCATTGTCGGCGATCGCGCTGTTCAACGATCTGGCTCGGTTAATCCATTTCTGAAGCATCAGGCGGCGGCCGCAGGGCAGTCGCCTGATTTGATGCAGCTAAATATTGGGGATGCATGTTGTTCAAACCTCATCGCTTTGTACCTAAGACAGTTGCAGCGGCGGCGCTCGCTGCGCACGGCCTCGCGGCGCATGCAGCGGCACCGTTCGTGGTGCAAGACATCAAGATCGAGGGCTTGCAGCGCGTCGAACCCGGTTCCGTGTTCGCATACCTGCCGATCAAGCAAGGCGACACGTTCACCGACGACAAGGCATCCGAAGCAATTCGCGCGCTGTACGCGACGGGCTTTTTCAACGACGTGCGCATCGCCACCCAGGGCAACGTCGTGATCGTGCAGGTGCAGGAGCGCCCGGCGATCGCATCGATCGACTTCACCGGCACGAAGGAGTTCGACAAGGACAACCTGACGAAGGCGCTGCGCGCGGTCGGTCTCGCGGATGGCCGCTACTACGACAAGGCGCTCGTCGACAAGGCGGAGCAGGAGCTCAAGCGCCAGTACCTGACGCGCGGCTTCTACGCGGCCGAGGTCAAGACGACGGTCACGCCGGTCGACGCGAACCGCGTGTCGATCCTGTTCGCGGTCGCCGAAGGGCCGAGCGCGAAGATCCGCCAGATCAACTTCATCGGCAACAAGGCATTCAGCACGAGCACGCTGCGCGACGAGATGCAGTTGTCGACGCCGAACTGGTTCTCCTGGTACACGAAGAACGACCTGTACTCGAAGGAAAAGCTGACGGGCGACCTCGAGGCGGTGCGCTCGTACTACCTGAACCGCGGCTACCTCGAGTTCAACATCGAGTCGACCCAGGTGTCGATCTCGCCGGACAAGAAGGACATGTACCTGACGGTCACGCTGCACGAAGGCGAGCCGTACACGGTGTCGGGCATCAAGCTGTCGGGCAACCTGCTCGACCGCGAGGCCGAGCTGACCAAGCTCGTCAAGGTCAAGCCGGGCGACCGCTTCTCGGCCGAAAAGCTGCAGCAGACGACGAAGGCGATCGTCGACAAGCTCGGTGAATACGGCTACGCATTCGCGACCGTCAACGCGCAGCCGGACATCGACCAGGCGAACCACAAGGTGAACCTGACGCTCGTCGTCGATCCGAGCCGCCGCGTGTACGTGCGCCGCATCAACGTCGTCGGCAACACGCGCACGCGCGACGAGGTCGTGCGCCGCGAAATGCGCCAGCTCGAGAGCTCGTGGTTCGATTCGAACCGCGTCGCGCTGTCGAAGGACCGCGTGAACCGTCTCGGCTACTTCACCAACGTCGACGTGACGACGGTGCCGGTCGAAGGCACGAACGACCAGGTCGACGTGAACGTGAAGGTCGACGAAAAGCCGACCGGCGCGATCACGCTGGGCGCGGGCTTCTCGTCGACGGACAAGGTCGTGCTGTCGGCCGGCGTGTCGCAGGACAACGTGTTCGGTTCGGGCACGAGTCTCGCAGTGAACGTGAACACCGCAAAGAGCTACCGGACGCTGACCGTCACGCAGGTCGACCCGTACTTCACCGTCGACGGCATCAAGCGGATCACGGACGTCTACTACCGTACGTACCAGCCGCTCTACTATTCGACGAGCTCGAGCTTCCGGATCATCAGCGCGGGCGGCAACATGAAGTTCGGCATCCCGTTCTCGGAAGTCGATACCGTCTACTTCGGCGCGGGCTTCGAGCAGAACCGCCTCGACGTCGATTCGGCGACGCCGCAGAGCTACCAGGATTACGTGAACGAGTTCGGCCGCGTGTCGAACACGGTGCCGCTGACGGTCGCGTGGTCGCGCGACGCGCGTGACAGCGCGCTGATCCCGAGCCGCGGCTACTTCACGCAGGCGAACATGGAGTACGGCGTGCCGGTCGGCAAGATCCAGTACTACAAGGCTGACCTGCAGGCGCAGTACTACTATTCGTTCTCGCGCGGCTTCATCCTCGGCCTGAACCTGCAAGGCGGCTACGGCAACGGCATCGGCAACCCGTACCCGATCTTCAAGAACTACTACGCGGGCGGTATCGGCTCCGTGCGAGGCTATGAGCCGAGCTCGCTGGGCCCGCGCGACACGAAGACGAACGACCCGATCGGCGGCTCGAAGATGGTCGTCGGGAACATCGAGCTGACGTTCCCGCTGCCGGGCACCGGCTACGACCGCACGCTGCGCGTGTTTACGTTCCTCGACGGCGGTAACGTGTGGGGCAATGCGCCGGGCGGCACGAGCACGGGTGCGAACGGCCTGCGCTACGGTTACGGCGTCGGTCTCGCGTGGATTTCGCCGATCGGTCCGCTCAAGCTGAGCCTCGGCTTCCCGCTGCAGAAGCACGATGGCGACCAGTACCAGAAATTCCAGTTCCAGATCGGGACGGCGTTCTGATCGAACGCATGACAACAGCAACGAGAGGGTAATTTTGCTAACCGGTAAGTTTTCGAAACGAGTGATGTGTGCGCTGACCGTTGCGCTGGCCTTGGGCGCGACGACGGTGCACGCACAGGACGTCGCCCGCATCGCGGCGGTCAATTCGGATCGGATCCTGCGCGAGTCCGCGCCCGCAAAGGCGGCGCAGACGAAGCTCGAAGCCGAGTTCGCGAAGCGCGACAAGGATCTGCAGGACCTGGCGGCGCGCCTGAAGTCGATGTCCGATTCGCTGGACAAGAGCGGCGCGTCGATGTCGCCGGGCGATCGCGCGCAGAAGCAGCGCGACCTCGCGCAGCTCGACACCGATTTCCAGCGCAAGCAACGCGAGTTCCGCGAAGACCTGAACCAGCGTCGCAACGAAGAGCTGGCGGCCGTGCTCGAAAGAGCGAACAAGGTCATCAAGCAGATCGCCGAGCAGCAGAATTACGACCTGATCGTGCAGGAAGCCGTGTACGTCAGCCCGCGCATCGACATCACCGACAAGGTGCTCAAGGCGCTCGCGTCCGGCTCCACGAACTGAACGGAGCAGACGACGAATGGCATTGACGCTTGATGTACTCGTAAAGCGGTTCGGCGGCGAGATCGCCGGCGACCGCCAGTACCCGGTCGGCGGCCTTGCGCCGCTCGACCAGGCCGGCCCCCAGCAACTCGCGTTCCTCGCGAACCCCAAATACCTGTCGCAAGTCGAGACGACCCGCGCAGGCGCGGTGCTGATTGCGCCGAAGGATCTGGAAAAGCTGGGTGCGGCCGCTACCGGCCGCAATTTCATTGTGACGCCGAATCCGTACGCGTACTTCGCGCGCGTCGCGCAGATGTTCATCGACCTCGCCGCGCCGCCGCGCGCCGCGGGCGTGCATCCGAGCGCGACGATCGATCCGGCCGCGCAGGTCGCCGCAACCGCGGTGATCGGCCCGCACGTGACGATCGAGGCGGGCGCGGTGATCGAGGACGGCGTGCAGCTCGACGCGAACGTGTTCGTCGGCCGCGGCACGACGATCGGCGCCGGCTCGCACCTGTACCCGAACGTATCGGTCTACCACGGCTGCAGGATCGGCCCGCGCGCGATCGTCCATGCGGGCGCCGTGATCGGCTCCGACGGCTTCGGTTTCGCGCCGGACTTCGTCGGCGAAGGCGAGGCGCGCACCGGCAGCTGGGTCAAGATTCCGCAGGTCGGCGGCGTGTCGATCGGCCCGGACGTCGAGATCGGCGCGAACACGACGATCGACCGCGGCGCGATGGCCGACACGGTCGTCGAGGAATGCGTGAAGATCGACAACCAGGTCCAGATCGGCCACAACTGCCGGATCGGCGCCTACACGGTGATCGCCGGCTGCGCGGGCATCGCCGGCAGCACGACGATCGGCCGCCACTGCATGATCGGGGGTGCAGTCGGCATCGCCGGCCACGTGACGCTCGGCGACTACGTGATCGTCACCGCGAAGTCGGGCGTGTCGAAGTCGCTGCCGAAGGCCGGCATCTACACGAGCGCGTTCCCGGCCGTCGACCACGGCGACTGGAACAAGAGCGCCGCGCTCGTGCGCAACCTCGACAAGCTGCGCGACCGCATCAAGGCGCTCGAAACCGCACTCGCCGCGCAGGGCGGCGGCGCGGACGCGTAACCCATACCATGCGACACATGAACCGGGCACGGGCAGCGCGTACCGCCCGGTTCGACCGACAGGGCCGGGCGACGGCCCGCATCAGCATCTGCTTCACCACCGCGCAGCCTCTGCGTGAGACGAACCATCATGAGCACTGAAAAAATCAATCTCGACATCCACAAGATCCTCACGCTGCTGCCGCATCGCTACCCGATTCTGCTCGTCGACCGCGTGCTCGAACTCGAGCCGCACAAGGGCATCAAAGCGCTGAAGAACGTGTCGATCAACGAGCCGTTCTTCCAGGGGCATTTCCCGAAGCGGCCGGTGATGCCGGGGGTGCTGATTCTCGAGGCGCTCGCGCAGGCTGCCGCGCTCCTGACCTTCGCGGAAGAGCAGCCGAAGGATCCGGAAAACACGCTGTACTACTTCGTCGGGATCGACGGTGCACGCTTCAAGCGCGTCGTCGAGCCGGGCGATCAACTGATTCTGAACGTGACGTTCGAGCGCTATATCCGCGGCATCTGGAAGTTCAAGGCGGTGGCGGAAGTGGACGGCAAGGTCGCGGCGGAAGCCGAGCTGATGTGCACGGTCAAGACGGCCGACGCGGCGCCCTGAGCGACGCGGCAAGCATGGGCAACGCAACGCGACACATCACACTGAGAGGCAACGGCGCATGACCAGGATTCATCCCACGGCGATTGTCGAGGCGGGCGCGCAGATCGACGAATCGGTCGAGATCGGCCCGTACGCGGTCGTTGGCCCGCACGTCACGATCGGCGCGCGCACCACGATCGGTTCGCACAGCGTGATCGAGGGCCACACGACGATCGGCGAGGACAACCGCATCGGCCATTACGCGTCGGTCGGCGGCCGGCCGCAGGACATGAAGTACAAGGACGAGCCGACCCGGCTCGTGATCGGCAACCGCAACACGATCCGTGAATTCACGACGATCCACACGGGCACCGTGCAGGATGCCGGCGTCACGACGCTCGGCGACGACAACTGGATCATGGCGTACGTGCACATCGGCCACGATTGCCGCGTCGGCAGCCATGTGATCCTGTCGAGCAACGCGCAGATGGCCGGGCACGTCGAGATCGGCGACTGGGCGATCATCGGCGGCATGTCGGGCGTGCACCAGTTCGTGCGCATCGGCGCGCACTCGATGCTCGGCGGCGCGTCGGCGCTCGTGCAGGACGTGCCGCCGTTCGTGATCGCGGCCGGCAACAAGGCGGAGCCGCACGGCATCAACGTCGAAGGGCTGCGCCGCCGCGGTTTCTCCGCGGACGCGATCTCGGCGCTGCGCAGCGCGTACCGGCTGCTGTACAAGAACGGCCTGTCGCTCGAGGAAGCGAAGGTGCAGCTGCGCGAGCTGGCGGAAGCCGGCGGCGACGGCGACGCGCCGGTCAAGTCGCTCGTCACGTTCATCGACGCGTCCCAGCGCGGCATCATCCGCTAAGCGATGCCGCTCACGACCAACCAGCTCCGGCTCGCGATGGTGGCGGGCGAGCCGTCGGGCGACCTGCTCGGGGCGTCGCTCCTCGGCGGGCTGCGCGAGCGGCTGCCGGCGTCGGCCCGGTATTACGGGATCGGCGGCCAGCGGATGATCGCGCAAGGCTTCGACTCGCACTGGCAGATGGACAAGCTGACGGTGCGCGGTTACGTCGAGGCGCTGGGTCAGATTCCCGAGATCCTGCGGATTCGCGGCGAACTGAAGCGCCAGCTGCTCGCGGAGCGGCCGGATGCGTTCATCGGCATCGACGCGCCGGACTTCAACTTCAACGTCGAGCAGGCGGCACGGGACGCGGGCATTCCGGTGGTCCACTTCGTGTGTCCATCGATCTGGATCTGGCGCGGCGGCAGGATCAAGAAAATCGCCAAGTCGGTCGACCACATGCTGTGCCTGTTCCCGTTCGAACCGGCAATTCTCGACAAGGCGGGCGTCGCGTCGACCTACGTCGGCCATCCGCTTGCCGACGAGATCCCGCTCGAGCCCGACATGCGCGGCGCGCGGATCGCGCTCGGCCTGGCCACAGACGGCCCGGTGATCGCCGTGCTGCCCGGCAGCCGGCGCTCGGAAATCGCGCTGATCGGCCCGACGTTCTTCGCGGCGATGGCGCTGATGCAGCAGCGCGAGCCGGGCGTGCGCTTCGTGATGCCGGCGGCGACGCCGGCGCTGCGCGAGCTGCTGCAGCCGCTCGTCGACGCGCACCCGCAACTGGCGCTGACGATCACCGACGGCAGCGCGCAGGTCGCGATGACGGCGGCGGACGCTGTCCTCGTGAAGAGCGGCACCGTGACGCTCGAGGCGGCGCTGCTGAAAAAGCCGATGGTGATCTCGTACAAGGTGCCCTGGCTGACCGGGCAGATCATGCGCCGGCAGGGCTACCTGCCGTATGTCGGCCTGCCGAACATCCTCGCCGGGCGCTTTGTCGTGCCGGAACTGCTCCAGCATTTCGCGACGCCCGAGGCGCTCGCCGATGCGACGCTCACGCAGCTGCGCGACGACGCGAACCGCCGCACGCTCACCGAAATCTTTACCGAAATGCATCATTCGCTGCGGCAGAACACGGCCGCGAAGGCCGCGGAAGCGGTCGTTCGCGTGATCGAACAGCGCAAGGGGCGCGCATGACGGCAGCACGTGCATCGCGTCGCCGTGCGCCGGCCGACGCGCAGGGCGGCTTCGACTTCAGCCGCCCCGACGAGATTGTCTGCGGTGTCGACGAAGCCGGGCGCGGGCCGCTCGCGGGCCCGGTCGTGGCCGCCGCGGTGATCCTCGATCCCGCGCAGCCGATCGACGGGCTCGACGATTCGAAGGCGCTGTCCGCGAAGAAGCGCGACGCGCTGTACGAGCTGATCGTCGCGCGCTCGCGCGCCTATTGCGTCGCGTCGGCGAGCGTCGACGAAATCGACACGCTGAACATCCTGCACGCGACGATGCTCGCGATGAAGCGTGCCGTCGAAGGGCTCGCGGTCGTGCCGACGCTCGCGCAGATCGACGGCAACCGCTGCCCGACGCTGTCGGTGCGCGCGGAGGCGATCGTCAGCGGCGACGCGCTCGTGCCGAGCATCTCGGCGGCGTCGATTCTCGCGAAGGTCACGCGCGACCGCATGCTCGTCGACCTGCACGAACGCTTCCCGGTCTACGGATTCAACGTGCATGCGGGCTACGGCACCGCGAAACACCTTGCCGCGCTGCGCGAGCATGGCCCGTGCGAAGCGCATCGCCGCTCGTTCGCGCCCGTGCGCGCGGCGCTCGAATTGATTCGATGAAAGTCATTACCTCCCGCGACAACCCGCTGTACAAGCGCCTGAAGGCGCTCGCCGGTTCGACGCACCATCAGCGCAAGAGCGGGCAGGCGCTGCTCGAAGGATTCCATCTCGCGAGCGCGTATCTCGACACCGGCGCGATTCCGGAGCTGTGCGTCGCGACCGAAGGCGCGCTGCGCCACGACGAGGCGCAGGCGATCGTCGCGCGCATCGACGCGCACCGGGTCGTCACGTTGCCCGATGCGCTGTTCGGACAGCTGTCGAACGTTGTCAACGGCGTCGGCTTCCTGCTGCTCGTCGATCGGCCGTCCCATCCGCTGCCCGCGCGCGTCACGCAGGCGTCGGTCGTGCTCGACGGCGTCCAGGACGCCGGCAACGTCGGTTCGATCCTGCGCAGCGCGGCGGCGGCGGGCGTGCAGCATGTGTTCTGCGCGCCGGGCACCGCATACGCGTGGTCATCGAAAGTGCTGCGCTCGGGGATGGGCGCGCACTTCCTGCTGTCGATCCACGAGGACGTCGCGGCCGATGAGCTGGCCGAGCGGATCGGCGTGCCGATCGCGCTGACCGATTCGCACGGCGCGCAGGCGATCTACGATTGCGACCTCGCAGGGCCGGTCGTATGGGTGTTCGGCAACGAGGGCGCGGGCGTGTCGGCGTTCTGGCGCGACGCGGCGACGCATCGCGTGACGATTCCGCAGCCGGGCGGGATGGAGTCGCTGAACGTCGCGGCCGCCGCCGCGGTGTGCCTGTTCGAGCAGGTGCGGCAGCAGCGGGGCGCGTGACGCGCCGGCACACGCCAACCGTCCCCAAAAGCGAAAAAGGCCGCGTCGAACGCGGCCTTTGCTTTTTGCGGCAGCGGCCCTGCATGGCCGCGCGCGGGGTCAGTACGACTGCCGGTCGAGACGGACTTCCTGCAGGATCGTCGTCGCGATCTCCTCGATCGACTTGTGCGTCGACGACAGCCACTTGATCCCTTCGCGGCGCATCATCGCCTCGGCCTCGTTGATCTCGTAGCGGCAGTTCTCGGGTGCCGCGTACTTGCTTCCCGGCCGGCGCTCGTTGCGGATCTCCGACAGGCGCTGCGGATCGATGGACAGCCCGAACAGCTTTTCGCGATGTGCGCTGAGCGCCGACGGCAGCTTGCCGCGTTCGAAGTCTTCCGGAATCAGCGGATAGTTTGCCGCCTTCACGCCGTACTGCATCGCGAGATACAGGCTCGTCGGCGTCTTGCCGCTGCGCGACACGCCGACCAGGATCACGTCGGCCTCGGACAGGTTGCGGTTCGACTGGCCGTCGTCGTGCGCGAGCGAGAAGTTGATCGCCTCGATCCGCGTCTTGTATTCCTCGGTGTCCGCGTTCTGGTGGCCGCGGCCCATCGCGTGGCTCGACTTCAGTTGCAGCTCCTGCTCGAGCGGCTCGACGAAGCGCTGGAACATGTCGAGCACGAGCGCGTTCGAGCGCTTGACGATCTCGTTCGACTCGCTGTCGACGAGCGTCGTGAACACGATCGAGCGGCGGCCGTCGTGCACGGCGGCTTCGTTGATCTTCTCGACGGTCGAGTAGGCCTTGTCGAGCGAGTCGACGAACGGCACGCGCACGAGGCGGAATTTCTGGTCGAACTGGGAGAGGATCGAATGCGCGAAGGTCTCGGCAGTGATCCCGGTGCCGTCGGAGACGATGAAAACGGTAGGCAGCATGAATCTGGACGTCGAACGTGAAAGGCGGGCGGCGCGCACGGCTGGAGGTTGCATTCCAGACGCAATGACAAGGTCGCGCCACATCCGGCAGCCGGCACGGTAGAATAGCGGCAACCTGTTGGATAAGCAATTGCGGGGACAGTGCGCGAATCGGACCGAGCGCGCGCCGGATCCTGACCGCAAGCGATCGAGAATTCCCGGCAAGTTCGGCGATGTGGCTTCAGATTTCGCCTTTCT
Source organism: Burkholderia sp. MR1-5-21 (assembly GCF_053427715.1). Taxonomy (NCBI): domain Bacteria; kingdom Pseudomonadati; phylum Pseudomonadota; class Betaproteobacteria; order Burkholderiales; family Burkholderiaceae; genus Burkholderia; species Burkholderia sp. MR1-5-21. Next base: position 22,646 of record NZ_JBSAXD010000018.1, read on the forward strand.
GCCGGGATTTTTGCAAATCGGGTCGGAAGATGTTCCGGGCCGCGATTGTTTATCTAACAGGTTGCGCAAGACGCGCCGCGCCTTTTTGCAAGCGCCCGCGTCCAAGCCCACTTGCGCAATCGAGCATTTTTTTCACACTTAGGGGCTTGTATGACTAACGCAGCAAACGTCGCAAAGGACCAGGCGTATGTAATTCCGTTCGAGCAGTTGCGGATGACCGATGTGGAGATCGTCGGCGGCAAGAATGCGTCGCTCGGCGAGATGATCAGCCAGCTTGCCGAGGCAGGCGTGCGCGTTCCCACCGGTTTCGCCACGACCGCGCTCGCGTTCCGCGATTTCCTCACGCACAACGACCTCACCGACCGCATCGCGAAGCGTCTCGAGTCGCTCGACATCGACGACGTGAAGGCGCTCGCCGAAGCCGGCGCCGAGATCCGCAAGTGGATCGTCGATGCGCCGATGCAGTCGCGTCTCGAACAGGACATCCGCGCGCAGTTCGAAGTCCTGCAGAACGGCTCGCCGGGCGAGCTGTCGTTCGCCGTGCGCTCGTCCGCGACCGCGGAAGACCTGCCGGACGCATCGTTCGCGGGTCAGCAGGAGTCGTACCTGAACGTCGTCGGCATCGAAGACGTGCTCGACCGCATGAAGCACGTGTTCGCGTCGCTGTATAACGACCGCGCGATCTCGTACCGCGTGCACAAGGGCTTCACGCACGCCGAAGTGGCGCTGTCGGCCGGCGTGCAGCGCATGGTCCGTTCGGACGTCGGCGCGGCCGGCGTGATGTTCACGATCGACACCGAATCGGGCTTCAAGGACGCCGTGTTCATCACGTCGAGCTACGGCCTGGGCGAAACGGTCGTGCAGGGCGCGGTGAACCCGGACGAGTTCTATGTGTTCAAGACCACGCTCGCGCAGGACAAGTACCCGATCATCCGCCGCTCGATCGGCTCGAAGCTGATCAAGATGGAATTCACGCAGCCGGGCGAGCCGGGCCGCGTGAAGACGGTCGACGTGCCGCACGAGCAGCGCAACCGCTACTCGATCACCGACGAAGACGTGATCGAGCTCGCGAAGTACGCCGTCATCATCGAGAAGCACTACCAGCGTCCGATGGACATCGAGTGGGGCAAGGACGGCCGCGACGGCAAGATCTTCATCCTGCAGGCGCGCCCGGAGACGGTGAAGAGCCAGGCGAGCGGCAAGGCCGAGCAGCGCTTCAAGCTGAAGGGCCAGTCGCAGGTGCTGGCGACGGGCCGCGCGATCGGCCAGAAGATCGGCGCGGGCCCCGTGCGCGTGATCCAGGATCCGTCGGAAATGGAACGCGTGCAACCGGGCGACGTGCTGGTTGCCGACATGACCGACCCGAACTGGGAGCCGGTGATGAAGCGTGCGGCCGCGATCGTCACGAACCGTGGCGGCCGGACCTGCCACGCAGCGATCATCGCGCGTGAGCTCGGCGTGCCGGCGGTGGTCGGCTGCGGCGACGCGACCGACGTGCTGAAGGACGGCTCGCTCGTCACCGTGTCGTGCGCGGAAGGCGACGAAGGCAAGATCTACGACGGGCTGCTGGAGACGGAAGTCACCGAAGTGCAGCGCGGCGAACTGCCGGAAATCCCGGTGAAGATCATGATGAACGTCGGCAACCCGCAGCTCGCGTTCGACTTCTCGCAGCTGCCGAACGGCGGCGTCGGCCTCGCGCGTCTCGAGTTCATCATCAACAACAACATCGGTGTGCACCCGAAGGCGATCCTCGAGTACCCGAACATCGACCAGGATCTGAAGAAGGCGGTCGAGAGCGTTGCGCGCGGCCACGCGTCGCCGCGTCAGTTCTACGTCGACAAGCTGACGGAAGGCGTCGCGACGATCGCCGCGGCGTTCTATCCGAAGCCCGTCATCGTGCGTCTGTCCGACTTCAAGTCGAACGAGTACAAGAAGCTGATCGGCGGTTCGCGCTACGAGCCGGACGAGGAAAACCCGATGCTGGGCTTCCGCGGCGCATCGCGCTACATCGCCGAGGACTTCGCCCAGGCGTTCGAGATGGAGTGCCGTGCGCTGAAGCGCGTGCGTGACGAAATGGGCCTCACCAACGTCGAGATCATGGTGCCGTTCGTTCGTACCGTGAAGCAGGCGGAGCGTGTCGTCGGCCTGCTCGAGAAGTTCGGCCTGAAGCGCGGCGAAAACGGCCTGCGCCTGGTGATGATGTGCGAAGTACCGACGAACGCGATCCTCGCCGAAGAGTTCCTGCAGCACTTCGACGGCTTCTCGATCGGTTCGAACGACCTCACGCAGCTCACGCTCGGCCTCGATCGCGACTCGGGCATGGAACTGCTCGCCGTCGATTTCGACGAGCGCGACCCGGCGGTCAAGTTCCTGCTGAAGCGCGCGATCGACACCTGCCGCAAGATGGGCAAGTACGTCGGCATCTGCGGCCAGGGCCCGTCCGATCATCCGGACTTCGCGCAGTGGCTGACCGACGAAGGCATCGTGTCGATCTCGCTGAACCCGGACACGATCATCGAAACGTGGCAGGCGCTCGCCAACCGCAAGTAACGGTCGGTAACGCGCTCTCGGCGGAAGTGCGGCGGCGCCGCACTTTCGTTGAAGGCAAAACGCAAGGTTCATGCTATAAACACCCCGGTAAGCACCGGGGTGTTTTTGCTTGTCGGTACGCGCCGGGCTGCCCCAGGCGTGCCGACCGTCCCCACGGGGTGGGGCAGCGAATACAGTGAGCGTGGGGCCGTTTTTTCTGGAGACCACACGATGTCAGGGCATCTGTTCTGGTGGGTCGGGGTCGGCGTGCTGGTCGTCGCCGAAACGCTGACGGGGACGTTCTACCTGCTGATGATCGCGCTCGGCTTTCTCGCGGGCGGGCTGCTGCAGATGGCCGGCTTCACGCCGCACGCCCAGTTCGGGACGGCCGGCGTGGTCGCGATCGTCGCGATGGTCGTGCTGCGCCGTTCGGGGCTCGGGCGCAAGCAGCGGCGCGACTCATCGGCCAATCCCGACATCAATCTCGATATCGGCGCGATCGTCACGGTCGACGCGTGGCGCGATCGCCGCGCGCGCGTCCAGTACCGGGGCGCCGATTGGGACGTCGAGCTGGCCGACGGCGAGCGCGACGATGCGCGCGTTTATCAGGTGAGTGCCGTGCGCGGCAGCTGTCTCGTGGTCGTGGCGAAACCCGCGGGCTGATCGTCCGCTGACAACAAGGAGGGAACGCTTCATGGACTCGTTGATCATCTGGGTCGTCCTGCTCGTCATTGCGATCGTGATCGTATCGAAGACGGTGAAGATCGTGCCGCAGCAGCATGCGTGGGTGCTCGAACGCTTCGGGCGCTATCACGCGACGCTGTCGCCCGGTCTCAACATCGTGCTGCCGTTCGTCGATCGCATCGCATACCGGCATGTGCTGAAGGAAATTCCGCTCGACGTGCCGAGCCAGGTCTGCATCACGCGCGACAACACGCAGCTGCAGGTCGACGGCGTGCTGTACTTCCAGGTGACCGATCCGATGAAGGCGTCGTACGGGGCGAGCAACTTCGTGCTCGCGATCACGCAGCTCGCGCAGACGACGCTGCGTTCGGTCGTCGGCAAGCTCGAGCTCGACAAGACCTTCGAGGAGCGCGACTTCATCAACCACAACATCGTGTCGGCGCTCGACCAGGCCGCGTCGAACTGGGGCGTGAAGGTGCTGCGCTACGAGATCAAGGACCTGACGCCGCCGAAGGAAATCCTGCATGCGATGCAGGCGCAGATCACCGCGGAGCGCGAGAAGCGCGCGCTGATCGCCGCGTCCGAAGGGCGCAAGCAGGAGCAGATCAACCTGGCGTCCGGTGCGCGCGAGGCCGCGATCCAGAAATCCGAAGGCGAGCGACAGGCCGCGATCAACCAGGCGCAGGGCGAGGCTGCGGCGATCCTTGCGGTCGCCGAGGCGAACGCGCAGGCGATCCAGAAGATCGCGAACGCGATCCAGTCGCAGGGCGGGATGGATGCGGTGAACCTGAAGGTGGCCGAGCAGTACGTCGGCGCATTTTCGAATCTCGCGAAGCAGGGCAACACGCTGATCGTGCCGTCGAACCTGTCGGATCTCGGCACCGCGATCGCGTCGGCGTTGTCGATCGTCAAGCGTGCGGCGCCGGCAGGGTCCGGCGCGCCGGCCGGCAAGGCGTGATCGGTTCCGTCCGGTGACAGGTCGCAAAAACGCAACGGCCCGCTTCGAGCGGGCCGTTGTGCTTGCAGGGAAGACCGCGGGCGTCAGGTGCCGGCGCGCATGATGCGTGCCTTCTCGCGTTCCCAGTCGCGCTTCTTCTCGGTTTCGCGCTTGTCGTGCAGCTTCTTGCCTTTCGCGAGGCCGATGTCGCACTTCACGCGGCCGCCCTTGTAGTGGAAGTTCAGCGGCACGAGCGTGTAGCCGCGCTGCTCGACCTTGCCGATCAGTTTCTTGATCTCCTCGGCATGCAGCAGCAGCTTGCGGGTGCGCACCGGATCGGGCTTGATGTGCGTCGAGGCCTCGGGCAGCGGGCTGATGTGCGTGCCGATCAGGAAGATCTCGGCGTTCTTCACGACCACGTAGCCTTCCTTGATCTGGCCACGTCCGGCGCGCAGTGCCTTGACTTCCCAACCCTCGAGCACGAGCCCCGCCTCGTAGCGTTCCTCGATGTGGTAATCGAAGTGCGCTTTCCTGTTGTCGATGATGCTCATGAAAGGATCGGGCCAACTCGTTTAAAATCACGATTTTAGCAAAGCAGGGCGGGAATCGCCCGGCTTGCGTTCCCACCTTTGCGATGCCGCGCGATTTATGGCAGATGTCCAGAAAACCGTATTGATCCGCCATTCGGCGGAACAGATGTTCGACCTCGTCACCGACGTGGCCGATTACCCCAATTTCCTGCCCTGGTGCGGTGGCGTCGAGATTCGCCGCCAGGACGAGAACGGGATGGAGGCGCGCATCGACATCAGCTTCAAGGGCATCAAGCAGCACTTCGCGACGCGCAACACGCAGCAGCGCCCGACGCGGATCGACATGGAGTTCGCGGACGGCCCGTTCAAGAAGTTCACGGGATCGTGGCGCTTCACGCCGTTGCGCGCCGATGCGTGCAAGATCGAGTTCGCGCTGCATTACGAGTTCTCGAACATCATCCTCGAGAAGCTCATCGGGCCCGTGTTCAACCACATCGCGAACACGTTCGTCGATTCGTTCGTCAAGCGGGCGGACCAGCGCTACGGCAAGGGGTGACGCGATGCTGTCGATCGAAGTCTGTTACGCGCTGCCGGACCGCCAGACGCTGATTCCTGTCACGCTGCCGGACGGCGCGACCGTCCGTGAAGCAATCGACGCGAGCGGCGTGCTCGCGCTGCACCCGGAGATCGATCTCGCGCAAGCGAAGACGGGCGTTTTCGGCAAGCTCGCGGCGCTCGACGCCGTGCTCGCTGACCACGACCGCGTCGAGATCTACCGGCCGCTGACCGTCGACCCGAAGGTCGCGCGCCAGCGCCGCGTCGAAAAGTCGCGCCGCGAGGGCTCCGTCGAGGGGCGCAAGTGGATGCACAAGGATGCGCGCTGAAGCGCGTCATCCGTTGCCGATCGCCGCTTCGGCGCCGGCCGGCCGTTACCGATTTGTCCGATTCGTCCGATGAAACCCGCCGCGCTCAATGCGCGGTGAGGTTGGCATTCAGCGGATCATCGTCCGAATGTGCGGCGCTGTGCCGGCGCACCGACCCGTAGACCCCCGCAAGCAGCAGCACGAGGGCCGCGATCTCGAGCATGCGCGGCAGCCGGTGGTCGTAGATGAACGCGTACAGCAGCGCGAACACGGTCTCGAACACGATCAGTTGGCCCGACAGCGTGAGCGGCAAGCGCTTCGACGCGGCATTCCACAGACCGTTGCCGAGCCACGACGCGCCGATCGCAAGGCCGAGGTTCAGCAACCAGAACAGCTGCCAGCGCGACGCGGGCAGCGCCTGCTGCACCGTGCCGGCGGGCAGCGCGAGGATCGCGATCCAGCAGAGCCCGCCGATCAGCCCCGTCACGACGCCCCACAGCACCGACCATTCGTTGCCGTCGAAATGATGGTGGCGCTGCAAGTAGCGCGCGTTCGCCACCGCATACCAGGTCCAGCTTGCGAGCGCGCCGGTCGCGCACGCGATGCCGGCGAGCTTCTGGCCGAGCGTCGTCGCGTGCGCGGCCTCGGACGTGAAGAGATCGACGTTGATGCACACGATGCCCGCGACGACGAGCGCGAGCGGGCCCGCGAGCCGCTTGAGCGGCACCGCGCCGTGGTCGCCGAGGCCCGCGAGCGTGACGGTCACGGGCAGCACGCCGACGATCAGCGAGCTCGGCGCAATGCCGATCATGTGTATCGCGGCCGACAGCAGAAGGTAGTAGGCGACGTTGCCGACGAGCGCCAGCTTCACGAGCGCGACGAGATCCGCGCGCGTGAGGCGCGCGACCAGCGAGCGCGCCGCCGGCAGCGCGGCCGCGACCGACACGAGGCCGTACATCGCGTAGCGGCCGACGCTGAGCAGCAGCGGCGAAAAATCCGTCAGGAGCCGCGGCACCAGGAACACCATGCCCCACAGGGCGCCCGCCAACACGCCATACACCACACCGCGCTGCATCGACTTCTCCAACCGAATCAACTAATGAGCGCGCATCTTAGCGAGGTCGGCGGGGACGCGTCTTGTTCATTCCTGCACTCGGTTCGAATCGGCGTATCGTCGGCAGCGTGCTGGTTCTATCTGTCCGACGAATCGGCCGGCGTCGCGGCATCGCAGCCGACCTGCGCGGCATGCCCGGGGCGCCGTACCGCGCGGACCTTGCCGCTGTTGCCGCCGCCGCAGTAGAAGCGGTCGCCGCCGTCGCATTCGAGCCCGGACACGCCGACGCCGGGCGGCATCTCGAGCCGTTCGAGCACATCGCCCGAGCGCGGATCGAGCCGTCTCAGTTCGCTTTGATCGCCTTCCCACGTGCCGTGCCACAGCTCGCCGTCGACCCATGTCACGCCGGTGACGAAACGGTTCGACTCGATCGTGCGCAGCACCGCGCCCGATTGCGGATCGACCTGGTGAATCTTGCGCGCGCGATACTCGCCGACCCACAGCGTGCCTTCGGCCCACGCGAGCCCCGAGTCGCCGCCGTCGCCGGGCGCGGGGATCGTCGCGAGCACGCGGCCCGTCTGCGGATCGAGCTTCTCGATCCGGTTCTCGACGATCTGGAACAGGTGGCGGCCATCGAACGCGGTGCCCGCGTGCGCCGCGACGTCGAGCGAGCGGCGCACCGTCCCGCTGGCCGGATCGAGTGCGTTGAGCTTGTCGCCGGACGCGAACCAGACGTCCCGGCCATCGAATGTGACCCCGTGCACGCCTTCGACGCCCGGAAAGGGGCCATATTCACGGATGATTTCTGCAGCGGCGCGTTTCATGTCGGCATCCTCGTCGTTGGGTAACGACATCCTAGTCACCCGGCAGCGGCGCGGGGAGTAACAAGGTCGTCGCGAATCCCGGCATCGGCGGCGTCATCCAGCGGCGCGCGCGGCCGAGGCCGAACGCCTGCACCTTGCCGGCCGCCGCGAGCGCGTCGAGCGCGCGCTGAACGGTGCGCTGGCTCGCGCCGAGCGCCAGCGCCAGCGCGGAACTCGACCACGCTTCGCCGTCGGCGAGCAGCGCGAGCACGGCCGCATGGCGCTCGTCGACCGGGCGCGCCAGCACGACGACGTCGCGCGCGCCGAGCGGCGCCAGCGCGAAGCCGCGCTTCGTCGCCGACACGTCCGCGAGCGGCCGCAGCATCGCCCGCAAGCGTCCGATCTCGACGCGCAGCCGTGCGCGATGCGTGTCGTCCGCGTGTCTGGTGCGGAACGCCTGCGCGATCAGCGCATCCCGCGGCAGGTCGGCCGGCCACGCTTCGCCAAGTGCGCGCGCCAGCGCGAACAGGACCGGCCGCCGTGCGAGCGGGACCGTGGTGCGCGCATCGCGCACCGCATGGCGGCACGCATCGACGACGAGCGTGTTCGACGCCAGCAGCGTCTCGACTTCGTCGAGCCGCAGGATCCGCGCGTCGCCACGTGCGATCAGGCGCGCAGCCGGCGCGTCGAGGAGGCGCCGCGCGCTATCGATCTCGGCCGTCAACGCGTGGATGCCGGCATCCTGCGCAGCCTGTGTCGCGCGGGCGAGCGCTTCGCGGGCGGCTTGGGTCCGGATGCGGCGCATCGCGATCCCGGCCGTCACGAGCGCGTGGGCGGCGCGCGACGCGGCAGGGAGGGGCGCCGGGTCGAGCCCGGCGAGCGTGCGCTCGGCGTCGTCGATCCGGCCGATCAGCAGCAGGCGGCGCACCTGCAGATAGCGCGCATGCGCGGCGTTGGCATGGTCGCCGTGCGCTTCCAGCGTGGCGCGCGCCGTGTCGAGCGCCTTCGTCGGCCAGTTGAGATCGCGCGACACGAGCGCGATCTCGGCTTCCGCGACGACGCAGCGCGCGCGGGCCACGGCTTCCCGCGGGCCGAATGCGCGCGCGGCGCTGCGCACGAGGGCCTTCGCGCGCTCGAAGTCGCCGAGCTGCGCCATCGCGATGCCGCGCAGCGCGAGCGCGGGCGCATCGTCGCGCAGCGCGACCCGGTTCAGCGCGCCGAGCGGGTCACCCGCGGCAAGCGCGCGCGCCGCCGCGGTGATCAGCGAATCCATCCGAATCCCGACACACTTGTCACTCCCCCCCGTTCGGCGCCCGGCACTAATCTAGCACCACGCTTTCCGCCCGGCACGCCGTGCCGGTGCCGGAATGTGCAACGCAGGACACCAGGACACCGAAAGGAGGGACGCGCAATGACGACACATCTCACCGGCACGAGAGAGGAATGGCTGGCGGCGCGCATCGCGCTGCTCGACGCGGAGAAGGCGCTGACGCACCAGAGCGACGCGCTCGCGCGGCAGCGTCAGGCGCTGCCGTGGGTGCGGATCGACAAGACGTACCGGTTCGACACCGACGCCGGGCCGGCGACGCTCGCGGAGCTGTTCGGCGGCCGCTCGCAACTGATCGTCTACCACTTCATGTTCGGGCCCGACTACAAGGCCGGCTGTCCGTCGTGCTCGTCGCTCGCGGACGGCTTCAACGGCTTCGTCGTCCATCTGGCGAACCACGACGTCACGCTGACGGCCGTGTCGCGGGCGCCGCTCGCGAAACTGCAGGCGTACAAGCAGCGGATGGGCTGGACGTTCCCGTGGGCATCGTCGGTCGGCAGCGACTTCAATTTCGATTTCAACGTGTCGTTCACCGAGGCCCAGCAGCGCACGGGCGACGTCGAATACAACTATCGGCGCGCCGGGCACGCGCTGGACCTGACGCCGCCGCCGGAGCCCGTTGCGCGTTTCGCGGCCTCCTGTGGCACCGACGCGGCCACGTTTTCGCGCGATCGGCCCGGCATGAGCGCATTCGTGCTCGAGGACGGCGTGATCTATCACACCTATTCGACCTATGCGCGCGGACTGGACGGCCTGTGGGGCATGTACCAGTGGCTCGACCGCGCGCCGAAAGGACGCAACGAGCAGGGCGTCTGGTGGCGCCGTCATGATGAATATGACCAGCGTTGAGCCGGGATTCGGGCGACGCTTCGGCCTGCAATTCGGGCAGCGATTCGGGCAGCGATTCGGGCGCAGGGTGCGCCGCCGGCGGGCGGCGGCGGACATGTCGCCGCGCATTGCGGGCGGCCGTGCTTCCCTGCAGGCATTCACCGGCGTAATGGCCGTGCTGTTTGCCGCGGGTGTCGCGGTGACGATCGTGGAAAGCGCGTCGATGACGGCGATGGGCGGCGTACCGATGGCCGGCGGCTGGACGTTGTCGATGGCGTGGGGGCCGCTGTGCGGGCAGACATGGGCGGGCGCCGCGGCCGCGTTTCTCGGCATGTGGGGCGCGATGACGGTGGCGATGATGCTGCCGGCGCTGGCGCCGACGCTCTGGCGTTACCGGCAGGCGATCGGCGCGATCGGTATAACCGGCGGTGCGCGCGTCGGATGGCTGACTGCGCGCGTCGGCGCCGCGTATTTTTCGGTCTGGGGTGCGTTCGGCCTGGCCGTCTTCCCGGCCGGCGCGGTTCTGACCGGGATCGCGGCGCGACTGCCGGAGGTTTCGCGTGCATTCCCCGTTCTGGCCGGGGTCGTGGTCCTGCTCGCGGGCGCGCTCCAGTGTTCTGCGTGGAAGGCGCGCCGGCTCGCCTGCTGCCGGGGCGAGACCGCGCATGCCGCGCCGCGTTCGGCGGGCGCCCGCACCGCATGGCGGCACGGCCTGCGCGCCGGTCTCCACTGCGGCGCGTGCTGCGCGAACCTGATGGCGATCGCGCTCGCGACGGGCATCATGGATCTGCGCGTAATGGCCGCGCTTGCGGTGGCGATTGCCGCCGAACGCGTTGCGCCGGACGGCCGGCGTGCGGCGCGGATCGTCGGGGGCGGGGCGGTCATCGCGGGCCTGTCGATGCTCGCGCACGCAGCCGGGCTGGGGTGAAGGCGCGGGCGCAAGCCGGCCACGGCCGCGCGCGTCCGTCACGGTGGCGGGGCGCACCGGAGCGCGGAGATGGTGGCCTCTGGCCGCGTGCCGGCCGCCGGCGCGAACGGACATGCCGCCGGGCAAAACGAAACCGGTTCGAAAACGACCCGAACGGCGAACCGAACGATTCGGGTCCCCGCCCGCCCGGAAACGGCTAAGCCTTTGTTCGTGTTGTGAAATTCAACGGCACATCGCGTATAATTCGATTTTGCGCCCATAGGATTTGCCATGCGTCTGATCCAAAAAGCACTCACTTTCGATGACGTGCTCCTCGTCCCGGCCTTCTCCGACGTTCTGCCGCGCGACACCAGCCTCAAAACCCAGCTGACCCGCAACATCTCCCTGAACATGCCGCTCGTGTCCGCCGCCATGGACACGGTCACCGAAGGCCGACTCGCGATTGCGATGGCGCAGCAAGGTGGCGTCGGCATCATCCACAAGAACCTCACGCCTGCCGAACAGGCCCGCGAAGTCGCGAAGGTCAAGCGCTTCGAGTCCGGTGTCGTCCGCGACCCGATCACGGTGCCGCCGCAGATGAAGGTGCGCGATGTGATCGCGCTGTCGCGCCAGCATGGCATTTCGGGCTTCCCGGTCGTCGAGGGCCCGCAGCTCGTCGGCATCGTCACGAACCGCGACCTGCGTTTCGAATCGCGTCTCGACGAGCCGGTCAAGTCGATCATGACGCCGCGCGAGCGCCTCGTGACGGTCAAGGAAGGCACGCCGCTCGCCGAAGCGAAGGCGCTGATGCACAGCCACCGCCTCGAGCGCGTGCTGGTCGTCAACGACGCGTTCGAGCTGCGCGGCCTGATGACGGTCAAGGACATCACGAAGCAGACCGAGCACCCGGACGCATGCAAGGACGAGCACGGCAAGCTGCGCGCCGGCGCGGCGGTCGGCGTCGGCCCGGACAACGAAGAGCGCGTCGAGCTGCTCGTGCAGGCGGGCGTCGACGTGATCGTCGTCGATACCGCGCACGGCCACAGCCAGGGCGTGCTCGAGCGCGTGCGCTGGGTCAAGCAGAACTTCCCGCACGTCGAAGTGATCGGCGGCAACATCGCGACGGCCGCGGCTGCGAAGGCGCTCGTCGAGTATGGCGCGGACGCGGTGAAGGTCGGCATCGGCCCGGGTTCGATCTGCACGACGCGGATCGTCGCGGGCGTCGGCGTGCCGCAGATCAGCGCGATCGCGAACGTGTCCGATGCACTGAAGGGCACGGGCGTGCCGTGCATCGCCGACGGCGGCATCCGCTTCTCGGGCGACGTGTCGAAGGCGTTGGCCGCCGGCGCGAATGCGGTGATGATGGGCAGCATGTTCGCGGGCACCGAAGAGGCGCCGGGCGACGTGTTCCTGTATCAGGGCCGCCAGTACAAGTCGTACCGCGGCATGGGCTCCGTCGGCGCGATGAAGGACGGCGCGGCGGACCGCTACTTCCAGGACAACTCCGCGAACATCGACAAGCTCGTGCCGGAAGGCATCGAAGGCCGTGTCGCGTACAAGGGTTCGGTCAACGCGATCATCTTCCAGCTGATCGGCGGCGTGCGCGCGAGCATGGGCTACTGCGGCTGCAAGACGATCGCCGAGCTGCACGACAAGGCCGAATTCGTCCAGATCACCGCGGCAGGCATGCGCGAGTCGCACGTGCACGACGTGCAGATCACGAAGGAAGCGCCGAACTACCACGTGGACTGATCGCCGATGAAACCGCTGCTGCGAGCCGTGCTGGTCGTCGACGCCGTGCTGCTGCTGGCGTTCGGCGTGCTGTTCGTGCTGACACCGTGGCGTGCGCTGTTCAACGCGCTGCAGCTTGCGAACGTCGAGCCGGCGATGCTCGGCCAGGCGTTCGGCATCGCGCTGCTCGGCCTCGGCTGGCTCGCGCTGCACGCAGCGGTCAACGGCGACCTGACGGCACCGGTCGCACGCGTCGTCGGCCACGTGAACTGGCTGACCGGCGTGCTGACGATCGTGTGGGCGCTCGGCTCGCACGGCCCGGCGCTTGCAGCGGCCGGCCAGGCGCTATCGGCAGCGGCGGGTGCGGTGCTGATCGTGCTCGGCTTCGGCGGCGCGCGCATTGCTGCTGCCGTGCGGCGGCGCGAGAAGGCGCAGGCGCTCGATGCGCGCGCGGCGAAGCGGCCGGCCGAGCCGGCGGCGGCTCCGTCGCGGCGGGTCGAGCCGGTCGTCGGCGGCACCGCGGCGCCGGTGGCGTCCGTTGCACCGTCGGCAGCGCCCGGCGCGGCGCCGTCCGCACCGGAGCGCGCATCCGCCGCAGCCGGCAAAGCGTCGGACACCGTCGCGCTCGACGAGCGTCCGCCGATGCAGGATTGACCGGCCGTGCGTCGCGTGCGATCGCCGCCCGACGCCGCCGTCCATGCTATTGACGCAGCGCGATTCGCGCTGCCTTTCTCATTCGTTTGTACTTCATCCCGTCCGCAGCCATGCACGACAAAATCCTGATTCTCGACTTCGGTTCGCAAGTCACCCAACTGATCGCACGACGCGTGCGCGAAGCGCATGTCTATTGCGAAATCCACCCGAACGACGTGTCCGACGAATTCGTCCGCGAGTTCGCACCGAAAGCGGTGATCCTGTCGGGCAGCCACGCGAGCACGTACGAAGACCACCAGCTGCGCGCGCCGCAGGCCGTGTGGGATCTCGGCGTGCCGGTGCTCGGCATCTGCTACGGCATGCAGACGATGGCCGTGCAGCTCGGCGGCAAGGTCGAGTGGAGCGACCATCGCGAGTTCGGCTACGCGGAAGTGCGCGCGCACGGCCACACGCGCCTGCTGAATGGCATCGAGGATTTCACGACGGCGGAAGGCCACGGGATGCTGAAGGTCTGGATGAGTCACGGCGACAAGGTCGCCGAGCTGCCGCCGGGCTTCACGCTTCTGGCGTCGACGCCGAGCTGCCCGATCGCCGGCATGGCCGACGAGGCGCGCGGCTACTACGCGGTGCAGTTCCACCCGGAAGTCACGCACACCGTGAAGGGCCGCCAGATGCTCGAGCGCTTCGTGCTCGACATCGCCGGCGCGAAGCCGGACTGGATCATGCGCAACCACATCGAGGAAGCCGTCGCGCGCATCCGCGAGCAGGTCGGCGACGAGGAAGTGATCCTCGGCCTGTCGGGCGGTGTCGATTCGAGCGTCGCGGCCGCGCTGATCCATCGCGCGATCGGCGATCAGCTCACCTGCGTGTTCGTCGACCACGGCCTGCTGCGCCTGAACGAAGGCAAGATGGTGCTCGACATGTTCGAGGGCCGCCTGCACGCGAAGGTCGTGCACGTCGACGCATCGGAGCAGTTCCTCGGTCATCTGGCCGGCGTGACGGATCCGGAGCAGAAGCGCAAGATCATCGGTCGCGAGTTCGTCGAGGTGTTCCAGGCCGAGGCGAAGAAGCTGACGAACGCCAAATGGCTCGCGCAGGGCACGATCTATCCGGACGTGGTCGAATCGGGCGGCACGAAGACGAAGAAGGCGACGACGATCAAGAGCCACCACAACGTCGGCGGGCTGCCGGAAACGCTCGGCCTGAAGCTGCTCGAGCCGCTGCGCGACCTGTTCAAGGACGAAGTGCGCGAGCTGGGCGTCGCGCTCGGCCTGCCGCCGGAGATGGTGTACCGTCATCCGTTCCCGGGCCCGGGCCTCGGCGTGCGGATCCTCGGCGAAGTGAAGCGCGAATACGCGGACCTGCTGCGCCGCGCGGACGCGATCTTCATCGAGGAACTGCGCAACACGACCGCAACCGCGCAGGATGCGGCCGCCGGCCTGTGCGGTGAAGCCGACGTCGGCAAGAGCTGGTACGACCTCACGAGCCAGGCGTTCGCGGTGTTCCTGCCGGTGAAGTCGGTCGGTGTGATGGGCGACGGCCGCACGTACGACTACGTGACGTCGCTGCGCGCGGTGCAGACGACCGACTTCATGACCGCACACTGGGCGCATCTGCCGTACGCGTTGCTCGGCCGCGCGTCGAACCGGATCATCAACGAGGTGCGCGGGATCAACCGGGTCGTGTACGACATCTCCGGGAAGCCGCCGGCGACAATCGAGTGGGAGTGACCTGAACGGCTCCCCAGTCGTTCCGGGTGCTTCGGTTTTGCCTGTTTTCCCTTGAACAAACAGGCGGTTGTTGTCCGGTGTGATCCACTGCGATCCGGGTAACGCCAGGTGGAAATGTCGGTTTCGGTGACGGCACCGACGTTTCCTCCTCTGACGGCCTTATCCGACACCGCCAAGTCGACCTGACTTTTCTATCCATCCCCAGCGTTCGGCGCGCACTTCCTCTCCGGCTGCGTCGAGTTTCTGCGCACGCGCCGAAGGGATCCCTCCGCTGGTCGACCCCGATCTTCGTTTGTCCTTGCTCCGTCTCGGCAATGTGAAGGATCCGATCCATTACGGGCTGACGTGGCTTTGCGAAGGGCCAGTCAATCCGTCGCCCAGTTTCTCCAGCAGAAATTCCGCAAAGGCCGCTACTGCGGGCGGCACTGGTGGACGGCTCGTGTACACGAGCTGCAAGCCGAGCTCGGTGCTTGCGCGCCGATAGGTCGGCAGCACGCGTATCAGCTTCCCCTGCGCGATGATCGGCTCGACCATCAACTGCGGCAGTAGCGCGATACCCAGTCCGGCGATGCAAGCCTGCACCAGCACGCGCATGTCGTTGACCGCGAACCGGCTGTTGATCGACACCTCCTGACTGCCGCGTGGACCCTGCAGACGCCACGTGTTGCGACCCTGGCGGCTGGAAATCGTCAGACAGTCGTGTTCGGCCAGGTCGCGCAGCGTGCGTGGCGCAGGGCGCCGTTCCAGGTAGGCCGGACTCGCCGCGAGGATCGTCGTATTCGGCGCCAGCCGACGTACCCGGAAGCCGCTGCCGGTCTCGATGCCCATGCGCAGGGCCAGATCGATGCGCTCGGCGATCAGGTCGGTCGGCGTGTCGTCGAGCAGGAACTCGACGCTGATGTGCGGATAGCGCGTGTAGAACTCGACCAGCCATTCCATGCGGAAGAACTCGAACAGGCCGGCCACCGCGGTGACGCGGACCGAGCCGGACGGTGCCTGCCCACCCGCAAAGCGCTGCTCGATCTCGAAGATCTGGTCGAGCGCCGGCGCATAACGGTCGAACAGCGCCTGGCCTTCCGCGCTCGGCGCAAGTTTGCGTGTCGAGCGAAGCAGCAGACGCGTGCCGAGTTGCCCTTCGAGCTGATCGATGCGCCGGCTCAGCGTATTGGCCGGCATGCGCAAACGCCGTGCCGCCTCAGAGAAGCTGCCGGCGCGGACTACCTGGACGAACATCGCCAGATCATTCAGGTCGAGCATGAGATTTCTCCAAAAATGGATTAATCAAATCCTATTTTACCGTCTAGTGTGAAGCGCTCCCGATCTCCATACTTGAGTCGTCAACAGCAATCCCGTTCGGAGAGATATCTCATGAAACTGCTACACGTCGATTCCAGCATCCTCGGGCAAGGATCCGTCAGCCGCGATCTGTCCGCGGAGGTCGTCGCGACCTTCCGGGGCAGCGATCCCGACCTTTCGGTCGCACGTCTCGACCTTGCCGCCACACCGATCGGCCATCTGACGGCAGCACACCTCGCGGCCGCGCAAGGCGCTCCGGTCGACGACGCATTGAAGTCCGACGTTGCGATGGGCCAGGCCGCGCTCGACGCGTTCCTCGCAGCCGACATCGTGGTCGTCGGCGCGCCGATGTACAACCTGGGCGTGCCCTCCCAACTGAAGGCCTGGATCGACCGCATCTCCGTCGCGGGGAAGACGTTCCGCTACGGCGACCACGGCCCGGTCGGGCTGTGCGGCGGCAAGAAGCTGGTCATTGCATCGTCGCGTGGCGGTGTTTACAGCGAAGGCTCGCCTGCCGCCTTGTTCGATCATCAGGAAACCTATCTGAAGGCGGCCTTCGGCTTCCTGGGCATCACGGATATCACGTTCATCCGTGCGGAAGGCGTGGCGATGGGTCCGGACGCGCGTAGCGGGGCCATCGCCTCGGCAAAGAAAGAGACCGCCGCGCTCGCTGCGTGAGGTCGTAACGTTCCAACGAATTCCCACTGGAGAGCGACCATGTCGAACACCCAGAAGCTCATTGCCGTCGTCGGCGCGACCGGTCAGCAAGGCGGTGCCGTTGTGCGTGCACTGCAGGCAAGCGGTCGATTCAAAGTGCGCGCGTTGACGCGCAATCCGGACAAGCATCCAAAGCTCGCCGACGAAGTCGTTCTGGCGGATTTCAAGCGTCCGGAAACGCTGAAAGCCGCGTTTGCCGGCGCACACGGCGTTTTCCTGGTGACCAATTCGTGGGAAGCCGGTGCGGATGAACCCGAGCAGGCACACGCCGCCGTCAACGCGGCGAAAGACGCCGGCGTGCAGCATCTCATCTGGTCGACGCTTCCGAACGTGGAGACGATCAGCGGCGGCGCGATCGATGTTCCGCATTTCACTGCGAAGGCGAAGGTCGAGCGCGTCGTGCGGGAAGCCGGATTCGCTTGGCACACGTTCGTGATCGCGCCGTTCTACTACCAGAATCTGCTCGGCGTAATGGCCCCGCAGAAACAAGCGGATGGCACCGCAGGTTGGGTGCTGCCGCTTGATCCCGAGCAGCGGGTCATCCACATGGGCGACATCACGGAACTCGGCCGTATCGTCGCGGGTGCGTTCGCGCAGCCGGAACTCGCGGGGCACGGTGAGCACCTGCCGCTGGTCGGTGATTTCCTGAGCTTCAACGAGGTCATCGCCACCCTGAATCGTCAAGGAAACAACTTCTCGTTCAAGCGCGTTCCGCGCGAGGTCTTTGCCGGCTGGTTCCCGGGCGCCGAGGACATCGCGGCGATGCTCGCCTACTTCGAAGCGCACACGTATCTCGGCTCGGACGCGCGCGACGCGATCGCGCTGGCCAACAGAATCGCCGGCCGGCAGCCGACGAATTTTGCTGCGTGGGCCAAAGCGAACTTCGTGATCCCGGCAGCCGCCTGAAATCACACCGCGCCGAACGAGAAGGTTCCTTGAAGCGCACGAAGACCTCACGCGCGCGAACCGATACAGACATCTGACCAGGCACCTCATCCGTGGCTGGTCAAATACCTGGAAAGCACCCCATGAATGCCGTCATCCAAACTCCGCCGACCCCCGTCGCCGACGTTGGCCGTAACGTGATCTTCCGCACGCGCGGCTCCGCACACGGGCCGGTCGTCCGCATGGTCAGCCCGTCCGACATCGGCGAGATGATCAAGCCGTTCGTATTTCTCGATCTCGTCGATTCGCAAGCGGCGACCGGCCAACAGAGTTTTGGCTGGCATCCGCATTCGGGCATCGCTACGTTGACCCTGGCGATGGAAGGGCAGGCGCGGTATGTCGAATCCCTCGGCCACGAGGGAACGATGGGGGCGGGCGATATCGAATGGATGAGCGCCGGTCGTGGCGTCTGGCATTCCGGCGTCGTCGAGCCTCCGATGAAGGCTTTCCAGTTGTGGGTCGCGTTGCCGCCAGAGCGCGAACTGGCTCCCGCGTTCAGCCAGCATCTTTCGGTCAACGACATCCCGTCGGACGGCCCGGCGCGCGTGCTGCTCGGCCGTAGCGGCGACGCGGTCAGCCCGATCGATGCGCCGCCGGGCGTCAACTATTTCGTCGTGGAGCTCAAAGGCGGCCAGCGCTGGCGCTACGAGCCGCCGCGGGGCTACCGGGTTGGCTGGGTCGCGGTGATGGACGGTAGCCTGCGCACGCCCGACCCGGTCGACAAAGGTGAGCTGGCCGTATTCGACCCATCCGATGCGGCGATCGAATTCGAAGCCGTGACCGATGCGCGCTTCGTGCTCGGTACGGCGATCCCGCATCCGCATGATCTCCACCTTGGCTATTACTCGGTGCACACCAGCCGCGCAGCGCTGGTCGAGGGCGAGCGCGAAATCGCGCGCATCGGTCGCGAGCTGCACGCCAACGGCGTGGTGCGTTGAGTCGACGATCGACTTGCCCATTTCCCTCATATCCGCTGTGCAGTCCTGAACTGCCGGCATCCGACCGGAGCTTTCCATGACGCATGGCATCGACGAACGCAAACGCTGGCTTGCCCTCATCGTGCTCTGCCTGGGCATGCTGATGATCGTACTGGACACGACCATCGTGAACGTCGCACTGCCATCGATCCGGGCAGACCTGGGCTTCACCGAAACCTCGCTCGTGTGGGTGGTCAACGCCTACATGCTCACCTTCGGCGGGTGCCTGCTGCTTGGCGGGCGGCTGGGCGATCTTTACGGCCACCGCAAGCTGTTTCTCGGCGGCATTGCGCTGTTCACGCTGGCGTCGCTCGCATGCGGCACGGCGAATTCGCAAATCGTGCTGGTATGCGCGCGCGCCGTGCAGGGCTTGGGCGGCGCGGTCGTCAATGCCGTTTCGCTGTCGCTGATCATGACCCTGTTCACCGAGACAGGAGAACGGGCCAAGGCGATGGGCGTGTACGGCTTTGTCTGCGCGGGGGGCGGCAGCATCGGCGTATTGCTTGGCGGTCTGCTGACCAACCTGCTGAGCTGGCACTGGATCTTTCTCGTCAACTTGCCCATCGGCATCGCCGTCTATGCGCTGTGCGTCGCGCTGCTGCCGTCTGCACGCGGCCAGGCTCACGGCGAACGGCTCGACGTGGCCGGCGCGGTGACGGCGACGGCTTCGCTGATGCTCGCCGTCTACGCAGTCGTGAACGGCAATGAAGCGGGCTGGACTTCGGCACGGACGCTGGGCCTGCTGTTCGCCGCGCTGGCGCTGCTGGCCGCGTTTCTTGCCATCGAGGCGCGCGCGCAGCATCCGCTGATGCCGCTCGGCCTGTTCCGCATGCGCAATGTCGCGACTGCCAATGCGGTGGGCGTACTTTGGGCGGCGGCGATGTTCGCATGGTTCTTCATGTCCGCGTTGTATCTGCAGCGCGTGCTCGGCTATCGGCCGTTGCAGGTCGGCCTCGCGTTTTTGCCGGCCAGTCTGATCATGGCGTTCTGTTCGCTCAGCGTGTCTGCGCGCGTGGTCATGCGCTTCGGTCTGCGTCTTCCGCTTGCCGTCGGGCTGCTCGTCGCGGCGTGCGGCCTCGCGCTGTTCGCGCGAACCCCGGTGAACGGCAATTTCGTATTCGACGTGCTGCCCGGCATGATCCTGTTCGGTGTCGGCGCGGGCATCGTATTCAATCCCGTGCTGCTGGCTGCGATGAGCGACGTCGATCCGAGCGATTCTGGTCTCGCGTCCGGTATCGTCAATACGTCGTTCATGATGGGCGGCGCGCTCGGCCTCGCCGTGCTCGCAAGTCTCGCCGCCGCGCGCAGCGACGCGATGCGGGCTTCCGCAAGCGCCACGGCCGCGCTCAACAGCGGTTATCACGCGGCGTTCCTGTCCGGTGCGATCATCGCGGCGGCGGCGGGTGTGCTGGGCGGTGTGTTGCTGCGGCGCGGGCAGCCAGGCGGCGCCGGCGCGCGACCGGCTGCCGACAGCGACGGCGTGACGACAGCGCGCTCCGCACCGCCCCCGGGCAGCGCGGCAGCGACGGAGCATTGATGACGTGTCGTCAGCCGTTTCGGCGGTCAATCACGCCCGACCGCAAAACCGCAAGCGCGATCGGATGCACCGGTTCGCTACGCGCGCGCGATTGCCCGCGTGGCACCGACCCGACACTTACTCGTACCGCAGCGCCTCGGCAGGGCGGACCCGCGCGCTGCGCCAGCTCGGATAGAGCGTCGCGAGCGACGACATCAGGAATGCGACCACGCCGACTTCGACCACATCGGTCGCGACGAGCTTCGAAGGAAGCTCGCTGAGGAAATACACGGACGGCGTCAGAAACTGGATGCCGAGCGCGTGCTCGATCGCGGGCAGCAGCCACGGGATGCTCGCCGAGATCGCACAGCCGAGCGCCACGCCCGCCATCGTCCCGACGAGGCCGATCGTCATGCCCTGAATCATGAAGATCTTCGTGATCGAGCCCGGTTGGGCGCCGAGCGTGCGCAGGATCGCGATATCGGCCTGCTTTTGCGTGACCGTCATCACCAGCGAAGAAACGAGATTGAACGCCGCCACGGCAATGATCAGCAGCAGGATCACGAACAGCATGCGTTTCTGAAGCTGCTCGGCGACGAACCAGGTCTTGTTCTGCTGGGTCCAGTCGCGGATGTAGAGATCGCCGGAAAGCGACCGCGACAGCTGCAGCGCGATGTCCGGCGCGCGCTCCATGTCGTCGACGCGCAACCGCACGCCCGTCGGCGCGGCGAGATGGAACAGTGTTTGCGCGTCGCCGATGTGGATGAACGCGAGCGCGCTGTCGTACTGGTAGTGTCCGGACTCGAACGTGCCGACCACCTTGAATTGCCGGAACTGCGGCAGCAGGTCGTGCATCGGCGTCGAGCCGCCGGGCGCGAAGAACGTCAGCCGGTCGCCGACCTGCACCTGCAGGCTGGCGGCGAGTGCGGACCCGAGCACAATGCCGAGCTCGCCCGGAACGAGCGCGTCGAGGCGGCCGCTCTTCATGTCTTTCGCGATGTCGGACACCCGGGGCTCGAGCCGCGGATCGATGCCGCGCAATGCGACGCCCGTCACCTTGCCGCCGTGCGTGAGTAGCGCCTGGGCCTCGACGTACGGTGCCGCAGCCTTGATCGACGGGTTGCGCAGCGATTCGTCGGCGGTCCGCGTCCAGTTCGGCATGGTTCCGGTCGGCGAGAAGATTTCGATGTGCGCGAGCACCGACAGCATGCGGTCGCGCACTTCGCTCCTGAACCCGTTCATCACCGATAGCACGATGATCAGCGCCGCCACGCCGAGCGCGATGCCCGCCATCGACACGGCGGCGATGAACGAAATGAAGCCATTGCCGGTCGTGCGCTTGCCGGCGCGCGTATAGCGCGATCCGATCTGCCATTCGTACGGGAGTTTCAACCGGATTTCCTCTGCGTGCGCGCCGTGCGTAAAGCGGAGCATTCTAGCGAATATCGTTTGCGCGACTTGTCCGGAATTGTGGCGCCGGTGTGGAGGATGCGTCGAGCATTGCGACGATCGTTCCGTTTCGTCGGACCGTCGATCCGGCCCCGTCGCGCTCCGGCCGCGCGCTGACCGGGCAGCGCCGGTCGCCTGGCCGGCAAGACCGTCCCGATCGCCTGGCCGGCAAAGACGCCCCGGCGCGCATCATCAGCCGGAATCAGGATGCGGCGTGAATTCAGTGCGCCACGCATGTCGATTCATGAACGTGTCGACCGTCGTATCTACGTCGACGCAGGGCTCCAGCGGGGCCGGATCGTGGGCCGGTTGCAGCGGTATCGCCCGTCAGCGGCGCCTCTTCGGCCGGCGACGGCGCCGTCGTGTCGACACCTCCACGAAGACCGGAACGAATCGCCGATACAAGGAGACGCCAAATGCCTGATTCCCGTTACCGCTGGGTCATCGTCGCCGCGGGCGGCTTGTTGAGCTGTGTCGCGATCGGCGCGATGTTTTCGCTGCCCGTGTTCCTGCGGCCGATCGCGCACGACACCGGCTGGTCGGTGACCGGCATCTCGAGCGCGATGACGATCGGCTTCATCGCGCTGGCGTTCGCGAGCATCGCATGGGGCAGCCTGTCGGACCGCGTGGGGCCGCGCATCGTCGTGGTGTCGGGCGCAGTGCTGCTGGCCATGAGCCTCGCATGGGCGAGCCGCGCGACGTCGCTGGTCGCGTTTCAGCTGATCTTCGGCGTTGTCGTCGGCAGCGCGACGGCCGCGATCTTCGCGCCGGTGATGGCGTGCGTGACCGGCTGGTTCGATACGCATCGCAGCCTAGCGGTGTCGCTCGTGTCGGCCGGCATGGGCATGGCGCCGATGACGATGTCGCCGCTCGCCGCGTGGCTCGTGTCGATGCACGGCTGGCGGACGTCGATGCTGATCATCGCCGCGCTCGCGGCAACGGTGATGATCCCGGCGGCGTGCCTGATCCGCCGCGCGCCCGCGCTCGACAGCGGGCAGGGCGCCGAACCGTCGGCGCACGCGCTGCAAGGGTCGCAGGCATCGATGTCCGCCGGGCAGGCGCTGTGGTCCCCGCAATTCGCGTTCCTGCTGCTGACCAATTTCCTCTGCTGTGCGACGCATTCGGGGCCGATCTTCCACACCGTGAGTTATGCAGTGAGCTGCGGGATACCGCTGATCGCAGCGGTCTCGATCTACAGCGTGGAAGGGCTCGCCGGGATGGGTGGCCGCATCGTGTTCGGCGTGCTCGGCGACCGCCTTGGCGCAAAGCGCATGCTGGTCGCGGGTCTGCTGATCCAGGCGTTCGGTGCGTTGGGGTACTTCTTCGTTCGCAGCCTCGACGGCTTCTATGCGGTCGCGACGCTGTTCGGTTTCGTCTACGCCGGCGTGATGCCGCTGTATGCGGTGCTCGCGCGCGAGAATTTTCCGCTGCGGATGATGGGCACCGTGATCGGCGGTAGTGCGATGGCCGGCAGTCTCGGGATGGCGGCGGGGCCGGTTGCCGGCGGCCTGGTTTTCGATGCGCTCGGCAGCTACGGCTGGCTCTATGTCGGTTCGTTCGGCATTGGCGTCGGCGCGTTCCTGATCGCATTGACGTTCCGGCCGTTTCCGCATGACCGGTCGATGCCCGCAGCCGCATGACCCGGCCCGGATACGGAACCGTGCAGGCTCCGACGACGGAGCGGAGGCCGGCGTGCGCGGATCGCCGCGCTAACCGTGCGAGCCGAGCCGAAACACGCTGCGCAGTTCGTCGTGATTGTGCACATTGAGCTTGCGATAGATCTTCCGCACGTGGTCGACGACGGTGCTGTCGCGCAGCGCGAAGCCGCGGGCAATCTCGCTGTGCGAGCGGCCGAGCACGAGCTGCGTGCAGAGCTGGCGCTGGCGCTCGGTCAGGCCGAACTGGAAGCCGAGCCGTTCGATTTCGAGCTCCAGCGGCGGAAAGTGCTCGATGTAGACGACGATCGCGAAGTCGCGCCGCAATGCGCCCGCGTCGGCGAAGCGATAGGCCTTGAAACGGAAGCGGCCGGCGGTATTGCGGCGCTCGAGCGTCGCGGGCGGCGCGGGGTAGCCGCGCCAGATCCGGTTCACGTTCGACAGCAGTGGCATGAGCCAGTCCGGCAAGCGGTCGTGACGATAGAACGCGAGCGGCTCGCCGGTCGCGAGCGACAGCATCCGGATGCTGTCCGCGTTGTGCAGCAGGAGCCGGCCCGTGTCGTCGACGACCACGATCGCGGACAGGCAGCCTTCCGCTTCGTGAAGCGGCGCTTGCACCGGCCGCGACAGCGCATGCGCGAGATGCCGCGCGATGGGCTCGAGATCGCGATGATTCTTTTCCGAGAACGGAGGACTTCCCGGCGCGCGTGAAAGCTGCAGGCTGCCCCAGCCGCGCGTGCCGTCCGTCGCGGTGAGTTCGAGGCAGTGCCGCATCGAGACCGGCTGCCACAGGTCCGCATACATTGCGCTCGACAGCAGTGCATCGTCGTAGCGGACGCTGTTGTCGAAGCCGCGCCCGCGGCGCATCGCTTCGGAGAACGTGACGCCGAGCACTTCCTGCCGCGCGGTGTTGTGGACGTTCGCGAAATACGCGGGCAGCATCGAATAGACCGAGTCGTTCTCGCTGTACACGTCGGACAGCGCATAGTGCTCGTCGGCGTAGAAGAACATGCCCCAGTCGGCGCCGACGATGTGCCGCGCAGCTTCTATCACATGAGGAATGACGAGGCGCGGCTCGACGCCGAGCGAACAGAGCCGTCGAATGTGACTCGCAAGCGCGACGTGCTTGTCAGACATGAAGGTGCTCCCCGAGCGTGCGGCCAATGCGCTCGCGGGAGTGCAGCGAGGCGGCCGTTCGCGCGCTCTGCAACGTGTGTCCAGATTAGACGCCCAACATGACAACTGCGGCAATTGCCCCCTTTCAAGGGGGCGTCAAACCGGCGAGCCGTTCCTATCATTGCGCCATTCCGGCTGCATTTACGTTGTGCGGACATCATCGCGTCCGGCGCGCGGGATTCGTCCGATGCAATGCGATGGCGGCCGGAGTATCCGATCCGCGATGCGGCGACACGCGCCAGCAACACGACGACTCGAAACGCGCGACACGACTGCACCGCGACTGTGCGCATTCCGATGCGCTGACCCGGGGGAAACGTAGGGGGATCGTCACGGATGAACGACGCTACCGCGCGCGTGCGAGCCGGCGGGCGCAGTCCTGCCGATCTCGCGTGCAGACGCGGCGCACGTCACGATGCAGGTGACTGCGTGACGCAGCGACACGAAAGCGGAGCGTCGAAATGTGCGGACGGTGAAGTATCTGCGCCGCTCGCATCGTATGTGTCGCATGGCGGCTTCATGTGAGGTGCCACGATGAAGACTGTGTACAAGGCGGCGCTGGCCGCCGTTTGCGTGCTGGGCGCGGTTGGGCTCGCCCGGGCGCAGGAGGGGAGCGCACCGGCGTCGTCCATGACGCCTTCGGACTCCGCGATCAGTGCAACGGCGGTGGGCGGCATGCCCAGTGCCGGTTCGCAGGCGGGTAGCCCGGCCGGACTCACGCGTGCACAGGTCAAGCAGGAATATTTGCGCGCGAAGCAGTCGGGCGAGCTCGATCGCCTCAACCAGCTCTATGGCGGCGGCCAGTAGCAATCGGCGCGAGGACACGGCGCGGCCGCCGCAAGGCGGCTCGGCCGTGTCGCCCGCCGGCGCCGCGCAGCGCGCGGCGTATCGTGATGGGGTGCGATCATGCATCGCCGACGGGCTGATTCCAGTATAAAAAGGGGAGGAACGCTGGTTGTGCAAGCACGCCGCGAGCGTGCCGTCAATGCAATATCGAGCATTCGTTCGAAGGGCCTGTCACACGCGCGTCACCCTGCTAGAATTCGGCTGCCGCATTGTTTCGATTGACCGATGAGATTGCTTGACGCCCTGGTCGAACAGCGTATTGCCGCCGCCGCCGCGCGGGGCGCGTTCGACGATTTGCCGGGTACCGGCGCGCCGCAGGCGCTGGACGACGACCTGCTCGTGCCCGAGGAGGTGCGGGTGGCCAACCGTATTCTGAAGAATGCGGGCTTCGTGCCGCCGGCCGTCGAGCAACTGCGCGCGCTGCGCAATCTGCATGACGAACTGCGCGCGGTCAGCGACCGCGCGACGCGTTGCCGGCTGCAGGCGAAGATGCTGGCGCTCGACATGGCGCTCGAATCGCTGCGCGGCGGCCCGATGACGGTGCCGCGCGAATACTGCCGCCGCATCGCCGAGCGCCTGTGCGAGCGCGGACTCGACGACACGGCCGCAGAAGCGGGGCCGATGTGACGTCCGACGTGCTGCCGGGCGCGCCTGCCGAACCCACGACCGATATTCCCGCACCCGTTGCCACACCGGTATCGGCGCGTGACGCGCATTTCATGCGTCTCGCGCAGGCCGCCGCCGAGGAAGCGCGTGCCGCCGGCGAAGTGCCGGTCGGCGCCGTGCTCGTGCGCGGCGACGAGGTGATCGCACGCGGCTTCAATCATCCGATCGGCGGGCACGACCCGTCCGCCCATGCTGAAATGGCCGCGCTGCGCATGGCCGCCCAGCACCTGCAGAACTACCGGATGCCCGGCTGCGAGCTGTATGTGACGCTCGAACCGTGCCTGATGTGTGCAGGCGCGATCATGCATGCGCGGATCGCGCGCGTCGTGTACGGCGCAACCGACCCGAAGACGGGCGCATGCGGCAGCGTGATCGACGCGTTCGCGAATCCGCAGCTCAATCACCACACCGAGGTCGTCGGCGGCGTGCTGGCCGACGAGTGCGGCGCCGCGCTGAAGTCGTTCTTCGCCGAGCGCCGCCGCGCATTGCGCGAGGCGCGGCTCGCGCGCGAGCCGGCGTCCGGCGCGTCGTGATGCCGGCGCGGCGCGATCGTGAACCCGATGCGGTTCCGGCCCTCTAAGCTGCTTTGACCACCGACACGTCCCACTCATGTCCGTCCCGTCCGCCGCCTCCTATTCCATCCGCCTGCTGGCACCGTCCGGCTATCCGCACGACCCCGGCGCGATCAATCGCGCGCTCGAACGCCTGAGCAACGCGCAGCACCGCATCGACAACATCGAGGCGACGCAGCGCCGCTACCAGCGCTTCGGCGGCACCGACGGCGAGCGCGCGGGGGACCTGAACCGGCTCGCCGATCCCGCGCGGCCGCTGCCCGACATCGGGCTCGCCGTGCGCGGCGGTTACGGCGCGGCGCGCATCCTGCACGGGCTCGACTATCGCGGCCTCGAACGCCGGTTGCGCGACCAGCCGATCGCGCTCGTCGGCCACAGCGATTTCACGGCGATCCAGCTCGCGCTGTACGCGAAGGCGCGCATCAAGACGTTCGGCGGCCCGATGCTGTCCGCCGATTTCGGCGCGGAAACGCAGAGCGAATTCACGATGCGCCATTTCTGGCAGACGATCGCTCAACCGGCCACGACGATCGTCGCGGAGGCGCCGCAAGTGCAGAACGTCAATGTGTCCGGCACGCTGTGGGGCGGCAACCTCGCGATCCTCACGTCGCTCGTCGGCACGCCGTACATGCCCGACATCGAGGGCGGCATCCTGTTCGTCGAGGACGTCAACGAACAGCCGTTCCGGATCGAGCGGATGATCTACCAGCTTCATCTGTCGGGCGTGCTCGCACGCCAGCAGGCACTCGTGATCGGCCAGTTCACCGGCGCGAAGCCGTTCGACTACGACAACGGCTACGACATGCAGGCGATGCTCGAGCAGGTGCGCGAGGTGATCGGCATTCCGGTCGTCACGGGGCTGCAGTTCGGCCACGTGCCCGACC
Source organism: Burkholderia sp. MR1-5-21 (assembly GCF_053427715.1). Taxonomy (NCBI): domain Bacteria; kingdom Pseudomonadati; phylum Pseudomonadota; class Betaproteobacteria; order Burkholderiales; family Burkholderiaceae; genus Burkholderia; species Burkholderia sp. MR1-5-21. The sequence continues at coordinate 49,922 of NZ_JBSAXD010000018.1, forward strand.
TGGTGACGCTGCCGTTCGGCGCTCAGGCGCAGCTCGTCGCGAATGCGCACGGCTTCCGGTTGACGCTGTCGGACTACCCGCATCTCGGCTGACGGCCGGCAGCATGCGAATGAAATAGGCGGGGCTTCCGCCTTTTTCTTCAAGTAGATGCGCAACTAACGGTCGAGATTTCTGACCTGCTTCGACAGCGGCGCGCTTGCGTGCTGCACCAGTTTTGTCAACAAAAAATCTGCTTTCAGGTGCGCCTGACTGGCCTCGGGTGGCCTATGGAGGCTTGTCGCGCGCGGATTTGATGCGAAATGCACCGAGTCGTGACATCGCGATGCGCGCCGATTGTGCAAAATTATCGAAAAGAATTGTTGACAATCTTTATGTCCGTTCTACGATAAGGACCATCACCCGATGCAGATCATGAACGAACCCGAATCCGTCCCGTCCGGCGCCCCCGGTCCCGAAGCGATTGCCGAACGCATCCGCACCGCGATCCTCGAGCATCGGCTCGCGCCCGGCGCGAAGCTGACCGAGGCGCAGCTCTGCGACGTGTTCGGCGTGAAGCGGGGGACGATCCGGCAGGCGCTCACGCTGCTCGCGACCGACCGGCTCGTCGACCTGGAGCCGAATCGCGGCGCGTTCGTCGCGAGCCCGACGCTGCAGGACGTCCACGAGGTGTTCGAGATGCGCCGGATCATCGAGCTGGCCGTCGTCGAGCGGCTCGCGACCGGGCCGGGCGCGAAGCGACTGAAAGGCGTCGCGGCGCTGATCGACAAGGAACGCAAGGCGTTCGAACGGCGCGATTTTCCAGCGTGGATCCGCCTGTCGGGCGAGTTCCATACGGCACTCGCGGCGCTGATGGGCAACGAGACGCTCAGCGCGTGCCTCGACGGGCTCGTCGCCCGCTCGACGCTGATGTCCGCGCTGTATGAATCGCACGGACGCAGCCCGTGCTCGTTCGACGATCACAGCGAGATCCTCGCCGCGCTGGAGGCGGGGGACGCGAAGCGTGCGGCGGCGCTGATGGCGCATCACCTGCAGCACGTCGAACTGAAAATGCTGGACCGTCCCGCGCAAGGGGCGGTCGACCTGCGCGAGGTGTTCGGCGGCGCCGCATAAGCGGCGACCCGAACCGGCCGCGCGCCACAAGAACCGAAGCATGCCGACCCGCGGCGCACGCCGCGGATCGCAAGTCCGGCTCCGGGCAACGATCCGGGGCGATTTCGATGACGTTGGAGCGGCCGTCCGGCCGCGGTCAAGGAGAGGTCATGGCTCAGGTCAGTGTGGCGCACGACAGCGCGTATCCGGCGGAAGGCGGCGAGGAAGAGCGTGGTGCAAGCATGCCGAATGGTTTCAGCGAACGTCTGTACAACGAAGACTTGGCACCCCTAAAAAACCAGACGTGGGGGTCATACAACATCTTCGCGTTCTGGATGTCGGATGTGCACAGCGTCGGCGGCTACGTGTTCGCGGGCAGCCTGTTCGCGCTCGGGCTGACGAGCTGGCAGGTGCTGATCGCGCTGATCGTCGGCATCGGCCTCGTCAACGTGCTGTGCAACCTGATCGCGCGGCCGAGCCAGCAGATCGGCGTGCCATATCCGGTCGCGTGCCGCGCGACGTTCGGCGTGCTCGGCGCGAACGTGCCGGCCGTGATTCGCGGGCTGATCGCGATCGCGTGGTACGGCATCCAGACCTATCTCGCGTCGAGCGCGCTCGTGATCGTCGTGCTGAAGTTCTTCCCGCAATGGCTGCCGTATGCGGACGTGCACCGCTACGGCTTTCTCGGGCTGTCGGCGATCGGCTGGGCAGGCTTCATGCTGCTGTGGGTGCTGCAGGCATTCGTGTTCTGGAACGGGATGGAGACGATCAAGAAGTTCATCGACTTCGCGGGCCCGGCCGTCTACGTCGTGATGTTCATCCTCGCGGGCTACATGGTGTGGCGCGCGGGCTGGCGCAACATCGGGATCAACCTCGGCGGCGTCAAGTATCACGGCGCCGAAGTGATTCCGGTGATGATCACGGCGATTTCGCTCGTCGTGTCGTACTTCTCCGGGCCGATGCTGAACTTCGGCGATTTCTCCCGCTACTGCCGGACCTTCGGCGACGTGAAGCGCGGCAACTTCTGGGGGCTGCCGGTCAACTTCCTTGCGTTCTCGCTCGTCACGGTGATCACGACCGCCGCGACGCTGCCGGTGTTCGGCGAGCTGATCACCGATCCGGTCGAGACGGTCGGGCGCATCGATCATCCGACCGCGGTCATCCTCGGCGCGCTGACGTTCACGATTGCGACGATCGGCATCAACATCGTCGCGAACTTCGTGTCGCCGGCATTCGACTTCTCGAACGTCGCGCCGCGTCTCATCAGCTGGCGCGCGGGCGGGATGCTCGCGGCCGTCGCATCGATCTTCATCACGCCGTGGAACCTGTTCAACAACCCGGCCGTGATCCACTACACGCTCGACGTGCTCGGCGCGTTCATCGGCCCGCTGTACGGCGTGCTGATCGCCGACTTCTACCTCGTCAAGCGCGGCCGGCTCGTGCGCGACGACCTGTACACGATGTCGGAGCGCGGCGCGTACTGGTACACGGGCGGCGTGAACCGCCGCGCGCTCGGCGCACTGCTGCCGGCCGCGGTGATCGCGATCGTGTGCGTGATGATGCCGGGCTGGCAGGGCGTCGCGAACTTCTCGTGGTTCATCGGCGCGGCGCTCGGGTTCGCGTTCTACCGGGTGCTCGTCGGCACCCATCGCAACACCGGCGCCAAGGCCTGAGGAGCGTGCGATGAAGATCAAGCTGATCAACCCGAACACGACGCAGCGGATGACCGACGCGATGGGCCGCTGCGCACGCGAGGTCGCGGCCGCCGGCACCGCGGTGGTCGCGGTGAGCCCGCCGATCGGCCCGCCGTCGATCGAGGGGTATTACGACGAGGCGCTCGCGACGCCCGGGCTGCTCGCCGAAATCGCGCAAGGCGAGCGCGACGGCTTCGATGCGTACGTGATCGCCTGTTTCGGCGATCCGGGGCTGTATGCGGCGCGCGAGCTCGCGCGCGGGCCCGTGATCGGCATCGCGGAAGCCGCGATGCATGCGGCGAGCGTGCTCGCGCCCGGCTTCTCGGTCGTCACGACGCTCGCGCGCACCTGCGGGATGGCGTGGCATCTCGCCGAGCGCTACGGGATGAAGCGGTTCTGCCGCAACGTGCGCGCGACCGACGTCGCGGTGCTCGAGCTCGATCGGCCGGGCTCGGCCGCACGCCGGATCATCGTCGACGAGTGCCGGCGCGCGCTCGACGAGGACGGCGCCGACGCGATCGTGCTCGGCTGCGCGGGCATGGCGGAATTCGCGCGCGAGATCGAGCAGCAGATCGGCGCGCCGGTGGTCGAAGGCGTGACGGCGGCGGTGAAATGGGCCGAGGCGCTCGTCGCGTTGCGGCTCGCGACCGCGAAACGCGGCGACTACGCCCGCCCGCTGCCGAAGCGCTACGACGGAGAATTCGTGCGCTTCAGCCCGTCCGCGGACGAGTCGGCCGCGGTCCCGGCGCCAAGTGTGGCCGTTGCTTCAGGGGGCGCCGCACCGGGGGCTGCCGCACCGGAGCCGGTCCCCACTTTGCCGCATCCGCACATACACACCGTCTGACACGCACTATCTGCGCCGCTGTATGGGCGCATATGGACGTTTTCGCTACACTGGGCCGTCATCGCATCGGTCCGCGTGGCCGGGTCAGGCGCAGCGCGGTCGATGCGAACCCATTATTTCAGCCAGCTTTCGTTGCACATCGAACCATGTCACTCGATTCCAACTACCCACGCGATCTGATCGGCTACGGCCGCCATCCGGTGCAGGCGAACTGGCCCGGACGGGCGCGTGTCGCCGTGCAGTTCGTGCTGAACTACGAGGAGGGCGGCGAGAACTGCGTGCTGCACGGCGATCCGGGCTCCGAGCAGTTCCTGTCGGAAATCGTCGGCGCGGCCGCGTATCCGGACCGCCACATGAGCATGGAGTCGATCTACGAGTATGGGTCGCGGGCCGGCGTCTGGCGCATCCTGCGCGAGTTCGAGAAGCGTGGGCTGCCGCTGACCGTGTTCGGCGTCGGCATGGCGATCGAGCGCCACCCGGAGCTCGCGCGGGCATTCGTCGAGCTGGGCCATGAAATCGCGTGCCACGGCTGGCGCTGGATTCACTACCAGAGCGCGACGCCCGAACTCGAGGCCGAGCACATGCGTCTCGGGATGGAAGCGATCGAGCGCGTCACGGGCGTGCGGCCGCTCGGCTGGTATACGGGCCGCGACAGCCCGAACACGCACCGTCTCGTCGCCGAATACGGCGGCTTCCTGTACGACTCGGACTACTACGGCGACGACCTGCCGTTCTGGATGGACGTCGAAGTGTCGGGCGGCGGCACGACGCCGCAACTGATCGTGCCGTACACGCTCGACACCAACGACATGCGCTTCGCGACGCCGCAGGGCTTCAACACCGCGGACCATTTCTTCCACTACCTGCGCGACGCGTTCGACGTGCTGTACGAGGAGGGCGACGAGGCGCCGAAGATGCTGTCGATCGGCATGCACTGCCGCCTGCTCGGCCGGCCGGGGCGCATGCGCGCGCTGCAGCGTTTCCTCGATCACATCGAGAAGCACGATCGCGTATGGGTGACGCGGCGTGTCGATATCGCGCGTCACTGGCGTGAACATCATCCGTATCAGCCCAATCATCGAAACGAAGGGAAAGCATGAAGGCGATGCGTTACACGTTGGAGCAACTGAACACGATGGCCCAGGGCGCATTCGTCGCGGCCCTGGCAGGGATCTTCGAACATTCGCCGTGGGTCGCCGAGGTGGCCGCGGGCGCGCGGCCGTTCGTGAGCATCGACGCGCTGCACGAGACGATGTCGGGCGCGGTGGAGGCGGCGGGCGAAGTGCGCCAGCTCGCGCTGATCAACGCTCACCCGGAGCTGGCGGGCAAGGCCGCGGTGCGCGGCGAGCTGACCGCCGAATCGACGCGCGAGCAGAGCGGCGCGGGGCTCGGCCAGTGCACGCAGGACGAGTTCGACAAGCTGCAGACGCTGAACCGCACCTATCGCGAGAAGTTCGGATTCCCGTTCATCCTCGCGGTGCGCGGCTACGATCGCCACGGCATCATCGCGAACTTCGAGTCGCGCGTGAACCACTCGCGCACCGAAGAGCTGCGCGCGAGCCTCGACCAGATCTACCGGATCGCACGTTTCAGGCTCGACGACCTGATCGACGCGTGACACCGCAATACGGCCTGCTGCGTGGCAGCGGCAATTTCGCATTACTGACAAGGACACATCATGGCAATCCCGCTTCTCGATCCCAACGCACCTGAATTCACGCGGCGCTACGTGAACCTCGCGGACCCGCGTCTCGGTGCGCAGGCGCTCGAGGCCAGCGACGATTTCTTCGCGCCGAAGGCGCGCATGCTGAACCCCGAGCCGGCGGTGTTCATCCCCGGCAAGTACGACGATCACGGCAAGTGGATGGACGGCTGGGAAACGCGCCGCAAGCGCACGACCGGCTACGACTGGTGCATCGTCAAGCTCGCGCGCCCGGGCGTGATCAAGGGCTTCGACATCGATACGAGCCACTTCACCGGCAACTTCCCGCCGGCCGCGTCGATCGAGGCCGCGTACGTGGCCGAAGGCGCGCCGACGCATTCGACCGAGTGGGTCGAGATCGTGCCGTCGACGACGCTGCAGGGCAACAGCCACCACTATGTCGAGGCAAGCGATGCACGCGCGTTCACGCACCTGCGCGTGAACATCTATCCGGACGGCGGCATCGCGCGGCTGCGCGTCTATGGCCAGCCGCAGCTCGACTGGGCCGGCGCGAGCGCGACCGAGCAGTTCGATCTGGCGGCGATGGAAAACGGCGGCTACGTGGTCGCCGCGAACAACCAGCACTTCGGCGTCGCGTCGAACCTGCTGCTGCCGGGCCGCGGCGTGAACATGGGCGACGGCTGGGAAACCCGCCGCCGCCGCGAGCCGGGCAACGACTGGGCGATCATCGCGCTCGCGCAGCCGGGCGTGATCCGCAAGATCGAAGTCGACACCGCGTTCTTCAAGGGCAACTATCCGGACCGCTGCTCGATCCAGGCCGCGTACGTGACGGGCGGCACCGACAGCTCGCTGATCACGCAGTCGATGTTCTGGCCGGCGCTGCTCGGCGAGCAGAAATTGCAGATGGACAAGCAGCACTACTTCGAGCACGAGATTGCGTCGCTCGGTCCCGTCACGCACGTGCGCCTGAACATCATTCCGGACGGCGGCGTGTCGCGCCTGCGCCTGTGGGGGACGCTCGACAAATGAAGACGCTTGTCATCGAACCGCTGACCAAGGAAGCGTTCGCGCCGTTCGGCGACGTGATCGAGACGGAAGGCGCGAAGCAGATCCCGATCAACCTCGGCACGACGATCCGCTTCCACGATCTCGCGACGGTCGACGTCGACGACGAAGGTGGGCGCACGCTCGTCAACCTGTTCCGTGGCCAGCCGCGCACGCTGCCGTTCGAGGTGAAGATGCTCGAGCGGCATCCGCTCGGCAGCCAGGCGTTCGTGCCGCTGAACGACAAGCCGTATCTCGTCGTCGTCGCGCCCGCGGGCGATCTCGACCCTGCGAAGATCCGCGCGTTCGTGACGAGCGGCTGGCAGGGCGTCAACTATGCGAAGGGTGTGTGGCACCACCCGCTGATCGCGCTCGGCGACGTCAGCGATTTCATCGTCGTCGATCGCGGCGGGGAAGGGTTGAACCTCAACGAGCAGGATCTGGTGGAATCGTTGTGGCTGACGGACGAGGCGCTGCTTGCATTGACGGCCTGAGCGCCCGCGTCTACCGCGCGAGGCCGGACGGTTCGAACGTCCGGTGATGCACCCGAACCGACCCGCGACTTGTCGCGGGTTTTTCTTTTGTGCGTCGCGCGGTGCTTTGCTTCCGTGCAAGCAGCGGCGCTCGTTGCCAGATTGTCGATGCGACGGGGTGCGACCGGACTTCGCCACAGCAGTTTCCGTCGCTCGTGCTATCGTGCCCGCATTGCCTTCATCACACTGTCCGCTCAGGACGCATCCCACCCGATGAGCCAGCCCGAATCCGACCTTGCAATCCTGCTGCGCACGATGCAACCCGAGTTGCATCCGGGGGCTTACGTATTCGCGGCGCTTGCGCACGATGCCGACGTGCCGCTGTCCGAAACGATCGCGACTTTCCGCGAAGAAGAGGGGCTGACCGTCGTCGTCCGCGAAGAAACGGCTGCCAGCCACGGCTGGCCCGTGCTGTTCCGCGCCGCGTGGATCACGCTGACCGTGCATTCCGACCTGCAGGCCGTCGGGTTGACGGCCGCGTTCGCGCAGGCGCTCGGCGCGGCTGGCATCAGTTGCAACGTGATGGCGGCCGCGTGCCACGACCACATCTTTGTCCCGTTCGACGACGGCGCGCGGGCGCTCGACGCGCTGACCGCGCTTCAGCGGCGCGCGCAGCGCGACTAGCGACCGGCGGTGCGGGCCCTGCGCCCGATGCGGCATGAACACATCGCGACGCAGCAAACGCAAAAAAAACGGGCCCGTTACCGGGCCCGCGAACGGAGAGGACTTGCGCCGAGGGCCCGGGGGCAGGCGCTGTGCAGCGGCTTACTTCGCCGCGCCACCCTCGAACCACGCGGCGAGCTTCGTGCGCTCGTCGTCGGTCATGTGCGTGACGTTGCCGATCGGCATCGCCTTCAGGCGCACGGCCTGTTCGTAGATGCGCTGCGCGTTCTTCGACACTTCGTCCGGCGTGTCGAACATCACGCCGGCGGGCGCGCTGCCCATCAGCGTCGGCTTCGACGAGTGGCACTCGACGCAGCGCTGCTGCAGGATCGGCATGATGTCGTTGATCACGACCTTCGGCGCGTTCGCGGCCTGCGCTTCCGGCGCGACCGGCTTCGGCGTCGTCCATACCAGCGCGCCAGCCAGCAGCGCGACGCCGCCGATCGGCAGGTACCACAGCTGCTTGCCGCGGTGACGCATCACGAAGAACTGGCGGATCAGCGCGCCGGCCAGCATGATCAGCACGAGCACGACCCAGTTGAACTTGTTCGTGTACGTCATCGCATAGTGGTTCGACAGCATCGCGAACACGACGGGCAGCGTGAAGTACGTGTTGTGCACCGAGCGCTGCTTGCCACGCTTGCCGTAGATCGGGTTCGGCTCTTCACCCTTCAGCATCTTGTCGACCATCTTGCGCTGGCCGGGGATGATCACGAAGAACACGTTCGCCGACATGATCGTCGCGAGCATCGCGCCGACGATCAGGTACGCGGCACGGCCTGCGAAGATGTGGCAGGCGAGGTACGCGGCGGCGACGACATAGAGGCCGACGCAGATGCCGAGCACGCGGTCGTTGGTGCCGAGGATGCGGCACAGCGAGTCGTAGACGATCCAGCCGGCCGCGAGGAAGCCGAGCGCGGACGCGACGGCGACCACCGGGCCCATGTCGAGCACGCTCTTGTCGATCAGGTACGTGTTCGGTGCGAGCAGGTACAGCACGAAGAACAGCGAGAAGCCCGACAGCCAGGTCGTGTACGACGGCCACTTCGACCAGTGCAGGTCATCCGGCATTTCCGGCGGGGCGACCGTGTACTTCTGCATGTTGTAGAAACCGCCGCCGTGGACGTGCCACAGCTCGCCGAACACACCGCGCTTGCGCTGGTTCGGGTCGGTCGGCGGTTTCAGGCTGTTGTCGAGTGCGACGAAATAGAAGGACTCGCCAATCCACGCAATGGCGACGATGACGTGCAGCCACCGCAGCGCGAGATTCAGCCAGTCGGTAATAAAGCCTTCCATGAAACTCCTCCAGACTCAGATCGTTGTCGTGAAACGGGCGGCCGATGCGTGTGTCAGCTGCCGCGATAGGTGCTGTACGACCACGGCGACACGAGCAGCGGCACGTGGTAGTGCGCGCCCGGGTCGGCGATGCCGAAACGCAGCACGACGCGATCGACGAAACGGGGTTCGGGTACCTTCACGCCGATCGACGCGAAGTAGTCGCCTGCGTGGAACACGAGTTCGTATTCGCCGGCGGCAAGCGCGGCGCCTTCGAGCAGGGGTTCGTCGCAGCGGCCGTCGCTATTGGTCAGCACGGTCTTGATCGCGCGGCGCGAATCGCCGTCCAGCGCGTAGAGGTCCACCTTGAGTGCGGCGCCGGGACGGCCGTGCGCCGTATCGAGTACGTGGGTAGTGAGCTTTCCCATTCGCAATTGTCCTTGTGTGAATGCGAGGTTCGGCGGCGACTCGATCCATGGACTGTGCGGCGGATCGAGGCTCCACGTCACGTGGCTACATACCCGTCGGCGAGTTGAAGCGAGCGCCGTGCAGGCATTGTAAAAAGGTTCTCTTTGCAAATTCGCGCGCGATAGCAAAGATAATGCGCCGCGCATGAGCGGCTGTCGACGGTGCGCGAAAACCCGCCGCGACGCGGTCCGGCACGCCGCTGTGCGGCCCGCGCGCGTACCATATCGAAACCGTGAAGCGCGATATTCGGTTTCGCGCATTGTGCGCGGCGCGCGCCTGGGCGATCCTCCCGCCGTGCGCGTCGGCTCCGGCCGGCGCGTACCCCGAAGACGGCGAGCACGCCGGGTAACCGGGCCAGGGCGTTCGAACGGACGCAGGCACGGTGCGTGCCGCGCCAGCGCTTCGCGTTCGAACGGCTTTGCGAATGCCCGCAAGGGCTGATCGACGCGGAGAACGCATGAACCTCGAGCAGCACTCCGGCGCGCACGCACGCGCGCCGCACGATTCCCCATCCCGCCCCAGAACCCTGCTGGTCAAGCACGCCGACGTGCTCGTGACCATGGACGACGCGCGCCGCGAGCTGCGCGACGCCGGGCTTTACATCGAAGACAACCGGATCGTCGCGGTCGGCCCGAGCGCCGAGCTGCCGGACACGGCCGACGAAGTGCTCGACCTGCGCGGCCACCTCGTGATCCCCGGGCTCGTGAACACGCACCACCACATGTACCAGAGCCTGACGCGCGCGATTCCGGCGGCGCAGAACGCCGAGCTGTTCGGCTGGCTCACGAACCTGTACCGGATCTGGGCCCACCTGACGCCCGAGATGATCGAGGTGTCGACGCTCACCGCGATGGCCGAGCTGCTGCAGTCCGGCTGCACGACGTCGAGCGATCATCTGTACATCTATCCGAACGGCAGCCGGCTCGACGACAGCATCGGCGCCGCGCAGCGGATCGGCATGCGCTTTCACGCGAGCCGCGGCGCGATGAGCGTGGGCCAGCGCGACGGCGGGCTGCCGCCCGACTCGGTCGTCGAGCGCGAGCCGGACATCCTGCGCGATGCGCAGCGGCTGATCGAGACCTATCACGACGAAGGGCGCTACGCGATGCTGCGGGTCGTCGTCGCGCCGTGCTCGCCGTTCTCGGTGAGCCGCGAGCTGATGCGCGATGCCGCGGAGCTCGCGCGCGAATACCGCGTGTCGCTGCATACGCACCTTGCGGAAAACGTCAACGACATCGCGTACAGCCGCGAGAAGTTCGGGATGACGCCCGCCGAATATGCGGAGGATCTGGGCTGGGTCGGGCATGACGTGTGGCATGCGCACTGCGTGCAGCTCGACGACGCGGGCATCGGCCTGTTCGCGCGCACGGGCACCGGCGTCGCGCATTGCCCGTGCTCGAACATGCGGCTCGCGTCCGGCATCGCGCCCGTGAAGAAGATGCGGCTCGCGGGTGTGCCGGTCGGGCTCGGGGTCGACGGCTCGGCGTCGAACGACGGCGCGCAGATGGTCGCGGAAGTGCGGCAGGCGCTGCTGCTGCAGCGGGTCGGTTTCGGGCCCGACGCGATGACTGCGCGCGACGCGCTCGAGATCGCGACGCTCGGCGGCGCGAAGGTGCTGAACCGCGACGATATCGGTGCGTTGAAGCCCGGCATGGCGGCCGACTTCGCCGCGTTCGACCTGCGTCAGCCGTTGTTTGCCGGCGCGCTGCACGATCCGGTCGCGGCGCTGGTGTTCTGCGCGCCGTCGCAGACGGCGTACACGGTGGTGAACGGCAGGGTCGTCGTACGCGAAGGGCGGCTGGCGACACTCGACCTGCCGCCCGTCATCGAACGCCACAACGCGCTCGCACGGTCGCTCGTCGAAGCGTCGCGCTGACGCGGCGAGGCTGCCGCGCGCGAGTGGCGGGAATCACGGGCGCGGCTGTCGCCGCAGCCCGCCGCCGGCCGTCGCGGTGACGATTCACGGCGACGGCCGGCGACATCGCGTGCGGTTACGCCTCGATCAGCGTGCGGGTGGCCTCGGCGACGAGGCTGCGCAGCCAGCGCACTTCGTCGGAGTAATGGCAGCGCTCGTGCCACAGCTGGTAGTACTGCATCGGCGGGAAGTCGAGCGGCGCCGGCACGACCGACAGCGGCAGGAACTTCGCATAGTGGTCGGCGAACAGGCGCGTCGTCGTGAAGATCAGGTCCGACTTCACGAGCACGTACGGCGCGAGGTTGAAGTACGGCAGTGTCACGACCACGTGGCGCTTCAGCCGCTCGCGCGCGAGATGCACGTCGATCGCGCCGCGCTGGCCGACCGAGTACGGCGTCGGCGCGAGGTGCGGCGCGTTCAGGTACTGGTCGAGCGTGAGGCCGCCGCGCTTCGCGAACGGATGCGTGTTGCTCATCAGGCAGACGATCTCGTCGACGAACAGGTTCGACAGGTGCAGTTGCTCGGGCGGCTCCGGCCAGTTGCCGACGACGATGTCGAGCTTGCCGTCCTCGAGCGCGAGCTCGTAGTCGAACGCGGGCCCGAGCGAGTGGAACTCGAGCGTCGCGTTCGGCGCGGCCTGCCGGAAGCGCTCGACGACGGTCGGCACGAACAGCACGTTCAGGTAGTCGGGGCAGCCGATCCGGTAGCAGCGGATCGACGTGGCCGGGTCGAAGTTGTGCTGCTGGAACTTGATGCGCTCGATCTCGCGCAGCGCGTTCTGCACGGGCTCGAGCAGGCGCAGCCCGTATTCGGTCGGCACCATGCCGGACTTGCCGCGCACGAGCAGCGGATCGCCGGTGATGTCGCGCAGGCGCCGCAGCGCGGCGCTGATCGCGGGTTGCGACTGGTTCAGTTTGACGGCCGCGCGCGTGACGCTGCGCTCCATCAACAGGGTGTGCAAGACGCGCAAGAGGTACGTGTCGATCGCCTCGCGTTGCTGACTCATGATTTCTCCGTTTATATGTCCGGGCTGATCGAGGGGCAGTGGGGATATATGATTTTTAATATGAACGAAAGGCAGCGTCAAGAGATGGATACCCGCACGTGCCCTCCGGCGCGGCGCTGGCCGCGACGGGAACGACGTGCGGGGATGCGGGCGTAACGGGGCGCGCGCGTCAGTCGTCGATGCGCAGACCGACTTTCAGCGTCACCTGCCAGTGGATCACCTGGTTGCCTTCGATGTGGCCGCGCGTCTCGGTCACCTGGAACCAGTGCAGGTTGTGCAGCGTCGCCGCGGCCTTCGCGATGGCGTTGCGGATCGCGTCGTCGCTCGATTGCCGCGACGAGCCGGTCAGTTCGATCAGCTTGTAGGTGTGGTCGCTCATGATGCACTCCCTGCCGTGTCGGGTTCTGTTGCGGGCGCGGCACGTGCGCCCGGCTAATTGAGTGATAGGTATGATGGGCGGCAAGTTCAACCCATATCGGAGACGAGGGATATCGTGGAAGTCGGATTTTGCGGACCGGGATTGATGGGCGCGCCGATGATTCGGCATCTTCTGGCGGCGGGCCACCGGGTCGGCGTATGGAACCGCACGCGCGCGAAGGCGGACGCGCTGGTCGCCGACGGCGCGTATGCCGTCGACACGCCGCGCGCGCTCGCGGAGCAGGTCGAGACGGTGCTGCTGTGCGTGCTCGACGCGCGCGCGGTCGGCGATGTCGTGTTCGGTGCGGACGGCCTGCTGTCCGGCGACGCGTCAGCGCGGCGCGTGCGCCGGATCGTCGATCATTCGAGCATTCCGCCCGGCGTGACGCGTGCGTATGCGCAGCGCGCGGCAGGGCTGGGCGTCGGCTGGGTCGATGCGCCCGTATCGGGCGGCGTGCCCGGCGCGCAGGCCGGCACGCTCGCGGTGATGGCGGGCGGCCGCGCAGCGGATCTCGATGCGGCACGGCCGCTGATCGACACCTACGCGGCACGCATCACGCACATGGGCGACGCGGGCGCGGGCCAGACCGCGAAGCTGTGCAACCAGGCGATCGTCACCGCGACGGTCACGGCGATTGCCGAGGCGGTCGGCCTCGCGCAGGCGAGCGGGATCGATGCCGCGCGTCTCGCGCAGGCACTCGCCGGCGGCTGGGCCGATTCGGTGCTGCTGCAGACGTTCGTGCCGCGCATGACGTCGGGCGGGCACGCGCCGATCGGCGCGCTGAGCACGTTTCAGAAGGACGTCGATGCGATCGCCGACGCGGCGCGCGAGACGGGCGCCGTGATGCCGGTGTCGGCGACCGTGCAGCAGGTGCTGCGGCTCGGCGCGGCGCAAGGTCTCGCCGAGGCGGATTTCGCCGCGTTCATCGACATCGTCAGGCCGGGCAACGGGCGCGGGCGCGCGTAACGGCAGCGCGGGCCGCGCATGCCAACACGCGTGCCGGCCGGCTCGTGCTCGAGCGTGTTCGTGCATCGGGAGGCAGGGCGGCTCATGCGCCGTCGCAACGAACGGCACGCGTGAATGACAGATGGGCCGCGCTGTGGCGGCCCATCGAAAGTCGGCGTCGAATCAGCCGAGCGAGCGAGGTGTCGTGTCGCCGGCGTTCTGCCGGCCGAGCCCGCTGCGCAGCGACGCTTTCGTGCCCGCACCAAATTCGGGCAGGATGCGCGCGCGGGCGCGGCTCGCGAACACGAGGAAGCCGAAGCCGTTCGCTTCGTACCAATAACCACCATTCTCGAGGCCGTCGAGCGGCTGCTCGAGCGCGTTGGCGATCGACTCGATGCAGCGTTTTCGCAGCTCGGCGATCGCCGGATACGGCGGTTGCGCGCCGCGCACGCTGCACAGGAGCACGTCCAGGCCGGGAAGCACATGCGCGTACAGCACCGGTTCGTCCTGCGCGCGAGCGCGTGCGATCTTGGTGTCGAGCTGGGCGAACGGTTTCGAGTGGCGCAGTACCGCGAGGAAAGATTCCTGACCGTCCTGCTGCGCGCGTCGACGTTTTTTCGGGAAGGACATAAACACTCGCCTCAAAAACAATTGCAAGAAATGCGGCACTTTCATGCGACCCACTCCCGGCTATGCGCGCCGCATGTCGATCCTTTATAGCACACGAAAATGCCGTGCTCGTGCGGTGCGACGAATCGATGTCTCCCGTCGACCCGCTGCCACGATCGACACAGTCAGCGCCTGGCGCCTGTACTGTCGTTTAGTCTCCATCATAGACCCGCTTCGCAGGCGCGTGCATTCGCACGTCACAAAAAAATGCGATGCGCATCGCACGGCGGCCTCGACCGCGCGGCCATGAAAAAAGCCCGCGCGAGGCGGGCTGGTCGGATTCAGGCGGGCGGGCGCTCAGCGCTGCTTCAGCGAATCGCGGATCTCGCGCAGCAGCACGGTGTCTTCCGGCGTCGGAGCTGGCGCGGCTTCCACGGCTTCCACGGGCTTGCGCAGCTTGTTGATGAATTTCACCATCAGGAAAATGATGAACGCGAGGATGATGAAGTTGATCAGCACCGTGATGAACGAGCCGTAGCCGAACACCGCGACGCCGGCTGCCTGCAGGTCCTTGAACGAATCGGGGTTACCCTTGAACGACGGCGGAATCGTGCCGAGCTGGACGAATTTGTTCGAGAAATCGAGGCCGCCCGTCAGTACGCCGATGACCGGCATGATCAGATCCTTCACGATCGAGTCGACGATCTTCGAGAATGCGCCGCCGATGATCACGCCGACGGCGAGATCCATCACGTTGCCCTTGACGGCGAACTCCTTGAATTCCTTGATGATGCTCATGAGCGGCTTTCTCCTGTGTGGGGCAATGGGAGGCGTGCCGCGACGCAATTGCGTCGAACTGCATCGAATTGAGGGTCGGTGGCACGCCGATGGCCGCATGATAGCGAACGTGCCCCAATGCCGATAGCCCATCTTGAAATGATTGACAAATCGGCGCCGCGCCGCTGACGCGGTCGGGAATGCGAAGGAATGCGCGTGGGTCCGGGGTGTCGGGCGTCGCGTGCCGACGCCCCGGATCGTGCGGGTCAGCTGTTGTTGTCGTTCCAGCCGTCGTCGTTGCTGCCGAGGTCGACGCCGCCGCTGCCGCCGCTGCCATTGTCCCAGTTCGAGTCGTCGCCGCGGCCGAGATCGAAGCCCGGATCGGCTTCACGCCGGCGGCGCTCGTCGTCGACGATCACGTCGCGCTCGACCACGCGCTCACGCCCGCCCGACATTGCCTCGCCGAGCAGCACGCCGGTCAGCAGGCCGCCCATCCCGCCGCCGAAGCCGCCGCCTTGCTGGATCACGACGGGAGGCTGCTGTTGCTGCGGATACTGAGGCGGATAGGGCTGCGGGTAGGGCTGGCCCTGCGCGCCGGTCACCCGGTCGGCTTCCTGCGCGAACACGGAGCCGCCAGCGGGCGCGGCCGGCTGCGCGGCCGGATCGGGCCGGCCTTCGACGCGCGCCTTCACGCTTGCGTGGCGCTTCTCGAGTTCGTCGACGCGATACGACGGCACCGGATTCTTGCCGTTCGACAGCGCCTCGACGAGTTCGCGCGCATCGGTTTCGATGCCTTCGATCTCGCTCGTGAGCGCAGCGGCACCGGGCGCCGTCGACAGCCGAGCATCGAGCTTCAGCGGACGGACGTCGTTGAGCACGTCGGTCGCGCGCTTGAGCTGCACGCGGCGTTCGTCGTCGGCGCGGCGGTCGTCGGTCGAACGCGCGCGCCGCAGCGTCCAGCGCAGCACCAGCGCGATCGCGGCGACGATCAGGCCGAGGCCGATCCACATGCCGGCCGACGGGCCGTGCTTTTCAGTCGGCGCTGCGGGCGCCATGCCCGGCGCGAGCGACGACTGCAGCGTGCCGGCGCCGGTGCCCGGCTGCACGTTGCTCACGCGCCCGGCGTCCGCGCGGATGCGCGCTTCCGTCTGCGCGAAGCGAGACGGATCGGTGAAGCGAAGCTGCGGATCGAGCGTCTTTGCGCGCTGCAGCTGCGCGAGCGCGTCGGCTGCGCGGCCTTCGCGGTCGAGCACCTGTGCGTACAGGTAGTGCGCGTGCGCGTTGTTCGGATGGGCGTCGATGACCTGCGTCAGCTGCGTGTCGGCGCGTTGCCAGTCGCGCTGCGCGATCGACTGCTCGACCTGCTGCAGCGACGGTACCGCAAACGCGGCGGACGACAGCATCATCAGCGAGAAGCCGAGAGCGGCGAGGGATTTCTTCATGGTCGAATCGGGCGCGTGCGCCCGTCTCCTTGCGTTCGGTCCGCGCCGCGCGCCCGGACGGGGCGGCGGCGCGCGCCGGTTACTGCGCGGGCGTGTCGAGCTGCTTCTTCAGCGCGGCGAGACGGTCTTCGACCGACGGGCCCTTGTTCAGCGCGGCGAGCTTGTCGTCGAGCGCCTTGCCGCTCGACGTGTCGGCCGAGTTGATGCGGGCGTCCGAGCGTGCGTTCTGCAGCGCGACCTTGTCCTCGAGCTTCTGGAAGTCTTCCGACAGGTTCTTGCCGCCGATGCCGCCGAGCGCGGTTGCCGCGACGTCCTTCGCCTGCGCGATTTCCTGCTTCGCCTGCAGGATGTTCGAGCGCGCGTTCAGGTCGTTGCGGCGCTGGCGCATGTCGGCGATCTGCCCCTTCAGCTTGTCGACCGACGGCTCGAGCGTCGCGAGTTCGGCCGCGAGCGCATCGCGCTCGGCTTCGGCGTTCGACTGCGCGCCGAGCGCTTCGCGTGCGAGCGCTTCGTCGCCGGCCTGCAGCGCGCGCTTCGCGCCGTCTTCGTATTTCTTCACCTTGTCGTCGGCCGCATCGCGCTTGCTGCGCTGGGTCGCGACCTGCGCCTCGATCTCGATCAGCGAGTTTTCGGCGCGGCCGATGCTGTCGTCGAGCTCTCGCACGATCTGGCGTGCATCGCGCGACGGATCCTGCACCGAATCGGCCGCGTCGTTCATGAGGCCCTTGATCGTGCGCGAAATAGAGTCGAAAAGCGACATGAAATCCTCCGTGTTTGAAAGGCGCCGCGTCGCTGCGGCATGGCCTGTGGCGGGGCCGGTTCCGGACCGCCAATGCCGGCGGATATTACACCACCGGGTCACTTAAATACGGCTTAAACGCGCGATATCAAGCGGTGCGAATGTACGGTTGCCCCGCGGCCGCGCCGCGTTCGCTCGTGCGGCGCGGGCGTCGGCGCCAGTCTTTCGTCATTGAAAGGTTGCGGGCCGCACGCCTGCCGCGTCCCGTGTTCATGATAGGCCGCACGGGCGGGCAAAAAGACGCGCGAATACACGGCGTGAGGGAATTTTTACAAAAAATCGCGAAGCCGATCGGTCGATTTCATTAAAATGCGCTGTCACGTCGCGGGAACGGATCGCCGCGCGACGGGGTCTGTCGACGTGACAGTAGCCACGAAGCACCCATCTCTGATTCATCCGCTTGCATTCCGCATGCGTCCGAGGGCGCCGCGCGCGCCCGACATTCCGACATGCCAATTATCAAACGACCGTCTTCTTCTCCCCAGCGGAACGAACCCCACTACACGCTGCGCCGTTCGCCGTCGGGAGCCTATTACACCGATGACGACGACCGCGATGCGCACCGCGCGTCGCCGGATGGCGGCGGGGGCGGCCGAGGCCGCCGCTCGTTCGGCTCGCGCGTCGCGCTATGGTTCGTGGGCCTTATCGTCACGCTGGCGATCGTCGGCGCGCTGATCGTCGGCTACGCGCTCGTCGTGATGGCGCCGCAGCTGCCGTCGCTCGATGCACTGACGAACTACCAGCCGAAGGTGCCGCTGCGTGTCTACTCGGCCGACCACGTGCTGCTCGGCGAATTCGGCGAGGAGCGCCGCAGCCTCGTGCGCTTCCAGGACGTTCCCGACGTGATGAAGAAGGCGGTGCTCGCGATCGAGGACTATCGCTTCTACGAGCACGGCGGCGTCGACTTCCTCGGCATCCTGCGCGCGGGGGTCGCCGACCTGATGCACGGCGGCGCGCGGCAGGGCGCGAGCACGATCACGATGCAGGTCGCCCGCAACTTCTTCCTGTCGAGCGAGAAGACCTACACGCGCAAGATCTACGAGATGCTGCTCGCGTACAAGATCGAGAAGGCACTGACGAAGGACCAGATCCTCGAGCTGTACATGAACCAGATCTACCTCGGCCAGCGCTCGTACGGTTTCGCCGCGGCCGCGCGCGTGTACTTCGGCAAGGACCTGAAGGACATCACGCTCGCGGAGGCCGCGATGCTCGCAGGCCTGCCGAAGGCGCCGTCCGCGTATAACCCGGTCGTCAATCCGAAGCGCGCGAAGGTGCGCCAGGAGTACATCCTGAAGCGGATGCTCGAGATCGGCTACATCACGCAGCCGCAGTACGATGCGGCGATCAAGGAAGAGATCCACGTGCGCACGCCGGGCAACCAGTACGCGGTGCACGGCGAGTACGTCGCCGAGATGGTGCGGCAGATGATGTACGCGCAGTACAAGGACGAAACGTACACGCGCGGCCTGACCGTCACGACGACGATCAACGCGGCCGACCAGGAAGCGGCCTACCAGGCCGTGCGCCGCGGCATTCTCGACTACGAGCGCCGTCACGGCTATCGCGGGCCGGAAGCTTTCATCAAGCTGCCGGCGGCGGGCGACGACCGCGACGAGGCGATCGACGATGCCCTCGCCGATCACCCGGACAACGGCGACCTGCAGTCGGCGGTGGTGCTGTCCGCCGCGCCGAACGCGGTCGACGTGCAGTTCGTCGGCGGCGCGACGACGACGATCGGCGCGGGCGGGCTGCGTTTCGTTGCCGCCGCGCTCGGCCCACGCGCGAACGACGCGCTGCGGATCAAGCCCGGCTCGATCGTGCGCGTGATGAGGGACGCGAAGACCGGCTGGCAGATCGTGCAGCTGCCGCAGGTCGAGGGCGCGCTCGTCGCGATCGCGCCGCAGGACGGTGCGATCCGTTCGCTCGTCGGCGGCTTCGACTTCAACAAGAGCAAGTTCAACCACGTGACGCAGGCGTGGCGCCAGCCGGGCTCGTCGTTCAAGCCGTTCATCTACTCGGCGTCGCTCGACAAGGGCCTCGGACCGGCGACGATCATCGACGATGCGCCGCTGTACTTCCCGCCGAGCATACCGGGCGGCACCGCGTGGGAGCCGAAGGACGACGACCAGCCTGACGGTCCGATGTCGATGCGCACGGCCCTGCAGCGCTCGAAGAACCTCGTGTCGATCCGCATACTCGCGTCGATCGGCACGCAGTACGCGCAGGAGTACGTGACGCAGCGCTTCGGCTTCGATCCGACGAAGACGCCGCCGTACCTGCCGATGGCGCTCGGCGCGGGTCTCGTCACGCCGCTGCAGCTCGCGACCGGCTACGCGGTGTTCGCGAACGGCGGCTATAAGGTCGATCCGTACCTGATCGCCGAGGTCGACGATGCGCACGGCCAGCCGCTGCAGAAGGCGCAGCCGGTGATCGCGGGCAGCACCGCGCCGCGCACGATCGAAGGCCGCAACGCGTACGTGATGAACAGCCTGCTGCACACGGTCGCGACGGCCGGCACGGGCGCGGGCACCAACGCGCTGGGCCGCGCCGACCTGCAAGGCAAGACGGGTACGACGAACGATGCGAAGGACGGCTGGTTCGCCGGCTACCAGCAGTCGCTCGTCGCGGTCGCGTGGATGGGCTTCGACCAGCCGAAGAGCCTCGGCAGCCGCGAATTCGGTGCGCAGCTCGCGTTGCCGATCTGGGTGACCTACATGCGCACCGCGCTCAACGGCGTGCCCGAGCAGCCGATGGCGATGCCCGACGGGCTGACGGCGATCGACGGCGAGCTGTACTACGCGGACCGCACGCCGGGCAACGGCTTCGTCGGCAGCGTCGACATCAACCCGGCCGCCAATGCGATCAGCGCGAACGACGCGCTCGGCTCGGCCGGCGCGGCGGGCCTCGCGCCGCCGCCGCCGCCGCCCGTGACGCCGCAGGAGAAGCAGCAGATCATGGACATGTTCGAGGGCAACAAGCCCTGATCGGTGAAGGCGGGCGCTTGCTGCGTCCGGCGACACGACGAACGGCGGCCGCGCAATGCGGCCGCCGTTTCTTTTATCCGGGCGACGGAGTCGGGCACGCGCAGCGAAGGGCGGCGCGCGCTTGCGTGAGCGATGCGCGACCCGGCCGGGCAATAGCGGCAACATACGGCCTTAACGTGCAGCGGCCCACGACGCATGCGGGCCGGGCGAATCCTTTTGCATCAAGGACTTGGCCTGCCGATCCCGACCTTATCAACATGCCTGTCAACAAAAATTGTGGATAACCTGCGGTAGCGGCAAGCGCTGCCCAATTCGCAATGCAACCGGGGGCGTTGGCATTTTTTCCAGTTGAAACAATGACTTGGCGAGCTTGTTGGAAAGTTCTCCACAATTCTTTCAACAGGAATTGGGGATAACCCGAGGTTCCGCCGCGTGCACGGCGCGGCCGTTGCCGCAATTGGCGTCGCACCGGGAAAGCTCAGTCCGATCAATGGGTTGGCGCAGTTTCCCGAAACTTTTCAACAGGCTCTTCAACACGAACCGTGGATAACCTTGCGTGTGTCAACGCTGCAGCTTCGCGTGCGCGAGATGCATGCCGAGCGTGACCGGATCGGTGTTCGAGCCCGACAGCAGCACGCCGACCCGCTTGCCCTGCAGCGTTTCGCGCAGCGGGCCGAGCAGCGCGGCCATCGCGGCCGCGCACGCCGGTTCGACTGCGAGCTTCAGGTGCGAGAACAGGAACAGCATCGCCGCGCGCAACGCGTCGTCGGACACGGTGACGATGCGCTCGATATGGCGCCGGCACAGCTGGTAGCTGTATTCCTCGGTGTGCGGCGCCATCAGCGAATCGGCGATCGTGTGCATCGCGGTCATCTTGACCGTGTGATTCGCCGCGAAGCTGCGGCTCATCGCGTCGGCGCCTTCCGGCTCGACGCCGTACACGCGCACGCGCGGGTTCGCGAGCCGCAACGCGGTCGACACGCCGGCCGCGAGCCCGCCGCCGCCGATCGGCACGATCACCGCGTCGAGGTCGGGCGTCTGCGTCGCCCATTCGTAGCCGAGCGTCGCGGTGCCGAGGATCGTGTGATAGCCGTTGAACGGATGGATGAAGAAGCGGCCTTCCTCGGCCTCGATCCGGCGCACGAGGTCGAATGCCTGCGAGGCGCTTGCGGCCAGCACGACCTCCGCGCGGTACTGCTTGCATTGCGCGATGCGCGTCGGGCTGGCGGTCTGGAACATCACGACCTTCGCGCTGCTGCCGAGCCGCATCGCCGCGAACGCGACCGCGGCCGCATGGTTGCCGGCCGACACGCAGGTGACGCCGGCGCTCTTGCGCGCTTCGTCGAGCGCGAGCAGATGCGTGAACGCACCGCGCGCCTTGAAGCTGCCGCTAGCCTGCAGCAGCTCGAACTTGAAGTTGATGTGCGTGCCTTCGAGCGACGGCAGGTCGGCGCGTTCGAAGACCGGCGTGCGCGCGAGCCACGGCGACAACGCGAAGTGCTGCGCGGCGATTTCGTCGAGCGTCGGGATCGGCTCGCCGTCGATCGTGTGGGCGGTGCCCTGTTGTGTAGTCGACATGGCCTGGCGTGTGGGCGGGGGAGTGAACCGGCCCGCACACGCAGGCCGGCGTGGCGGGGAACGGTCAGTGCGCGTCGACCGACATGCTGCGAATGAACTTCCGCAGGAACTGCTCGCATGCGGCCAGCTGCGCGAGTTCGACGTATTCGTTCGGCTTGTGCGCCTGCTCGATGTTGCCGGGCCCGCACACGATGCTCGGGATGCCTGCGCGTTCGAACAGGCCGGCCTCGGTGCCGTATGCGACCTTACGCTTGTCCTGGTCGGCGGTCAGCGCGCGCACGAGCTGCGTGATCGCCGCCTGTTCGGTCGCGTCGAGACCCGGCGCCGCGGCGATCTTCGAGAACTCGATCGCCGCGTTCGGATGCTCGCGGCGCATCTGCGGCAGCAGCGTTTCCTGCGCATACGCCTCGATGCTCGCGAAGATCGGTTCGGGATCGAGCGTCGGCAGGTTGCGGAACTCGAAGTCGAACCGGCATTCGGCCGGCACCGTGTTGATCGCGTTGCCGCCCTGGATTGTGCTCGTCTGCGCGGTCGTGAACGGCACGTCGTACAGGTCGTCGAACGGGCCTTCCGCGCGGAAGCGGTCCGCGATGTCGCGGATGTGGCAGATCAGGCGCGCCGCGTATTCGATCGCGTTCAGCCCCTTCGGCGTCAGCGACGAGTGCGCCGCATGGCCGCGCACGCAGCAGCGGTACGCGTTGATGCCCTTGTGCGCGATGATCGGCCGCATGCTGGTCGGCTCGCCGACGATGCAGCCGGACGGCTTCACGCCGCGCTTGACGAGATCGGCGATCATCAGCGGCGCGCCCGCGCAGCCGATTTCCTCGTCGTACGACAGCGCGAAATGGATCGGCTTCGCGAGCTTCGTCGCCTGCATGTCCGGCAACAGCGCGAGCGCCGCGCCGATGAAGCCCTTCATGTCGCACGTGCCGCGCCCGTACAGGCGGCCGTCGCGGATTTCAGGACGGAACGGATCGCTGTCCCACTGCTGGCCGTCGACGGGCACGACGTCGGTGTGCCCGGACAGCACGATGCCGCCGTCGGTCGTGCCGTCATGCGCGGGCACGGTCGCGAACAAGTTCGCCCAGCCTTCGCGCGGATCGTGCGTGAGCGTCGACGCGATGCCCTTCGCGGCGAGCGCGTCGCGCACCGTTTCGATCAGGCCGAGGTTCGGCACGCGGCTCGTCGTGTCCATCGACACCAGTTGCTTGACCCAGGGCAGGCTGACGAGCGACGCGTCGCCTTGAGTTGCGGCGGACGGCACCGTCGCGTCGAGAGTGGACATGGCTGAACTCCGTCTGATGAATGGGAAAATCATACTCAAAAACGGTGCGGCCCGCCCCTGCGGGCCGCCGTGCGGTGCAGCATCGCCGCGTGCCGGCGCATCAGGACGCGTCACGGTGCGTCACGGTGCGTCACGGTGCGTCGTGGCGCCGAACCCGTGTCAGCGCGATGCAGCGGCCGCGCCTTGCCGCGGCGTATGGCCAAGCGCGCGCAGCGTCTCCTTGATCGTCGACACGCGGATCGCGAGATCCGGCGAACGCGTCTCGATCCGCAGCCGGTCCTGGCCGGCAAGCTTGATGTGCCGATGCTTCTGCACCATCTCGATGATGCGCATCGGGTCGATCGGCGGATTCGGCTCGAACTGCAGCCCGATCGCCACTTCGCTCGCGTCGATCTTCACGATGCCGAGCGGTTTTGCGGCCAGGCGCAGGCGGTGCGTCTCGACGAGTGCGTGCGCCTGCGGCGGGAGCTTGCCGAAGCGGTCGATCAGTTCCTCCTGGATCCCGTCGATCGAGTCGCCGTGCTCGCAGTTCGCGAGCCGCTTGTACAGCGACAGCCGCTCCTGCACGTCCGTGCAGTAGTCGGCCGGCAGGATCGCGGGCGCGTGCAGGTTGATCTCGGTCGTCGCGGCGAGCGGGGCGGTGAGGTCGGGCTCCTTGCCGTTCTTCAGCGCCTTCACCGCGTCGTTCAGCATGTCCGTATAGAGCTGGAAGCCGATCTCGTGGATCTCGCCCGACTGCTTGTCGCCGAGCACCTCGCCGGTGCCGCGGATCTCGAGGTCGTGCATCGCGAGATAGAAGCCGGAGCCGAGCTCTTCCATCTGCTGGATCGCCTCGAGGCGGCGCTGCGCCTGCTTGGTCAGCGCCTGCGGATCGTGCACGAGCAGGTACGCATACGCCTGGTGGTGCGAGCGGCCGACGCGGCCGCGCAGCTGGTGCAGCTGCGCGAGGCCGAATTTGTCCGAGCGATGCATGATGATCGTGTTCGCGCTCGGCACGTCGATGCCGGTCTCGATGATCGTCGTGCACAGCAGCACGTTCGCGCGCTGCGCGACGAAGTCGCGCATCACGCGCTCGAGCTCGCGCTCGTGCATCTGGCCGTGCGCGATCGCGATGCGCGCCTCGGGCACCAGTTCCTCGAGCATCGTCTTGCGGTTCTCGATCGTCTCGACCTCGTTGTGCAGGAAGTACACCTGGCCGCCGCGCTTCAGCTCGCGCAGCATCGCCTCGCGGATCACGCTTTCTTCCTCGCGGCGCACGAAGGTCTTGATCGCGAGCCGCTTCTGCGGCGCGGTTGCGATCACCGAGAAGTCGCGCAGGCCCTCGAGCGCCATCCCGAGCGTGCGCGGGATCGGCGTCGCGGTCAGCGTCAGCACGTCGACCTCCGCGCGCAGCGCCTTCAGCGCCTCCTTCTGGCGCACGCCGAAGCGGTGCTCCTCGTCGATGACCACGAGGCCGAGCCGCTTGAACTGCACGTCCGACGACAGCAGCTTGTGCGTGCCGATCACGATGTCGACGCTGCCTTCGTTGATCTGCGCGATCGCCGCGTTGACTTCCTTCGCGGTCTTGAAGCGCGACAGCTCGACGATCCGCACCGGCCAGTCGGCGAAGCGGTCCGCGAAGGTCTGTGTGTGCTGCTCGGCGAGCAGCGTCGTCGGCGACAGCAGCGCGACCTGCTTGCCGCCCATCACCGCGATGAACGCGGCGCGCAGCGCGACTTCCGTCTTGCCGAAGCCGACGTCGCCGCACACGAGGCGGTCCATCGGCTTGCCGCTCGTCATGTCGCCGATCACCGACGCGATCGCCGCAGCCTGGTCGGGTGTCTCCTCGAAGCCGAAACTCTCGGCGAATTTCACGTAGTCGCGCGGATCGAGCGCGAACGCGTGGCCTTCGCGGGCCGCGCGGCGCGCGTACAGGTTCAGCAGCTCGGCGGCCGTATCGCGGATCTGCTGCGCGGCCTTGCGCTTCGCGCGCTCCCACTGGCCCGAGCCGAGCGCGTGCAGCGGCGCGCTGTCCGGATCGGCGCCGCTGTAGCGCGAGATCACGTGCAATTGCGCGACCGGCACGTAGAGCTTGCTTTCGCCCGAGTATTCGAGATGCAGGAACTCGGTCTCGCCTTCGCCGAGGTCCATCGACACGAGGCCCATGTAGCGGCCGATGCCGTGCTGCGCGTGCACGACCGGATCGCCGACCTTCAGCTCGGACAGGTCGCGCACCATCGCGTCGACGTTGCTGGCCTGCTCCTGCCGGCGGCGCCCCGCGCGGCGGCCGAGCGCGCCGTACAGCTCGGTCTCGGTGACGACCGCATAGCCTTCGCACGGCACCGCGAAGCCGCTCGACAGCGGCGCGACGCCGAGCGCGAACGGCGCCTCGCTCTCCAGCCAGCCGGCGAAGTGGTCGTTCGATGCGGGCCGCAGGTGATGCTCGGCGAGCAGTTGCAGGATCGTTTCGCGGCGGCCCGCCGATTCGACGGTCAGCAGCACGCGCTTGCCTGACGTTTCGACGAACGTGCGGAGCGCGGCGAGCGGATCGTCCGCATGGCGGTCGACCGTGAGGTCCGGCAGGCCCGTCGCCCAGCCGCCCGCCGGCTGCGCGGGCAGCACGACGCGCGCGAACGGCTTCGCGAACGTGAAGAAATCCTCATCGGACAGGAACAGGCGCTGCGGCTCGAGGATCGGCCGCTCGCGGTCGTGCGACAGGAACGCATGGCGCTGCTTCGTGTCGGCGGTAAAGCGCCGGATCGACGCTTCGAGGTCGCCCGAGAACACGAGATGCGCGTCTTGCGGCAGGTAGTGGAACAGCGTGGCCGTTTCTTCGAAGAACAGCGGCAGGTAGTACTCGATGCCGGCCGACGGCACGCCGTTGCCGATGTCCTTGTAGATCGGCGCGCGGCTCGGGTCGCCTTCGAAGGTCTCGCGCCAGCGGCTGCGGAACGCGGTGCGCGCGGCTTCGTCGAACGGAAACTCGCGGCCCGGCAGCAGGCGCACGTCGCGCACGGGGTAGAGGCTGCGCTGCGTGTCCGGATCGAATGCGCGGATCGAGTCGACCTGGTCGTCGAACAGGTCGATCCGGTACGGCAGCGGCGAGCCCATCGGGAACAGGTCGATCAGCGATCCGCGCACGCAGTATTCGCCGGGGCGGACGACCTGGCTCACGTGCTCGTAGCCGGCGAGCGTCAGCTGTGCCTTCAGCTTCGCCTCGTCGAGCCGCTCGCCCTGCGCGAACGCGAACGTGTATGCGGCCATGAACGACGCGGGCGGCATCCGGTACAGCGCGGTGGTCGCGGGCACGAGCAGGATGTCGCAGCGGCCTTCGCCGAGGTCGTGCAGCGTCGCGAGACGCTCGGACACGAGGTCCTGGTGCGGCGAGAACGTGTCGTACGGCAGCGTTTCCCAGTCCGGCAGCAGGCGCACGCGCGCATCGGGCGAGAAGTAGCCGATTTCCTGCGCGAGGCGCTGCGCGTCGACCGCGTTCGCGCAGATCACGGCGAGGAGCGGCACGCCGTCGCGATGCGCGGCGAGGTAGCGGGCGATGGCGAGCGCGTCGGCGGAGCCGTGCGTGCCGTCGAAGGCGAAGCGCTGGCCGGGCTTGACGCGCGCGACGGGCGAGGCGAACGGGGTGGAAGCGTTGTCTGGCATAGGGACGGCTGGAGTGGCGTGCGCAGGCGCAATCGCAGTGCGCCGGTCGGGACGAAAGACCTATTATAAAATCCGCTTCTTGATTTCATCTTTCCGGCGTTTCCCCTTCGTGACTTCCCGACTCTTCGCCCTGATTCCCTGCGCCGGCACGGGCAGCCGCTCCGGCTCGGCCGTGCCGAAGCAATACCGCACGGTCGCAGGCCGCGCGCTCCTGCATTACACGCTCGCCGCGTTCGACGCGTGCAGCGAATTCGCGCAGACGCTCGTCGTCCTTGCGCCGGACGACACGCATTTCGACGCGCGCCGCTTCGCGGGCCTGCGCTTCGCGGTGCGCCGCTGCGGCGGCGCGTCGCGGCAGGCGTCGGTGCTGAACGGGCTGCTCGAGCTGACCGAGTTCGGCGCGACCGACCGCGACTGGGTGCTCGTGCACGACGCCGCGCGCCCGGGCATCACGCCGCAGCTGATCCGCACGCTGGTCGCGACGCTGAAGGACGACCCGGTCGGCGGCATCGTCGCGCTGCCGGTCGCCGATACGCTGAAGCGCGTGCCGGCCGGCGGCGACGCGATCGCGCGCACCGAGTCGCGCGATGCGCTGTGGCAGGCCCAGACCCCGCAGATGTTCCGCATCGGCATGCTGCGCGACGCGATCCTGAACGCGCAGCGGGAAGGGCACGACCTGACCGACGAGGCGAGTGCGATCGAATGGGCCGGCCAGACGCCGCGCGTCGTGCAGGGCAGCCTGCGCAACTTCAAGGTCACGTATCCGGAAGACTTCGCGCTCGCGGAAGCGATCCTCGCGCGCGCGCCGCAATCCTCCTGACCCACACTCAACCTCAATCGGAACACGCATGGATTTCAGAATCGGACAAGGCTACGACGTGCACCAGCTCGTCTCCGGGCGGCCCCTCATCATCGGCGGCGTGACGATTCCGTACGAGCGCGGCCTGCTCGGCCACTCGGACGCGGACGTGCTGCTGCACGCGATCACCGACGCGCTGTTCGGCGCGGCGGCGCTCGGCGACATCGGCCGGCATTTCTCCGATACGGATGCCGCGTTCAAGGGCGCCGACAGCCGCGTGCTGCTGCGCGAGTGCGTCGCGCGCGTGAAGGCCGCGGGCTTCACGATCCAGAACGTCGACAGCACCGTGATCGCGCAGGCGCCGAAGCTCGCGCCGCACATCGACGGGATGCGCGCGAACATCGCCGAGGATCTCGGCCTGCCGCTCGAGCGCGTGAACGTGAAGGCGAAGACCAACGAGAAGCTCGGCTATCTGGGCCGCGGCGAAGGCATCGAGGCGCAGGCCGCCGCGCTGCTGGTCAAGCAGGCAGGGTGACGGGCGGGGCCGCCGGCTTCCCGGCGGCTTTCCGACGACGATTCCGGAAATGAAAAATGCCACGCGGCGCACGCGTGGCATTGTCTTTTGGGGCGCGGCCCGGGCGGGCCGCAACCGTGACGCTCATTCGCCTTCGGCGGCGATCACTTGCGCGGCGGCGTTGATCACCGACGCGATGCGGCCGACGTCGCGCAACTGCGTGACGGTCATGCCTTGCTCGTTCTTCAGCAGCGCGTAGTGCGACTTCACGCAGAAGTGGCACTTGCCGACGATCGACGCGGCGAGTGCGTACATCTCGAACTTGCGCTTGTCGACGCCGCCGTGCGTCGCATACGCGCCCATCCGCAGCTCGGCGCGCTGGGTCTTCAGGTCGGCGTCGTCGGCCATCTCGACATACGGATACCACGTGTTGTTCATCCCCATCAGCGCGGCCGCCGTCAGCACGGCGTTCGTCTCTTCGGGCGACAGCACGCCGGCTTCGCGAATCGTCTTCACAAGCACCGTGCTCTTTGCCGCGATCGCTGCCGCGAGCGCGACGCCGACCGCGTCGGTGCCTTCGAGCGACGAGCGCGAGATCGTGCCGTCGAGGTTCAGGCGGATGTCCTTCGCGTAGTCGGGGATGCGTGCCTTAATCGAGTCGATGAATTCCATTGATATCTCCTATGGGTTGGCCGTTAAAAAAGCCCGCAGGCAGCATGTGCGCCGCGGGCTTCGTGCATCGATGCGCTTACAGCGTTGCGCCGCCGACTGCACGGTTGCACGGGCACAGTTCGTCCGTTTGCAGGCCGTCCAGAATGCGCAGGATTTCGTCCGGGCTACGGCCGACGTTCAGGTTGTTGACCGAAACGTGCTGGATCGTGTTGTCCGGGTCGACGATGAACGTCGCGCGCAGGGCCACGCCGGCTTCCTTGTCGCGCACGCCGAGCTGGTCGATCAGCTCGCCCTTGACGTCGCCGAACGCGTAGTGGTTCAGCTTGTCGAGGTCCTTGTGCTCACGGCGCCATGCGAGCTTGACGAATTCGTTGTCCGAGCTGCCGCCGAGCAGGATCGCATCGCGCTCTTCGAACTGCTTCGCGAGCTTGGCGAACTCGACGATTTCCGTCGGGCACACGAACGTGAAGTCCTTCGGGTAGAAGTAGATGACTTTCCACTTGCCCGGGAACGACGCTTCGGTGATCGTCTCGAATGCCGACTGGCCGTTTTCTTCGTGGTGGTTGAAGCCGGGCTTCGCGGCGCCAACGGTGAAGGCTTCGAGTTTATCGCCGATAGTTTTCATGCGGATGCTCCTGTATGAGTTGGGAAGAAGACTCGAGTCAAGCTACTTCGGTGCTGCAACTGCTGCAACGTTGGTGTGACAGCATGGGTCGGATCATAGCACTATCAAATAAGTGCTTCAATAGATTTTAACTAACGCCCCCCATAGATTTCTTCAACCGCCGCGATAGTGTGACGCGCGGCGAGCGTGCGCGCCCGCGTCATGCGGCCGCACGCGCCTTGCCGCCGGGGAATTCGAGCGTGACTTCGAGCCCGGGTTCCGGGCTGCGGTTGCGCAGGCGCAATGCGCCGCGATAGCGGCCGACGAGGCGCTGCACGATGGCCATCCCGAGGCCCGTGCCGTCCGCCTTGGTGCGGGCGGTATCGACGCGGTAGAACGGCCGCATCACGAGCGGGAGCTGATCCTCGGGGATGCCGGGGCCTTCGTCGCTGACCGACAGCTCGACGCGCGCGTGCGACACGCGCGTCTCGAGCGTGATGCGCGCAACGCCGTCCTGACGGCTCTGGCCGTATTTGCGCGCGTTCTCGACGAGGTTGCCGATCACGCGCCGCATGTCGGTCTCGTCGGCCTCGATGACCGCGGTGGGCGCGAGCCGGGTTTCGATCTGCACGCCGTCCTCGCCGGAGACGCGCGCGGCGACTTCCTGCACGATCGTCGACAGGTCGACCGGCTCGGGCTTGCGCTGCGTCGGGCGCGCGTAGTCGATGAACGCGGCGATGATGCGGTCCATCTGCTCGATGTCGTCGACCATCGCGTCCTTGGTCGCCTGGTCGGACGGGCTCATCTCGGTTTCGAGGCGCAGCCGCGCGAGCGGCGTGCGCAGGTCGTGCGAAATGCCCGCGAGCATCAGCGCGCGGTCGGCCTCGAGCTGCTCGAGGTCGCGCACCATCTGGTTGAAGCTGCGGTTCGTGTCGGCCGCGACGCCCATCCCGCGCTCCGGCAGCGGCTCGGGCGCCTGGCCCGAGCCGACCTGGCGCGCGGCGAGCGCGAGGCGCGAGAACGGCCGGTTCACCAGACTCGTGATGAACGCGGAGCCGAACAGCGACAGCGCGAGCGCGAACAGGCCCCAGCCGGCCCACTGCAGGCCCGTGACGGTGTCGAGCTGGTCGCGGTCGAGCGCGACCCAGTAATCGTCGTCGTCGATCTTGAAGCTGATCCACACGCCGGGGATGTCGTTGACCGACTGCGCGATCACGGTATCGTCGCCGAGACGGCTGCGGATGTCGTGCTCGATCAGGCGGTTCAGCGACTCGTCGGGCTGCAGCTTGAACTTGTCGGTCTTTTCGCGCGGATACACGCGCACGCCTTCGTTGCTCTCGAGATCCTGCAGCAGCGCGCGGCGCAGGTCGGGATCGGAATAGAGCAGTGCGGTGCGCGTGAGCTTCACGATCGCGACGAGCTGCAGCGCCACGCGCTGCGCGCGCGGCTCGCGCTCGATCACGCGAAAGCTCTGGAACCACGCGGCGAGACTGACCGAGATCAGCAGCGCGATCAGCAGGAAGGTGCGCCAGAACAGCCCGCCGAAGGCGAGCTGCAGGAGGCGCCGGTCGATACGCATGGGACGTGCCGTAAAAGACGGGCGAAACCGGAAGGTGGGAAGGTCAGGCCGCGCCGTCCGGGATGAACACGTAGCCGAGGCCCCAGACGGTCTGGATGAAGCGCGGGCTGCCCGGATCCGGTTCGATCAGCTTGCGCAGGCGCGAGATCTGTACGTCGAGGCTGCGGTCGAACACTTCGTATTCACGGCCGCGCGCGAGCTCCATCAGCTTTTCGCGCGACAGCGGCTGGCGCGGATGGCGTGCGAACACCTTCAGCACCGAGAATTCGCCGGTCGTCAGCGGAATTTCCTGGCCGGATTTCGTCAATGTGCGGGTCGCGAGATTCAGCGAGAATTCGCCGAATTCGAACACCTCGGTCGTTTCCGACGGCGCGCCCGGCAGTTCGGCCGGCGCCTGGCGGCGCAGCACCGCGTGAATGCGCGCGACGAGTTCGCGCGGATTGAACGGCTTCGGCAGGTAATCGTCGGCACCCATCTCGAGACCGACGATGCGGTCGACGTCCTCGCCCTTGGCCGTCAGCATGATGATCGGCGTGCGGTCGTTGCTGCCGCGCAGGCGGCGGCAGATCGACAGGCCGTCTTCACCCGGCAGCATCAGGTCGAGCACGAGCAGGTCGAAACGCTCGCGCACCCAGAGCTTGTTCATCGCGGTCGCGTTCTCCGCGACGTACACGTTGAAGCCTTGTTCGCCGAGGTAGCGGCGCAGCAGATCGCGCAGGCGCGGGTCGTCGTCGACGACGAGAATCTTGGAGGGGTTTTTCGTTTCCATGAACGGCATCTTATCGCGAATGGGAAAGGGCGCACGGCCGGGGATTTTGGCGCGTTACAGTCAGTTACAAAATTTACCCGTGGTGTGGCGCGGAGTAAAGGCACGCTATAGAGATTCCTTTACTCGAAGCCGAAATTCGGTAGATACTCCCTGCACTTCATCTTTCATGGTTTGCACACCCGATTTCCGCAGGGTTTTTCAAGTACCAGAGGTAGCCGGTTGCCGCGTGACGAAGGGAACAAATCGACCAAAGAAGCGAGGACGGTCATGCGATCTGCCCGGATTGCACTGATGCTGACGATCGCGCTTGCCGGTCCGTATGCGTCGAACTTCGCATATGCACAACGTCCCGAGCAGGGCGCCTCGTCGCGCAAGCCGCCGCCGCGCGGCAAGGCGCCGCAGGCCGACCGCGGCGCCGACACCGTCGCCCGTTCCGCCGTGCCTCCCGATCTCGAGCAGCACCGCCGCGACGGGCACATGACGCCCGAAGAGCGCCACTTGCTGCGCCAGCACATCGAAGACGCGGTCCGCGAGTTGTACAAGCGCTGATCCCGCGCGTCGCGCCGAAACGTCAAACCGAAAGAATCCGTAGCAATTTTGCAGTCAACTTGCGCCTGCCGGATGCCGTTGAATCGGCACATGCGCGCATTGCGCGCTTCGGGAGCCGACGACAATGAGTCAAGCGAATGCCGCTGCGCGGGCGCAATCGCCCGCGATGGAAATGCCGCTCGACGCGGACGATGCGCTGTTCTTCCTGAGCCGGACCGGCTTTTCGCCGGCACCCGCCGACGTCGCGCGGCTCGTCGGCATGACGCGCGCGCAGGCGGTGGCCGACGCGCTCGGCAACGTGCGGCGCGAGCCCGTCGCGACGTGGCCCGACTGGCTGGCCGAACTGCCGCCGACGCGCGCGGAACGCCAGGCGCTGACGCCGGACCAGCGGCGCGACGAGCAGCGCGCGCGCAACCAGCGTTACGACGCATTACGCGCGGCGTGGGTCAACGAAATGGTCGTGACGCCGTCGCCGCTCACCGAGCGCATGACGCTGTTCTGGCACGGCCACTTCACGTCGGGCCAGGACAAGGTGCCGTATCCGCAGACGATGGCCGCGCAGAACGCGCTGCTGCGACGCGAGGCGCTCGGCAATTTCGGCACGTTGCTGCATGCGGTCGCGCGGGATCCGGCGATGCTGCAGTACCTCGACGGCGCGAGCAATCGCAAGGGCCGCCCGAACGAGAATTTCGCGCGCGAGGTGATGGAGCTGTTCACGCTCGGCGAAGGGCATTACACGCAGCGCGACGTGACGGAAGCCGCGCGCGCGATGACCGGCTGGACGACCGATCCCGATACGCTGCGCTTCGTCGTGCGTCCGGAGTGGCACGATGCCGGCGACAAGACGATCCTCGGCGAGACGGGCCCGTTCGACGGCGACGGATTCCTCGACGTCCTGCTGGCGCGCCCGGAGACCGCGCGCTTCATCGCGGCGAAGCTGTGGCGCGAGTTCGTGTCGGACACGCCGGAGCCCCGCGCGCTCGAGACCGTCACCGGCCGCTTTCGCGCGAGCGGCTACGAGATCGGCGCGGCGCTCGACGCGTTGTGGTCGACCGACGCGTTCTGGGATCCGCGCAATCGCGGCGTGCTCGTCAAGTCGCCGGCCGAATTCGTCGTCGGATCGGTGCGCCTGTTCGACGTCGGCTACGGCGATCCGCAGATGCTCGCGAACACCGTGCGCACGCTCGGGCAGAACCTGTTCTATCCGCCGAACGTGAAGGGCTGGCCTGGCGGGCCGACGTGGATCAACAGCTCGACGCTGCTCGCGCGCAAGCAGTTCGTCGAGCAGCTGTTCCGCGCGACCGAGACGGCCGGCGTGCGTCCGGCGACGACCGCCATGCGTCCGGCGACGGCCGGCGGAAGTCCCGGCATGATGGCGGCGGCCGACCATGGCGGCCCTCGCGCGATGCCGGCGAAGCCCGGGCGCGGCGGCTTGCGCTTCGATCTCGAGCGCTGGCTCGCGCAATACCGCGCGCGGCCGCAGGCGATCGCGGGCCTGTCGACCGAGCTGCAGCTGCAGCATGCGGTGCTGCCGGTGCCGCCCGTCGCGGCGATCGATACCGGCTCGACCGGCAGCGCGTATCTCGAGGCGCTGCTGATGGATCCGGCGTATCAACTGAAATGAACACGAAAACGAGTCGCCGGCTCGGCACGCAAGCGACGCGGCCGGCAAAGGATGCGCGATGAACCGACGTGATTTCCTCGCGCTGACGGGCGCTGCCGCAACGGCGGGCGTGTCGCTGTGGCAGCCGGGCGCGCTCGCGGCCCCGCTCGCCGCGCAGAAGGCCGGAGCCGGCTATGCGAACGTGCTGATCCTCGTCGAGCTGAAGGGCGGTAACGACGGCCTCAATACTGTCGTGCCGTATGCGGACCCGCAGTACTACGCGTTCCGGCGCAGCATCGGCATCAAGCGCGACCAGGTGCTGCAGCTCGACGAGCGCACGGGGCTGCATCCGTCGCTCGCGCCGCTGCTGCCGCTGTGGCGCGACCGGCAGGTCGCGATCGTGCAGGGCGTCGGCTATCCGCAGCCGAACCTGTCGCATTTCCGCTCGATCGAAATATGGGACACCGCGTCGCGCTCGGACGAGTACCTGCGCGAAGGCTGGCTCACGCGCACGTTCGCGCAGGCGCCGGTGCCGGCCGGCTTTGCGGCGGACGGCGTCGTGCTCGGCAGCGCCGAGATGGGGCCGCTCGCGAACGGCGCGCGCGCGATCGCGCTCGTCAATCCGGCGCAGTTCATCCGTGCCGCGCGCCTCGCGGAGCCCGTGTCGCTGCGCGAGCAGAACCCGGCGCTCGCACACATCATCCACGTCGAGAACGACATCGTGAAAGCGGCGGACCGGCTGCGTCCGCGCGGCGGCATGCGGGAATTCAGGACGGCGTTTCCGGCCGGTGCATTCGGCACCGCGGTGAAGACCGCGATGCAGGTGCTCGCGGCATGCGAGGCGTCCGGGCCGGGCGCGCAGGATGGCGTGGCGGTGCTGCGGCTCACGCTCAACGGCTTCGACACGCACCAGAACCAGCCGGGACAGCAGGCGGCGCTGCTCAAGCAGTTCGCCGAAGGGATGAGCGCGATGCGCGGTGCGCTGATCGAGCTCGGGCGGTGGAACGAGACGCTCGTGATGACGTATGCGGAATTCGGGCGGCGCGTGCGCGAGAACCAGAGCAACGGTACCGATCACGGGACGGCCGCGCCGCACTTCGTGATGGGCGGGCGCGTCGCCGGCGGGCTGTACGGTGCGCCGCCCGCGCTCGGGCAGCTCGACGGCAACGGCAACCTGCCGGTGGCGGTCGATTTCCGCCAGCTTTATGCGACCGTGCTCGGTCCGTGGTGGGGGCTCGACGCGACGCGCGTGCTGCAGCAGCGCTTCGAGCCGCTGCCGCTGCTGAAGGCCTGATCGTGCGTCAGCGCCGGCGCGCGGCGCGCCAGGCGATCCACAGCTTGCGGATCGGCGTCAGCGCGATGCGCTGGTGCAGGACCTGGTAGCCGTCGCGCTCGATTTCGTCCAGCAGCGCACGCGCAAGCGCGAGCTGCGCGCGCAGCGTACGCTGCGTGCGTCGCTCGGCGGCGGGGATCGCGGCCTCGGCGGCCGCGAGCGCGTCGCGGGCGCGCGCGGTCTGGAACTGCAGCAGCTCGGTGAACGCGGGGCTGTAGCGCCGGTTCAGCAGGTCCGCGGCGGTCACGTTGTAGCGCTGCAGCTCGTCGATCGGCAGATAGATGCGGCCGTGGCGCGCGTCGTTGCCGAGTTCCTGCACGAATTGTGCGAGCATCAGCGCATGGCCGACCCGTTCGGCCCACGGCTGCGGCTCGGACGGGCGTGCGGCGCTCGCGCGCGCGACGAGCGACGCGAAGCTGCCGCCGACCTGCGCGATATAGCGCTGCAGGTTCGCGAAATCGAGGTAGCGCGCCTGTTCGAGGTCCATTCCGTAGCCGCCGACGAGCGCGCGCAGCACGTCGTGTTCGCCCGCGATCGACGGATGATGCTGCGCGAGCGCTTTCGTCACCGGATGCGACGGCTCGCCGGCCGCGAGCGCCGCGAGCTCCTTGTGCCACCACGCAAGCTTGGTGTGGCCGACGGTCGGGTCGCTGGTTTCCTTGACGGTTTCCTCGAGTTCGCGGCGCAGCGCGAAGAGGGCCGTGAGTCGCGGCTGGACGGCGAACGGCGCCTGCCGCAACGCATAGTAGATGCTGGAGCCGGCGGGGGCGGCTTTCTGCTGACAGTAGTCGTCGAAATTCACGTGCGGAATCGGGTCGGGGGCGGTATCGGGGGACGCGCGGCTGCGCACCGCCGGAAGCATCAAGCGTGGAATCAAGCGCGGAATTCTAGCATCGGCGCGTGAACGCCGTCGGCCGATGGAGACAACGCTTTGCAGATCGGGTAGAATCTCGCGCTCGCCTGATCGGGCGTGCCGGTTTTCGGGCCGGCGCGATGTGTCCCGGACGCGCGGCGCAAGCAAGCGATGCGCGCCGTGCGGTCAGGCGAAAAAGCATGCGCGTGAGTGGCGAAATTGGTAGACGCACCAGGTTTAGGTCCTGACGCCCGCAAGGGTGTGCCGGTTCGAGTCCGGCCTCACGCACCAGTTGGACAAGGCTCCGTCGGGCTCGTCCCCGAAGAAGCGCTGCCGGTTTGCTGACCCGCAGCGCTTTTCTTTTTCTGTTTCCCGCACCTTCCTAATCCCAGAAACTCCGGATCGCGACCGCGACGATCACCGGCACTGAAAACACCAGCGGAATCGCGAAATACTGCGCCTCGCGATCGACGATCCAGCTGTAGATCAGCCAGCCGGCGCCGATCGCGAACGTGATGAGGCCGACGACGATCGCGGCGATATTCAGCACCAGGTTGGACGGCCGGCGGCGCACTTTTTCGCGCGGAGAAGATTTCATCGGATGAGTGCGGCTTCAGGCCCCGTCTGTTCAAAAGCACAGGAGACCGCATTCGCGCCGAACGCGCAAGGGCCGGCGCACGACGTGCCGCCACGTGCCGCCATGCGCCGCCGGGCGCGGCGGGCGTTACAGTCCGAACGACGCCGTGAGTTCGTCGAGCAGGTCGCGCTGGAGTGCGCAAAGGCGCTCTCCGGGCTGTTGCGCGATTGCCAGATCGAGCATCGGATCGGTGACGCCGGTGCGGATGTCGGCGAGTTCCTCGACGATCGCGAGTCCGCAGAACGGCGCGTACGCTTCCGAATAGCCGCCTTCGTGCACGAATCACGAGGCGGCCCGTGCAGTGGCCCTGCGCGTACCGCAAGCTCGGCATGCACGACAAGAGCCAGATCGCGGGCGTGCTCGGTGCCGCAGACGATCCGGCGCTCGATGCGCTTGCGGACGCGGGGCGCGAGCCGGGCTGAACTGCGGTGGCCGTGAATATGGTTGTGCGCGCAACCATTGGGCGCTATGCTCGTCAACTCCCAGGAGACGGAACCCCATCATGAACGACACGAATTCAGGGTCGGTGCGTGCGGCGATCGTCGGCGTCGGCGCGATCGGCGGACTGCTCGCGGCCGCGCTTGCGCGGGCCGGGATGCGCGTCAGCGCGTACGCGCGCGGCGCGACGCTCGACGCGTTGAAGACGCACGGCGTGCGCGTGCTGGACGAAACCGGCGCGCTGTCGTCGGTCGCGGTCGACGCGAGCGACGACGCAGCCTCGCTCGGCGTGCAGGACTACGTGGTGATCGCGCTGAAAGCGCAGGCGCTGCCGGACCTGGCCGCGCGCATCGCGCCGCTCGTCGGGCCGCGCACGGTGATCGTCGCGGCGATGAACGGGCTGCCGTGGTGGTTCACGCACGGGCTCGCGGGGCCGCTCGACGGCGTGCCGCTGGAGGCGGTCGATCCGGGCGGCGCGGTCTCGGCGGTGCTGCCGCCGGCGCAGGCGATCGGCTGCGTCGTGCACCTGTCGTCGAGCACCGACGCGCCTGGTGTCGTGCGCCGCGGGCGCGGCAACCGCCTGATCGTCGGCGCGCCTGGCCCCGCGCTCGGCGAGGCCACGGCCCGCTTTGCGGCGGCGCTTGCCGCGGGCGGCTTCGACGTCGAGACGACGCCCGCGATCCGCACCGAGATCTGGGCGAAGCTGTGGGGCAACATGAACATGAATCCGCTGAGCGCGCTGACCGGTTCGACGTCCGAGCAACTGCTCGACGACCCGTTCACGCATGCGCTCGCGCTGCGGATGATGGAGGAGGCGGCCGCGATCGGCGCGAAGCTCGGTCTGCACACGGGGATGAGCGGGCCGGAGCGCATGGCGGTGACGCGCAGGCTCGGCGCGTTCAGGACGTCGATGCTGCAGGATTTCGACGCGGGGCGTCCGCTCGAGATCGGGCCGATCCTCGGCGTGTTTCCGGAACTGGGGCGCAAGCTGGACGTGCTGACCCCGTATTGCGACGCGGTGCTCGGGCTGCTGCGCCAGCGCGCCGCGAACAGCGGGCTTTAGGAAGGGCGCGTGGTTCCGCGCATGTCGCGCCGGCGCGGCTGTGCCTTCGAACGTGCCCGCCGGCGTGCCGGTCGCATCCGGAGCCGGCCCGCTGCGTTCAGTCGTCGCGCTCGAGCGCGTGCGCGACGACTTTCTCCAGCAGCCGTTCGAACGTATTGCGCTCGCTGTCCGACAGGCACGCGAGCAGTCCGTCGTTCCACTTGCGCACGATCGGCATGATCTTGCGATGCAGCGCGCGGCCGTCCGGCGTCAGCGCGATCAGGACGATCCGTCCGTCTTCGTCGCTCGCGCTGCGCGCGAGCAGGCCCTGGCGCAGCAGCGCTTCGGCCGCGCGGCTCGCCTGGCTCTTGTCGAGGTTGGTGTGGCGCGCGAGATCCATGATCGAGAACGGGCCGAACGCACCGACGGCCGCGATCACGCGCGCCTCGGGCAGCGAGATGCCGAGCTTGTGCCGGTACACGTCGCCGATGCCTCGGTCGGAGCGCTTCGTGAGCACGTGGAGGCGATAGGTCAGAAACTGATCGAGCCCGGCTTGACGGCCTTTCATGTCGAATCCTGAAGATAAAGGGCGGGCCCGATTGTTCCTGTATCGCGCGCTCGGGTCAACGGTCAGCGCGCGCCGTATTTCAGTCGCGTCAGCTGCTCGGCCTCGTTTGCGAGCAGGCTGGCGGCGTCGCGGATCGCCACGTCGAGCGTGATCGGGCCCGGCGCGGGCGAGAAGCATCCGGAAAAATGTTCGGACAGGCGCGGCAGGGCGGCCGGATCGACCGCACCCGACAGCAGCGACGCAGGCACGCCCGCGGCCTGTGCGTGACGGCATGCGATGAACGGCGCCTTGCCGTGCAGCGTCTGCACGTCCGAGCGGCCTTCGCCGGTGATCAGCCAGTCCGCGCCGGCGAGCGCGGCGTCGAGCCCGATCTGGCGCGCGACGACTTCGGCGCCGGCCTCGAACTGCGCGCCGAGCATGTGCAGCGCGAAGCCGAGGCCGCCCGCCGCGCCGGCGCCCGGCAGGTCGCGCGCGCGACGGTCGAGCGCGGCCTCGAGCAGGTCGGCGAAATGGCCGAGCGCGGCGTCGAGGGGCGCAATCTGCTCCGGCGTCACGCCCTTTTGCGGGCCGAACACGGCGGTCGCGCCGTGCGCGCCCGTCAGCGGGTTGTCGACGTCGGACATGCCGACGAATTCGGCGTCCGCGACGCGCGGGTCGAGTCCGGATGCGTCGATCCGCGCGATCTCGGCGAGCCGCGCCGGCACCGGCTCGACCGGCTGGCCGGCCGCGTCGAAACAGCGCAGCCCGAGGCCGGCGAGGAGGCCCGCGCCGGCGTCGTTGGTGCTGCTGCCGCCGAGCGCGACGAAGAACCGGCGCACGCCGTCGTCGAGCAGCTGGCGGATCGCTTCGCCCATCCCGCGCGTGCTGCGCGCGTCGACCGGCACGCTCATCCCGGCCGGGTCGGTGATGCCGACGATCTCGGCCGTCTCGACGATCGCCGTGCGCGCATCGATCACGCCGACCGCGGCGTCGCGCACCGCAAGCGACGCGCCGGCCACCGCAACCGTGCGTCGCGTGCCGCTGCTTGCGAGCATCGCGTCGAGCGTGCCTTCGCCGCCATCGGCCATCGGGCAGCAGCGCACGACGGCGTCGGGACGCACGCGGCGGATGCCGGTGGCGATCGCGTCCGCGACCTGCTCGGCGGAAAGCGAGCCTTTGAACGAATCGGGCGCGATGACGACGACAGGCGCGGACGGGTGATGCGGCATGGTGTCTCCGGTTGGCGTGATTGGTCGGACGAATGGGCCGGGCGAACGCGTGCCGCGCGGCCGCGGCGCATTCTCAAATGGAGCTTACAGGATGGCAGCCGCGCGTGGATACGCCGCGCGGCATAACGGCGATCCGCGTGCATCGGCGGCCGTCGCGCAACGGCTGCGCATGCACATCGTGCCGATCTGACGGTGCAGGGAAAATTGTTTGCTAGAATAGTCGATTCTTCCGGCCAAAGCCGTGCTCCGAGCCGCTTGCGCTAGCCGATCCGGCGCTCGCAGGGATGGCGTGGCGCTCCGGCGCGGCGTATGACGCCGCAAGGCAGGCACGGCAAGGAAAACCCGATTCGCTCGAATAATTTTAGGACGATTGAAGCCATGGCTAACGTTGTTGAAAACCTCGGCAAGCTTGAACGCCGCGTGACGATTTCCCTGCCGAAAGATACGGTGCAGAAGGAAATCGACGCTCGCATCCAGAAACTCGCGAAGAACGTGCGCATGCCGGGTTTCCGCCCGGGCAAGGTGCCGCTCAAGATGGTCGCGCAGCAATATGCGGGTCAGGTCGAGGCGGAAGTGCTGAGCGACAAGATCGGCCAGGAATTCTTCACGATCAGCCGCGCGGAAAACCTGCGCGTCGCTGGCCAGCCGAGCTTCGCGCCGAAGCAGGAACAGGCGGAAGACGCATACGCGTTCGACGCGACGTTCGAGGTCTACCCGGAAGTGAAGATCGGCGATCTGGAGACGGCTGAAGTCGAGCGCTCGACGACGACGATCGGCGACGCCGAAATCGACCGCACGCTCGACATCCTGCGCAAGCAGCGCGTGCACTTCCACGCTCGCGGCGAAGGCGGCGAGCACGGTGACGGCGGTGCGGACGCCGCCGCACAGAACGGCGACCGCGTGACGGTCGACTTCGTCGGCAAGATCGACGACGTCGCGTTCCAGGGCGGCACCGCAGAAGACTTCCCGTTCGTGCTCGGCGAAGGCCGCATGCTGCCGGAATTCGAAACGGCTGCGCTGGGCCTGAAGGCCGGCGAAGCGCGCGAATTCGACTTGAAGTTCCCGGACGACTATCACGGCAAGGACGTCGCAGGCAAGACGGCGAAGTTCACGGTCACGATGAAGAAGGTCGAATGGCCGCACCTGCCGGCAATCGACGCCGACTTCGCGAAGTCGCTCGGCATCGAAGACGGCGACCTCGCCAAGATGCGCAACGAGATCAAGGAAAACCTCGAGCGTGAAGCGAAGCGTCGCACGCAGTCGATCGTCAAGAACCAGGTGATGGACGCGCTCTTGAAGATCTCCGAACTCGACGTGCCGAAGGCGCTGATCGAGCAGGACCAGCAGCGCCTCGTCGAAATGGCGCGCCAGGACCTCGCGCAGCGCGGCGTGCCGAACGCGAAGGACGCACCGATCCCGGCCGAAATGTTCACCGAGCAGGCTGAGCGCCGCGTGAAGCTGGGCCTCGTGCTCGCCGAGCTGGTGAAGTCGAACGGCCTGGAAGCGAAGCCGGAGCAGATCCGCGCGGAAGTCGACGAGTTCGCGAAGAGCTACGAAGACCCGAAGGAAGTGGTCCGCTGGTATTATTCGAACCAGCAGCGCCTCGCCGAGATGGAAGCGTTC
The DNA here is from genome assembly GCF_053427715.1 of Burkholderia sp. MR1-5-21. Taxonomy (NCBI): domain Bacteria; kingdom Pseudomonadati; phylum Pseudomonadota; class Betaproteobacteria; order Burkholderiales; family Burkholderiaceae; genus Burkholderia; species Burkholderia sp. MR1-5-21. The sequence goes on from NZ_JBSAXD010000018.1 coordinate 91,380, forward strand.
GTCGTTGAGAGCAACGTCGTCGATTTCGTGCTGGGCAAGGCGAAGGTGACGGACAAGGAAGTGAGCTTCGAGACACTCGCGAGCGCATCGGCGCAAGCGTAAGTGTCGCTCTTGCGGCGTGCCGGCTGTCGGAGCGACGGCCCGCACGCCGTTTTTACGTCAGGCGCACGGTTGCCATTAATATGGCGATTGAGCGGGCGGCTTCCCGCCGTTCAATTTTCAATTCGAACAAGGTTCATTGAATGATCACTCGCGCTGAATTGCTTGACATGCTGGCTTCGAACGCGCCGCGGGATTTCGAAACGCAAGCGCTGGGGCTGGTTCCGATCGTCGTCGAAACGAGCGGCCGCGGCGAGCGTTCGTACGACATCTATTCGCGCCTCCTGAAGGAGCGCCTCGTGTTCATGGTCGGCGAAGTGAACGACCAGACGGCGAACCTCGTGGTCGCGCAGCTGCTGTTCCTCGAAAGCGAGAACCCGGACAAGGACATCAGCCTGTACATCAACAGCCCCGGCGGTTCGGTGTCGGCCGGCATGGCGATCTACGACACGATGCAGTTCATCAAGCCGGACGTGTCGACGCTGTGCATGGGGCTCGCGGCGAGCATGGGCGCGTTCCTGCTCGCGTCGGGTGCGAAGGGCAAGCGTTTCGCGTTGCCGAACTCGCGCGTGATGATTCACCAGCCGCTCGGCGGCGCACGCGGCCAGGCATCGGACATCGAGATCCAGGCGCGCGAAATCCTCTACCTGAAGGAACGACTCAACCAGCTGCTCGCGCAGCACACGGGCCAGGACGTCGAGCGCATCGCGCGCGACACCGACCGTGATAACTTCATGTCGAGCGAGGACGCGAAGGCGTACGGGCTGATCGATCAGGTGCTGTTGAAGCGTCCGTGAACTTAGTGGGGTGCCGCCCCATTTGGGTCGGCTCACCCGATACGCCCTGAGCATCTGCGGCAAGCGCATCCAGCCGACTCCGGTCGCGCCCTAGGTCGTGGCGCGCGGAGCATTCGGCGTATCATGTCATTTACCTGTCCGGAGGCTCATACATTCATGGCGGACAAAAAAGGTTCGAACAGCGAGAAGCTGTTGTATTGCTCGTTCTGCGGCAAGAGCCAGCATGAGGTGAAAAAGCTCATTGCGGGCCCGTCGGTCTTCATCTGCGATGAATGTATCGACCTGTGCAACGAGATCATTCGCGACGAGGCGGCAGCCGCGGGCGTCGAGGCCAGCCTGTCCCGGTCGGATCTGCCGAGCCCGCAGGAAATTCGCGACATCCTCGATCAGTACGTGATCGGCCAGGAGCGCGCGAAGAAGATCCTCGCGGTCGCGGTCTACAACCACTACAAGCGTCTCAAGCATCTCGACAAGAAGGACGACGTCGAGCTGTCGAAGAGCAACATCCTGCTGATCGGCCCGACGGGCTCCGGCAAGACGCTGCTCGCGCAGACGCTCGCGCGTCTGCTGAACGTGCCGTTCGTGATCGCCGACGCGACGACGCTGACCGAAGCCGGCTACGTCGGCGAGGACGTCGAGAACATCATCCAGAAGCTGTTGCAGAACTGCAACTACGAGGTCGAGAAGGCCCAGCGCGGGATTGTCTACATCGACGAAATCGACAAGATCAGCCGCAAGTCGGACAACCCGTCGATCACGCGCGACGTGTCGGGCGAGGGCGTCCAGCAGGCGCTGCTGAAGCTCGTCGAGGGCACGATGGCGTCGGTGCCGCCGCAGGGCGGCCGCAAGCACCCGAACCAGGATTTCATCCAGGTCGACACGACCAACATCCTGTTCATCTGCGGCGGCGCGTTCGACGGCCTCGAGAAGGTGATCACCGACCGCACCGAGAAGACGGGCATCGGCTTCGGCGCGACGGTCAAGAGCAAGCAGGAGCGCGATGCCGGCGAGGTGCTGCGCGAGGTCGAGCCGGAGGACCTGATCAAGTTCGGTTTGATCCCCGAATTGATCGGCCGTCTGCCGGTCGTCGCGACGCTCGGCAAGCTGGACGAGGCCGCGCTGATGAAGATCCTGGTCGAGCCGAAGAACGCGCTCGTCAAGCAGTATCACAAGCTGTTCGCGATGGAGCGCGTCGAGCTGGAAATCCGCCCGGCCGCGCTGCAGGCGGTGGCTCGCAAGGCGATCCGCCGCAAGACCGGCGCGCGTGGCCTGCGTTCGATCATCGAACAGGCGCTGCTCGACGTGATGTACGAGCTGCCGACGATGAAAGGGGTCAGCAAGGTCATCATCGACGAGAACGTCATCGACGGCGACGGCAAACCGTTGCTGATCTATGAGGACACGCCGAAGGTGGCGGGTTCGAACTGACCGGCTTGACGACAATGTACTGACGAAAAAAGCCGTTCATGAAACCGTGAGCGGCTTTTTTTCGTTTATCTTGTGGGTAACTCTGACTCGACACGCGGTGGTTACTTTCTTACCGAATATTTCCCACGCTTGAAGGCCTTGCAATCCGAAGTGCCGGCCTCAATTACCGAACAATTGATTCCACTCATGGGGAAATGAAATGTCAGGCACCCAACTTCTCCCGCCGGAACGCATCACGCTCCCGCTGCTGCCGCTGCGGGATGTCGTCGTTTTCCCGCACATGGTGATTCCGCTCTTCGTGGGCCGGCCGAAATCGATCAAGGCCCTCGAAGCAGCGATGGAAGGCGGCAAGCACATCATGCTGGTCGCACAGAAAACCGCGGCCAAGGACGAGCCGACCGAAAAGGACATGTACGAGGTCGGTTGCGTCGCGAACATCCTGCAGATGCTGAAGCTGCCGGACGGCACCGTGAAGGTGCTGGTCGAAGGCCTGCAGCGCGCGAAGGCATTGTCGATCGAGGAACAGGAGACGCAGTTCTCCTGCGAAGCGATGCCGCTCGAGCCGGACCACGCGGACAGCGCGGAAACGGAAGCGCTGCGCCGCGCGATCGTGTCGCAGTTCGACCAGTACGTAAAGCTGAACAAGAAGATCCCGCCGGAGATCCTCACGTCGCTGTCGGGCATCGATGAGGCGGGCCGTCTCGCGGATACGATCGCCGCGCACCTGCCGCTGAAGCTCGACCAGAAGCAACACATCCTCGAGATGTTCCCGGTCGTCGAGCGGCTCGAGCACCTGCTTGCGCAACTCGAAGCCGAGATCGACATCCTGCAGGTCGAAAAGCGCATCCGCGGGCGTGTGAAGCGCCAGATGGAGAAGAGCCAGCGCGAGTACTACCTGAACGAACAGGTCAAGGCGATCCAGAAGGAACTGGGCGAAGGCGAAGAGGGCGCTGATCTCGAAGAGCTCGAGAAGCGCATCAACGCCGCGCGCATGCCGAAGGAAGCGAAGAAGAAGGCCGACGCCGAGCTGAAGAAGCTGAAGCTGATGTCGCCGATGTCGGCGGAAGCGACGGTCGTGCGCAACTACATCGACACGCTGATCGGCCTGCCGTGGCGCAAGAAGAGCAAGGTCAACAACGACCTGTCGAACGCCGAGCAGGTGCTCGACGAGGATCACTTCGGCCTCGAGAAGGTCAAGGAACGCATCCTTGAGTACCTCGCGGTGCAACAGCGCGTCGACAAGGTGAAGGCACCGATCCTGTGCCTCGTCGGGCCTCCGGGCGTCGGCAAGACGTCGCTCGGGCAGTCGATCGCACGTGCGACGAACCGCAAGTTCGTCCGCATGGCGCTCGGCGGCGTGCGCGATGAGGCCGAGATCCGCGGCCACCGCCGGACCTACATCGGGTCGATGCCCGGCAAGATCCTGCAGAGCCTCACGAAGGTCGGCGTGCGCAATCCGCTGTTCCTGCTCGACGAAGTCGACAAGATGGGCATGGATTTCCGCGGCGATCCGTCGTCGGCGCTGCTCGAAGTGCTCGATCCGGAGCAGAACCACACGTTTGCCGATCACTATATCGAGGTCGACTTCGATCTGTCGGACGTGATGTTCGTCGCGACGTCGAACTCGCTGAACATCCCGCCGCCGCTGCTCGACCGGATGGAAGTGATCCGTCTGTCGGGCTACACGGAAGACGAGAAGGTCAGCATTGCGCAGCGTTACCTGCTGCCGAAGCAGAAGAAGAACAATGGCCTGAAGGAAGGCGAGATCGAGGTCACCGAGCAGGCGATCCGCGACATCATCCGCTACTACACGCGCGAAGCCGGTGTGCGTTCGCTCGAGCGCGAAGTGTCGAAGATCTGCCGCAAGGTCGTGAAGATGCTGCTGCTGAAGAAGGCATCGGGCGCGATCAAGGTGGACGGCGAGAACCTCGACACGTTCCTCGGCGTGCGCAAGTACGACTTCGGCCTCGCGGCGAAGGAGAACCAGGTCGGTCAGGTGACGGGCCTCGCGTGGACGGAAGTCGGCGGCGATCTGCTGACGATCGAAGCCGCGGTGATGCCGGGCAAGGGCAACGTGATCCGCACGGGTTCGCTCGGCGACGTGATGAAGGAATCCGTCGAGGCGGCGCGCTCGGTCGTGCGTTCGCGTTCGCGGCGTCTGGGCATCAAGGACGAAGCGTTCGACAAGCAGGACATCCACATTCACGTGCCGGAAGGCGCGACGCCGAAGGACGGTCCGTCCGCCGGCGGCGCGATGACGACCGCGTTGGTGTCGGTGCTGACGGGCATCCCCGTGCGCGCCGACGTCGCGATGACGGGCGAAATCACGCTGCGTGGCGAGGTCCTGCCGATCGGCGGCCTGAAGGAAAAGCTGCTCGCCGCGCATCGCGGCGGTATCAAGCTCGTGCTGATTCCGGAAGAGAACGTGAAGGATCTCGCGGAGATTCCGGACAACGTGAAGAACGCGATCGAGATCGTGCCGGTCCGCTGGATCGACAAGGTGCTCGAACTCGCGCTCGAGCGGGTGCCGACGCCGCTGCCGCCGGAAGAAGAGGCGAAGGCTGCGGCCCCTGTCGCGGAAACGGCGAAGGAAGCCGGCTCGACGGAAGTCGTCAAGCACTGAGTCTGATGTGACGGTTGTTCACGAAACCCGCGGCATGTCCGCGGGTTTTTTTTGCGCACTTGGCGTGCGGTTCCGGGCACGGGGCGGGCGCGCCGCAATCGGGGGCAGATGCATGAACAAGGCGGAATTGATCGAGCACATCGCGCGACAGGCGGACTTGTCGAAACTGTCGGCCGGGCGGGCGCTCGACGCGTTCATCGACGCGGTGACCGGCGCGCTGAAGGCGGACGGCAGCGTGACGATCGCGGGCTTCGGTACGTTCGTGGTGACGGACCGCAGCGCACGGCAGGGACGCGATCCGCGGACCGGCGAACCGATCGAGATCGGCGCTGCAAAAATTCCGCGATTCAGGGCTGGCAAAGTCTTGAAGGATGAATTAAACTAGCGGGCTCGCTGGTTGTTGACGCAGAAATGCAGATCGCAGCCGGAATGAATCCGGAACGGGTGCTTAGCTCAGCTGGTAGAGCGGCGCCCTTACAAGGCGTAGGTCGGGGGTTCGAACCCCTCAGCACCCACCAGTTTCGCGATTCAGCAAGACCAAGGAGCGGTAGTTCAGTCGGTTAGAATACCGGCCTGTCACGCCGGGGGTCGCGGGTTCGAGTCCCGTCCGCTCCGCCAAGACAATAAATGCCCGCCTCGTGCGGGCATTTTTGTTTGTAGCCATTTTTTGTGCCCGCGGGCGGGCACGTGGCTGCGGAGTGGAGGAAGCCGCCTGCGCGGCTTCCGGCGGGACTCGAAGGGATGCGCCTGCAGGCGCATCCGCGGCCTGCAGGATGTAGGCGAGTCCCGTCCGCTCCGCCAAGACAATAAATGCCCGCCTCGTGCGGGCATTTTTGTTTGTCGATCTGGTCGCGTGCGCTGCCGGACATCGTGCCTTTGCGATGCGTTCGACCTCACCGCCACCCGCCGCCGAGCCCCGGTTCGCCTTTTTTCCTGCCCACTGTTGTAATATCGGGCGTTTTGTCCAATTTACCCCGTCACGCATGCTCGATTTCTTCCGTAATCACCAGCGCCTGATGATGGCGCTCCTGCTCCTGATCGTGTTGCCGGGGCTGGGTTTCGTCGGGATTCAAGGTTTCCGCGGCTTCTTCGATGAAAGCGCGAACGTCGCGGCGGTCAACGGGCACAAGATCACGCGGGTCGAATTCGACGGCGCGTTCCGCCAGCAGATCGACCGCGCGCGCCAGATGCTCGGCGGGCAGTTCGACGTGAAGACGTTCGATACGCCCGAGCACCGCAAGGAAGTGCTCGACGGCCTGATCCAGCAGCGCGTGCTCGCCGACGAGACGCAGCGCCTGCACCTGACCGCATCCGACAACGCGGTGCGCGAGGCGCTGCTGGGCGACCCGATGATCGCGTCGCTGAAGAAGCCGGACGGCTCGATCGACGTCGAGCGCTATGCGCAACTGCTGTCGTTCCAGGGCATGACCCCCGAGCAATATCAGGAGCGCGTGCGCTACAGCCTCGCGCTGCAGCAGATCCCGGCCAGCATCGTGTCGAGCGCGTTCACGCCGAAGAGCCTCGCGCAGCGCCTGTCGGAACTCGCCGCGCAGCAGCGTGAAGTGCAGGCGTTCGTGCTGAAGACGACCGACTACGCGTCGAAGGTGCAGCCGACCGACGCGCAGCTCGCCGCGTACTACGACGCGCACAAGCAGAGCTTCGCGACGCCGGAGACCGCGACGATCCAGTATCTCGTCTATTCGCCGGCTGCGGCCGCCGCGAGCGCACAGCCGACCGATGCGGACATCAAGAAGTTCTACGACGACAACCCGACGCACTTCCGCACCGAAGCGCAGGTGCGCGTGAGCCACATCTTCATCGCGGCGGCGAGCAGTGCGGGCGCCGCGGACAAGGCGGCTGCGAAGGCGAAGGCCGATCAGCTGCTCGCCGACGTGAAGGCGCATCCGGACCAGTTCGCGCAGATCGCGCAGAAGAGCTCGCAGGACGCGCCGTCGGCGGCGAAGGGCGGCGACCTCGGCTTCATCACGCCGGGCTCCACCGCGGGCGGCAAGGCGTTCGACGATGCGGCATTCGCGCTCAAGCAGGGTGAAGTGAGCGGCGTCGTGCAATCGGATCTCGGCTTCCACATCCTGAAGGCGACCGAAGTGAAGCCGTCGGTGGTCAAGCCGTTCGCGGACGTGAAGGATGCGATTGCGGCGGACCTGAAGCAGCAGTACGCATCGAAGGCATTCTCGGACAACGCGGAAGGCTTCACGTCGACCGTCTATGAAAAGGCGAAGAGCCTTCAGCCGGCCGCGGACAAGTACAAGCTGACGCTCCAGACGGCCACCGTCACGCCGACGCCGAATGCCGCGCTGCCGCCGACGAGCCCGCTCAACAATCCGAAGTTCCTGGCCGCGGTGTTCGCGAGCGATTCGGTGAAGAGCCAGAACAACACGCAGGCGATCGACGTCGGCAACAACACGCTGATCTCGGCGCGCGTGACCGACTACAAGCCGGCTACCGTGCCCGCGCTCGCTGCGATCAAGGACGCGGTGCGCCAGAAGGTGATCGCCGAACAGGCGGCCGAGCTCGCGAAGAAGGATGGCGCGGCGAAGCTCGCGGAGCTGCAGAAGTCGAAGGCGACCGCAGGCTTCGCGCCGGCCGAAACCGTTTCGCGCACGCAGGCGCACGGCCTGTCGCCCGACGCGCTGAGCGCGGTCTACAAGGTCGATGCGAAGACGCTGCCGGCGTATGTCGGCGTCGATCTTGGCGCGGACGGCTACGCGATCTATCGCGTGAACGCGGTGACGCCGGGTTCGGCAGTCGATCCGCAGCAGCTCGCGGCCGCGCAGCAGCAGATGGCGCAGGTCGACGCGCAAAGCGAAGGCGAGGCGTACCTCGCCGCGCTGCGCGACCGCTCGAAGGTGAAGCTGTACGGTTCGACGGCCAGCACCACGCAAGACAGCGGGAACTGATCCCCGCGCTGTCGACGAAAAAAAGCCCCGCCATCGAGCGGGGCTTTTTCATGCCGGCGTCCGGCGCGCGTTCAGCCGCGCGGCTTCGGGAGCAGCGGCTTCAGCGACGGCCACACGTTGTCGAGGAGCACGCCTTGCGCCTGCTGCGTCGGATGGATCTGGTCGGACTGGAACATCTCGGGCCGGTTCTCGATGCCGGCCAGCAGGAACGGCACGAGCGGCACGCCGAGATCCTTCGCCAGCCGCGTGTAGATGCCGTGGAACTTCTGCGTGTAGTCGGGGCCGTAGTTGGGTGGCACGTACATGCCGACCAGCACGACTTTCGCGTGCGCATGCTGCGCGTCGGCGACGATCTCGCGCAGATTGCGCTCGGTCGTCGCGAGCGGCACGCCGCGCAGCGCGTCGTTCGCGCCGAGCTCGACGACGACGATCGACGGCTTCAGCCGCTGCAGCACCGCAGGCAGGCGGGCGCGTCCGCCGCTCGTCGTGTCGCCGCTGACGCTCGCGTTCGCAACGCTATAATCGATCCGCTCGGTGGCGAGTCGTTGCCGCAGCAACGCCACCCAGCCCGTGTCGCGCGGCAGGCCGTATTCGGCCGACAGGCTGTCGCCGAGCACGACGATCACGGGCTGGCCCGCTGCATCGGACGGCGCGGTCGCGGCGCGGGCAAGGCCAAGACCGGCCGTGCTCGCGGCGAGTGCGCCGCACAGCAGCGCGGCCAGCGCCGCGCGTCTATTCCTGCGAATTGTCGTGTCCATGCTCAAGATTAACGATCCGGTCATCGAAGCTCATCAAGTATGCAAGCGGGTCGCCGACGCAACGGGCGAGCTGACGATCCTCGACGGCATCGACCTCACCGTGCCGTCCGGCGGCAGCCTGGCGATCGTCGGCGCGTCCGGGTCCGGCAAATCGACGCTGCTCGGCCTGCTTGCGGGGTTGGACAGCGCGACGAGCGGCACGGTTCGCCTGCTCGGCCAGCCGCTTGACCAGCTCGACGAGGACGAGCGCGCCGCGCTGCGCAACGGCGCGGTCGGGTTCGTGTTCCAGTCGTTCCAGCTGATGCCGCACCTGACCGCGCTGGAAAACGTGATGCTGCCGCTCGAACTGCAAGGCGGGATCGGCGCGCGCGACGCGGCCGACCGCGCGCGTGCGCTGCTCGCGCAGGTCGGGCTCGGCGAGCGCATCGCGCATTACCCGAAGCTGCTGTCCGGCGGCGAGCAGCAGCGCGTCGCGCTTGCCCGTGCGTTCGTCACGCATCCGGCGATCCTGTTTGCCGACGAGCCGACCGGCAGTCTCGATGCGGCAACGGGGCATGCGGTCATCGACCTGATGTTCGAACTCAATCGTACGCACGGCGCGACGCTCGTGCTGGTCACGCACGATCCGGAACTCGCGCGCCGCTGCGCGACGACGGTGACGCTCGACGCCGGCCGCATCGTGACGCCGCGCGCGGCGCAGCGCGGCGTTTCCTGACACCCCTCCGACGCAATCCTGCGACCGGGCCGCGCGCGCGGGTATCGCGTCGCGCGGCCGACCGTCATCAGCGGTTGTCAGCGCTGATCAGCGCTTGAGCGCGGCGCGTGCGCGGGCGATCAGCGCCGTCGTCGACGAATCGTGCTTCGCCGGATCGAGCGCATCGGCCGTCAGGTCCGCCTCGACCACCTTGCCGAGGATCTTGCCGAGCTCGACGCCCCACTGGTCGAACGGGTTGATGTCCCATACCGACGCCTGCACCAGCACCTTGTGCTCGTAGAGCGCGATCAGCGCACCGAGCGCGCGCGGCGTCAGTGCGTCGACGAGCAGCGTCGTCGTCGGGCGGTTGCCGGGGAAGGTCAGGTGCGGCGCGAGCGACTCTTTGCCTGGCCCGGCGACCTCGCGTGCTTCGTCGAGCGTGCGGCCGAGCATCAGCGCCTCGCTCTGCGCGAAGCAGTTCGCGAGCAGCTTCGGGTGATGGCTCGCGAGCGGATGCTCGGGCGTCAGCACCGCGATGAAGTCGATCGGCACGATCGTCGGCCCCTGGTGCAGCATCTGGAAGAACGCGTGCTGGCCGTTGGTGCCCGGCTCGCCCCAGGTGACGGCGGAGGTCGGATAGTCGACGAACGTGCCGTCGAGCCGCGCGGACTTGCCGTTGCTCTCCATCTCGAGCTGCTGCAGGTACGACGGCAGGAAATGCAGCGCTTCCGAATACGGCGCGACGAGATAGCTTTGCGAGCCGAAGAAGTTGCGATACCAGATGCCGATCATGCCGAGCAGCACCGGCAGGTTGCGTTCGAGCGGCGCTTCGCGGAAATGGCGGTCCATGTCGTTCGCGCCGGCGAGCAGCTCGTCGAACTGCTCGGGGCCGATCGCGATCATGATCGACAGGCCGACAGCCGACCACAGCGAGTAGCGGCCGCCGACCCAGTCCCACATCTCGAATACGTTGTTGTCGGCGATGCCGAACCGGACGACTTCGGCCGGGTTCGCGGACACGCCGACGAAATGCTTCGACAGCGCACTTTCCGGGCAGCCCTTCGCGACGAACCAGTCGCGCAGCGAGCGCGCGTTCGTCATCGTCTCGAGTGTCGTGAAGGTCTTCGACACGATGATCGCGAGCGTTTCTTCCGGGTCGACCTGCTCGAGCACGCGTGCGAGATCGGCGCCGTCGACGTTCGAGACGAAGTGCGTCGCGATGTCGGGCGTCGCGACGTGGTGCAGTGCGTGCACGACCATCTTCGGCCCGAGGTCGGAGCCGCCGATGCCGATGTTGATCACGTGGCGGATGCGCTTGCCCGTATGGCCGGTCCAGGCGCCGCTGCGCACCGCGCGCGCGAATGTTGCCATCTTCGCGCGTTCCGCGACGATCTGCGCATGGAACGGCGCGTGCGGATCGGTCGCGCGCAGCGCCGTGTGCAGGGCCGCGCGGCCCTCGGTCGGGTTGACGATGTCGCCCGCGAACATCGCGTCGCGGCGCGCCTCGACGCGTGCGTCGCGCGCGAGCTGCACAAGCAGGCGCAGCGTGTCGTCGGTGATGCGGTTCTTCGAGAAGTCGGCCGCGAGGCCGCCGCCCGAGAACGTGAAGCGTTCGGCGCGGGTCGGCGCGGGATCGTTTTCCGGTACGAACCAGTCGCGCAACCGGGCGTGGCGGATCTGTTCGTAGTGGGTTTGCAGGGCAGTCCAGGCGGGGAGCGAATTCAGCGTCATGACGGTTCGAGTGAAGCGTGAATCGGGAGGAATGCCGCGCCGGCGCATCGGGATCGGATGTCCGGCGGACGAGCGGACCCGCCGTGCGGCGGGGGAGTCAGTATAGCGGCGTTATGTGTCCGCGCGTCCGCACGGGTAAAAATGGCGATTGATCAGCGTGCGCACCATCGGCGCCAGTTCGCCGGCCGTCAGCCCGGCCGGTCCCGTGCCGTCGGCGACCAGCGTGTCGGCCGCGAGGCCGTGCAGGTAGACGCCCGCGAGCGCGGCCTCGTATTGGGGTACGCGCTGCGCGAGCAGCGCGCCGATCAGGCCGCCGAGCACGTCGCCCGTGCCGCCCGTCGCGAGTGCCGCGTTGCCGGTCGGGTTGACCGTCAGGCGGCCGTCGGGCGCGGCGATCACGGTGCCCGCGCCTTTCAGCACCACGACGCTCGCGAAGCGCGCGGCGAGCGCGTGCGCCGCCGCGAGCCGGTCGCGCTGCACGGTCGCGGTATCGCAGCCGAGCAGCCGTGCTGCTTCGAGCGGGTGCGGGGTCAGGATGCATGCGTTGCCCTGCGCGCCGCGCGCCGCGACGGCGTCGGCGAGTTCCGGGTGCGCGGCGATCAGGTTCAGCGCGTCGGCGTCGAATAGCGTGGCTGCGCCGTGCGCGAGCACGTCGCGTACGAGCGTCGCCGCCGCGTCGCGCGTGCCGAGACCGCAGCCGGCCGCGATCGCGGTCATCTCGGCGAGATCGAGGCCGTCGGCCGGATGCAGCATCAGTTCGGGAAACGGCGGATCGTACGGCGGCGCGCCCGCGCCGAGAAAGCCGACGTACACCTTGCCCGCGCCGGCGAACAGCGCCGCGCGCGCGGCGAGGATCGGCGCACCGCACATGCCGGTGTCGCCGCCGATCACGGCGAGGCTGCCGAACGTGCCCTTGTGCGATGCGAACGCGCGCGCGGGCAGCGCATCGGCGAACAGCGCGGGTGCGTTCAGCATCATGGCCGGCGCTGCGGGCGCCGGAACGTCGAGTGACGCGACGTCGACAACGCCCGCGAGATCGCGGCCTTCGCCCATGTAGAGACCCGGCTTCGCGGCGATGAAGGTCAGCGTATGCGTCGCGGCAACGGCGACACCGGCGCCGACGATGTGCCCGGTATCGCTGTCGAGGCCGCTCGGCACGTCGAGCGCGAGCACGCGACCGGTCGTCCGCGCGCGGGCGGCGATGCGCGCGGCGATGTCCGCGAACGCGCCGTCGAGCGCGCGGGCGAGGCCGATGCCGAACAGCCCGTCGACGACCCATGCATAGCCTTCGAACGACGCGGGCGGCTCGGTCGAGACCGGCACGCCGGCCGCGCGGGCGAGGCCGAGCGCCCATTGCGCGTCGTCGGGCTTCACCGCGACCGGCATCCACGCCTCGGTTGCGACCCCGAGGCGCTGCAGTTCCGCCGCGGCGACGAGGGCATCGCCGCCGTTGTTGCCGGGGCCGACCGCGAACCATACCGGGCGGCCGTCGTGGGCGACGCGTTCGGACAGCCAGCGCGCGGCGGCCGCGCCTGCGCGGCCCATCAGCGTGTGCGGCGGCAGCGCGGCGGCCGCGGCGGTTTCGGCGGCGCGCAAGTCGGCGACGCGCTGCAGCGCGAGCGGGGCGGGGACGGAAAGCGGGCGGGTGACGGTCATGGCGGCGGGGGAAGGATGCCGCCGGGCAAGCCCGTGCGGCCGGTCAGGTCGTGAAACGCTCGGCGCGCAGCGCGGCGAGCGTGTCGGCAGGCCAGCGCTGCGTATCGCCGGTATGGCCGCCGATGTAATCCGCCACCACTTTAGCAGACCCGCACGCGAGCCCCCAGCCTGCGGGGCCGTGGCCGAAATTGACGAATACGCGCGGATGCGGGGTCGGACCGACGACCGGCATGCCGTCCGGCGACAGCAGCTGCGTGCCTTGCCACGACAGCGCGGCCGAGATCTTCGCGGCGCCGGGCACCCAGTCGTGGACGGCCTGCCCGAGCAACGCGAGCGCGGCCTGCGACAGCGGCTCGGCGAGCGGCCGGGCGGTGTCCTGCAGACTCTGCAGCACAGCGCCGCCGCCGATGCGCATCCGCTGATGGGTGCGTGTCATCGCGATCCGCTTGATCGAGTCGACGACGGTCAGGTGCGGCGCGTGCTCCTCGTACGCGACCGGCGCGGTCAGCGTATGGATGCGCATCGGATGCAGCGGCACGCGCATGCCGAGCCGCTCGAGCAGCGCGAGGCTGCCGGCCCCTGCGGCGACCACGATCGCGTCGGCGGAGATCACGTCGACTTCGCGCGCGCTGGCCGCACGGCGGTCGCCGGTCGGCGGCGCCAGTTCGACCGCGGCGCGGCCCGAGTCGGTGCGGATCGCGGCGACGTCGGCGCCGAAACGGAACTGCACGTCGTGCTCGTCGAGCACCTGCTTGACGAGCTTCGCGAACAGCGGGCAGTTCCCGGTGCGCTCGGTCTCGAGCAGCACGCCGCCGGCGAACGCCGGCTCGGCGGGCACCGACGGCTCGAGCGCCGCGCATTCGGCCGCCGTCAGCGTGCGATGCGGCAGGTCGAGCGTGCGCAGCAGGTCGAGCGCGGGCTGCGCGGCGTCCCAGTCGTGCGCGTCGCGCACGACGTGCAGCACGCCGGCCTTCTGTTCGAATTCGAGTTCGAAGCGGGCCTCGATGTCGGCGATCGCGTCGCGCGACGCGTCGACCAGCGGGCGCAGCCGCGCATACTGGGCCGCGAACGCTTCGGGCTCGCGCAGTGCGCCGAGCCGCTTCACGAAGCGGCGGACCTGGCCGTTCAGCCCGGGCTTGTAGACGATGCCGCTGTCGCGTGGCTGGCGCTGGCGCATGAAGGTCGGCCCGAACCAGACGTCGAGCGGGCTCGGCAGCAGCGTGCCGCCATCGCCGTAGGTCGCGCCTTGCGCGACGGTCGCGTGACGCTCGACGACGCATACGCGATGGCCGGCCGCACGCAGCTGGTAGGCGGTGGCGACGCCGCTGATTCCGCCGCCGATGACGATGACATCCATGGATTGCTTCGATGACGGGCGGCGGCTCGGCCGCCCGGTGGTGATTCGCGTGACGGGCCGTGCGCGGCCCGGTGAGCCGGCAATGATAGCGCCAAACGACGACGGCCCGGTGTCGGCGTGCGTGCGTCGCGACCGGACGGGCCTTGGGGCGCAGACTTCCGGGTATAATTACGGCCTTCCTTTCGCCCCACGTCGCCGCTTTGCGCGACTCATCGACGTCAGTCCAGCCCATGGCTCACTTCTCGTGTTTTCCCGGCGCTTCGGCCCTTTCCGATTTCCGTCAGACCCGTCTGCTCGACACGCTCAAGCAAATCGACGCCAACATCGTCGCGGTCCGCGGCCAGTACCTGCACTTCGTCAACGCCAGTGAGCCGCTGTCGGCCGACGACAGCGCGCGCATCGACGCGCTGATGCACTACGGCGCGCCGTTCGAGCCGGCGGCCGACAAGGGAAGCACCGAAACCTTCGTCGTGCTGCCGCGCTTCGGCACCGTGTCGCCGTGGGCGAGCAAGGCGACCGACATCGCGCAGCATTGCGGCCTCACGCACGTGCGCCGCATCGAGCGCGGCGTCGAGTACACGGTCACGCTGAAGTCGGGCCTGCTCGGCGGCAAGAAGGCGCTGTCCGACGACGTGCGCGCCGCGGTCGCGGCCGCGCTGCATGACCGGATGACCGAAAGCGCGGTCGCGTCGCGCGACGACGCGAAGCACCTGTTCGACGAACTGCCGGCCAAGCCGCTCGCGACGGTCGACGTGCTCGCGCAGGGCCGCGGCGCGCTCGAACGCGCGAACGTCGAGCTCGGCCTCGCGCTTGCCGACGACGAGATCGACTACCTCGTCGACGCGTTCCGCAAGCTCGAGCGCAACCCGACCGACGTCGAGCTGATGATGTTCGCGCAGGCGAACAGCGAGCACTGCCGCCACAAGATCTTCAACGCGCAGTGGACGATCGACGGCGAAGCGCAGGACATGTCGCTGTTCGCGATGATCCGCAACACCGAGAAGCTGAACCCGCAGGGCACGATCGTCGCGTATTCGGACAACTCGTCGATCATGGTGGGCGCGGAAGCGGAACGCTGGTTCCCGCGCAACGCGGGCGCGGCCGGCGAGCCGGGCGAACGCTACGGCCGCCACACCGAACTGACGCACACGCTGATGAAGGTCGAGACGCACAACCACCCGACGGCGATCTCGCCGTTCCCGGGCGCGGCGACCGGCGCGGGCGGCGAGATCCGCGACGAAGGCGCGACGGGCCGCGGTGCGCGTCCGAAGGCGGGCCTGACGGGCTTCACCGTGTCGAACCTCGACCTGCCCGACGCGCGCCAGCCGTGGGAAAACGCGCGCGACGCCGCGCAACCGGTCGGCGAGCGCAACCCGAACGATCAGCACGGCCCGTACGGGCGTCCGGACCGCATCGCGTCGCCGCTGCAGATCATGATCGACGGCCCGCTCGGCGGCGCCGCGTTCAACAACGAATTCGGCCGTCCGAACCTCGGCGGCTACTTCCGCGTGTACGAGCAGAACGTCGGCGGCCAGGTGCGCGGCTATCACAAGCCGATCATGATCGCGGGCGGCCTCGGCAACATCGCCGACCAGCACACGCACAAGCACGACGTGCCGGCCGGTTCCTTGCTGATCCAGATCGGCGGCCCCGGCATGCGGATCGGCATGGGCGGCGGCGCGGCGAGCTCGATGGCGACCGGCGCGAACACGGCCGAGCTCGACTTCGACTCGGTGCAGCGCGGCAACCCGGAAATCGAGCGCCGCGCGCAGGAAGTGATCAACGGCTGCTGGCAGCTCGGCGCGGAAAACCCGATCCTCAGCATCCATGACGTCGGCGCGGGCGGCCTGTCGAACGCGTTCCCCGAGATCGTCGACGGCGCAGGCAAGGGCGCGCGCTTCGAGCTGCGCAAGGTCGCGCTCGAGGAATCGGGCCTGTCGCCGCGCGAGATCTGGTCGAACGAGGCGCAGGAGCGGTACGTGCTGGCGATCGCGCCGGCCGACCTGCCGCGCTTCGAGGCGATCTGCGCACGCGAGCGCTGCCCGTTCTCGGTCGTAGGCGTCGCGACCGACGAGCGCCAGCTGCGGCTCGTCGACGACGAGGCGACCGGCGTCGACGAATATCCGGTCGACATGCCGATGGAAGTGCTGCTCGGCAAGCCGCCGCGCATGCACCGCGACGTCACGCGCGTGAGCACCGAGCGTGCGCCCGTCGACGTGACGGGCGTCCCGCTCGCGCAGGTCGCCGTCGACGTGCTGAAGCACCCGACGGTCGCGAGCAAGTCATTCCTGATCACGATCGGCGACCGTTCGGTCGGCGGCACGTCGGTGCGCGACCAGATGGTCGGCCCGTGGCAAGTGCCCGTCGCCGACTGCGCGATCACCGCGCTCGACTACGCGGGCTTCAAGGGCGAAGCGATGACGATGGCCGAGCGCACGCCGCTCGCGGTGATCGATGCGCCCGCATCGGGCCGCATGGCCGTCGGCGAAGCGATCACCAACATCGCGAGCGCGCCGATCGCGTCGCTCGACAAGCTGAAGCTGTCCGCGAACTGGATGGCCGCGTGCGGCACCGCCGGCGAAGACGCCGCGCTGTTCGACACCGTGAAGGCGATCGGCATGGAGCTGTGCCCGGCGCTCGGCATCGGCATCCCGGTCGGCAAGGACTCGCTGTCGATGAAGACGAAGTGGGACGAGCAGGGCGTCGCGAAGGAAGTCGTTGCGCCGGTGTCGCTGATCATCTCCGCGTTCGCACCGGTCGAGGACGTGCGCCGCCACCTGACGCCGCAGCTGCAGCGCGTCGCCGACGCCGGCGACAGCGTGCTGGTCGCGATCGACCTCGGGCGCGGCAAGAACCGGATGGCCGGCAGCATCTTCGCGCAGGTCACGCAGCAGGTCGGCGATGCGACGCCGGACGTCGACGATCCGGAAGACCTGAAGCGCTTCTTCACGGCGATCCAGTCGCTGAATGCGCAGGGCAAGCTGCTTGCGTACCACGACCGCTCGGACGGCGGCCTGTGGGCGACGGTCTGCGAAATGGCGTTCGCGGGCCACGCGGGCGTGTCGCTGAACGTCGACATGCTGACGCTCGACGAGAAGCACGAATCCGACTACGGCGATGCGAAGGACTGGGCGAAGCAGACGAGCGGCCGCCGCGAGGACCGCACGCTGCGCGCGCTGTTCTCGGAAGAGCTGGGCGCCGTCGTGCAGGTGCGCGCGGCCGACCGCGACGCGGTGCTCGGCGCGCTGCGCGAGTTCGGCCTGTCGGCGTGCTCGCACGTGATCGGCACGGTCAACGAGCGCGACGTGATCGAGGTGTACCGCGACGCGAAGAAGATCTTCGACGCGCCGCGCGCCGAACTGCATCGCGCGTGGGGCGAGGTGAGCTGGCGCATCGCACGCCTGCGCGACAACCCGGCCTGTGCGGACGCCGAATACGACGCGCTGCTCGACGCGGCCGACCCGGGCATCACGCCGGTGCTGACGTTCGATCCGGCCGATGACATCGCCGCGCCGTTCATCGCGACGGGCGCGCGTCCGCGCGTCGCGATCCTGCGCGAGCAGGGCGTGAACTCGCACCTCGAAACGGCTTACGCATTCGACCGCGCGGGCTTCGACGCGCACGACGTGCACATGAGCGACCTGCTGGCCGGCCGCGCGACGCTCGCGGACTTCGCGGGTGCGGTCGCGTGCGGCGGCTTCTCGTACGGCGACGTGCTGGGTGCGGGCGAAGGCTGGGCGAAGACGATCCGCTTCAACGCGAACCTCGCCGACATGTTCTCGGCATTCTTCGCGCGGCAGGACACGTTCGCGCTCGGCATCTGCAACGGCTGCCAGATGCTGTCGAGCATCTCGTCGATGATCCCGGGCGCGGAAGCGTGGCCGAAGTTCACGCGCAACAAGTCGGAGCAGTTCGAGGCCCGCTTCTCGTTCGTCGAGGTGCAGCAATCGCCGTCGATCTTCTTCGCGGGGATGGAAGGCGCGCGGATTCCGGTCGCGGTCGCGCACGGCGAAGGCTTTGCGGACTTCTCGCAGCAGGGCGACATCGATCGCGTCGCGGTCGCGATGCGCTATGTCGACCATCGCGGCAACGCGACCGAGGGCTATCCGTTCAACCCGAACGGTTCGCCCGCCGGCATCACGTCGGTGACGACGGCCGACGGCCGCTTCACGGTGCTGATGCCGCACATGGAGCGCGTGCACCGCACGGTCACGATGAGCTGGCACCCGGAAGGCTGGGGCGAGGCGAGCCCGTGGCTGCGCGTGTTCCGCAACGCGCGCCGCTGGATCGGCTGACGCGATGTTCGACCCGCACGAGCCTGTCCATGTCGTGACGCTGCGCGACGAGCGCGCGGCCGATGCCGCGGCGATCGCCCGCGTGATCGCCGCGGCGTTCGCGGGCGAGCCCCAGGGTGGCCGGTTCGAGCAGCGGATCGTCGACGCGCTGCGCGCGGACGGCTGCCTGAGCGTGTCGCTCGTCGCGGAGCGCGACGCGCGCATCGTCGGCCACGTCGCGTTCTCGCCGGTGACGATCGGGGACGGCAGCCACGCCGGCTGGTACGGGCTGGCGCCGCTCGCGGTGCTGCCCGACTGCCAGCGGCAGAGCATCGGCGCGGGGCTCGTGCGCACGGGCCTCGATGCGTTGCGGCGGCTCGGGGCGCGCGGCTGCGTCGTGCTCGGCGAGCCTGCCTATTACACGCGTTTCGGTTTCGGGCCGGCCGGCGACATCGTGTTTCCGCAGGCGCCGCCGGAATACCTGATGGCGCTGTCGTTCGACGACTCGGTGCCGCGACCCGCTGGCGACGTGCGGTATCACGCGTCGTTCTATGCCGCGTAGCGGACCGGGTTCGCGGGCCGGCATGGCAATGCCGGTACGCCCACGCCGGTATGCCCACGCCGGTATGC
The DNA here is from genome assembly GCF_053427715.1 of Burkholderia sp. MR1-5-21. Taxonomy (NCBI): domain Bacteria; kingdom Pseudomonadati; phylum Pseudomonadota; class Betaproteobacteria; order Burkholderiales; family Burkholderiaceae; genus Burkholderia; species Burkholderia sp. MR1-5-21. The sequence goes on from NZ_JBSAXD010000018.1 coordinate 110,345, forward strand.
CCACGCCGGTATGCCCACGTAGGTATGCCGGCAAAAAAGAAAGCCGCTCCTTGTGAGCGGCTTTCTCGTATCCGTCGCAGTAATGCGGGATGCGGCGTTACTGCACCTTCGCCTGCTGGCGCAGGTTTTCCTCGAACGCCTGCAGCTTCTGCTGCACGAGTTGCTGTGCGATCTGCGCCTTGACCTGGTCGAACGGCGGCGGTGCGACGTTGCGGATGTCGTCGACGCGGATGATGTGCCAGCCGAACTGGGTCTTCACCGGCTCGTCGGTCATCTGGCCTTTCTGCAGCTTCTGCGCAGCGGCCGCGAATTCCGGCACGTACGCCTTCGGATCGGACCAGTCGAGATCGCCGCCGTTCTTGCCCGAGCCCGGATCCTTCGAATACTGCTTCGCGAGATCCTCGAACTTCGCGCCGGCCTTGATCTTCGCGATCAGGTCCTTCGCCTGCTGCTCGTTGTCGACGAGGATGTGGTGCAGGTGGTATTCGCGATTCGAAACACCCTTCACGAGCTCGTCATAGCGCGCCTTCACCTCGGCGTCGGTTGGCTGGTTCGTCTTCAGGAAGTCCTCGATCATCGCGCGCAGCACGACGGTCTGTTGCGCGACGGCGACCTGCGCCTTCACGTCCGCGCGGTTCGGGATGCCGCGGCGGATTGCTTCCTGCATCAGGATTTCACGGTTCACGAGTTCCTGGCGCACGGCCTGCTGCAGCTGCGGGCTGTCGGTCTGGCCTTGCTGGACCAGCTGCGAGACCATCGCGTCGGCGCGCGATTTCGGAATCGGCGTGCCGTTGACCACGGCGATGTTCTGGGCGAATGCCGGCGCCGCTGCGAGAGCGGCCGCTGCGGCCCACAGGCGGGGGGATTTCAGGATCATCGGGAATTCCTAATGGGACGACTGGATTGAAGATGCATTGAATTCTTCTGGCGTGTACGCCACGATCGCGAGCGCGTGGATGCCACGCTGCATCGCATCGGCGAGCGCATCATACACCAGCCGGTGCCGCGCGACGCGCGGCTTGCCGGCGAACGCGGCGGACACGATCGTGACCGTGTAGTGGCCGCCCGCGGCCGCGCCGGCGTGGCCCGCGTGCTGCGCGCTGTCGTCGCGCACCGCGAGCGAAACGGGCGCGAGCGCGGCCGTGAGGCGCGCCTCGATCAGCGCGATGCGTGCGTCGGGCGACGCGTGGAGGAAGGTGTCCGTCATGTCACTCGTCCTTCAGGTATTTCGCAAGCCACAGGCTCTGCAGGATGATGAACACCACCATCGCGCCCGTCGTGCCGAACAGCTTGAAGTTCACCCACTGCGATTCGGTGAAGTTGTGCACGACATAGAGGTTCGCGACGCCGAGCACGGCGAAGAACAGTGCCCACGCGACGTTGAGCTTGTCCCAGACGGGATGCGGCAGCGTGAGCTGCTTGCCCATCATCTTTTCGATCAGATTGTTGCCGAACGCATAGCGCGCGGCGAACAGGCCAATTGCAAACAGCCAGTACAGCACAGTCGGTTTCCATTGAATGAATTTCTCGTCATGCAGGACGAGGGTGGCGCCGCCGAACACGACGATCACGCCGAGGCTGACCCACAGCATGGTGTCGACCTTCCGGTGGCGGAACGCGACCCAGGCGACCTGGGCGAGCGTCGCGACGATCGCGACGGCGGTCGCGGTGAAGATGCCCCACACCTTGAAGGCGGCGAAAAACAGGATGATCGGAAACAGATCGAACAGGAATTTCATGGTGCTCGCAGCTGCGTGAAAGGCCGCTCGCGCGGCCTTTCACCGTTGTAGGGACCCGCCAGGCGCCGTCGTGAACCGGGCCGCCCGTTCGGGGAGACCAGCCGATTCGCGCCTGGGCGCCGCTTATTCGTGTTCGGGTCGGGACTCGAAGTTTAACGCAGCCGAATTGATGCAGTACCGCAAACCGGTCTTGTCGCGCGGGCCGTCCTCGAACACGTGGCCGAGATGCGCGCCGCAGTGATTGCAGCGGACCTCGACGCGCACCATCCCGTGCGTGTAGTCGATCTTCTCGTCGATGACCTCGCCGTTGAGCGGCTTGAAGTAGCTGGGCCAGCCGCAGCCGGAGTGGAACTTCGCGCCGGATTCGAACAGCGGCGTGCTGCACACGACGCACTTGTAGATGCCGGCGTCTTCCGTGTCGGTGTATTCGCCGGTGAACGCACGCTCGGTCGCCGCGTGCTGCGTGACCTCGTACTGCATCGGCGTGAGCCGGCGGCGCAGCTCGGCATCGTCCTTCTGGTACGGGTAGGACTTGTCGTCGGAATCGTGGGACATGTCTGGTTTCTCCTGAGGGATCGGTCGATAGGCGGGCGTTACGACGAGCAGCTCACTTCGAGCGACCCGGCCCAGTCGGGCGGAAGCGCCGCATACGACGCGTATTCGGGTTGTTCGTCGAACGGCCGGCGCAGCACCTGCGCGAGACGTTCGACTTCTGAAAAGTCCTTTTCCTTCGCGTGCCGGATCGCGATTTCTGCCAAGTGGTTGCGCAGCACGAACTTCGGGTTCACGCGATTCATCGCGGCGGCGCGCGCGGCGTCGTCGCGTGTTTCCTCGGACAGGCGCACGCGGTAGAGGTTCGCCCATGCGTCGAACGCGTCGCGGTCGATGAACAGGTCGCGCACCGGCGCGTCGCGGCTCGCGTCGTGCTTCGACAACTGCGACAGGTGACGGAACGTCAGCGTGAAGTCCGCGTGGCTCGCATGCATGACTTCGAGCAGTTTGTTCGCGAGCGCCGCGTCGCCGTCGTGTTCGAGTTCGAGCCCGAGCTTCGCGCGCATCGCGCGTTCGAGCGCGGGGCCGAAGCGTTCCGGAAACTTCGCGAGCACGGCCTGCGCGTCCTCGACCGCGCGCTCGGCGCGCGCGTCGTCGTCGGCGATCCCGTGCTGCAGCCCGATCAGCGGCAGCAGCGCCTGCGCGAGGCAATAGCAGTTCCAGTGCGCGATGCGCGGCTGCATCCGGTACGCGTAGCGGCCGTGCGTGTCCGAATGGTTGCAGATATGGTTCGCGTCGAACGCGTCGACGAAGCCGAACGGGCCGTAGTCGATCGTCACGCCGAGGATCGACATGTTGTCGGTGTTCATCACGCCGTGGCAGAAGCCGACCGCCTGCCATTGCGCGACGAGATCGGCCGTGCGCAGCGTCGCGGCCTCGAGCAGCGCGAGGTACGGATCGTCGGCGTCGCGGCACGCCGGATAGAAGCGGTCGATCACGTGATCGGCGAGCTGGCGCAGCAAATCGGGGCGATCGTTCGAGAAGAAGTGCTCGAAGTGGCCGAAGCGCACGAAGCTCTCGGACACGCGCGTGACGACGGCCGACGTCTCGATCTCCTCGCGGACCACCGGCTGGTCGGAGCCGATCACGGTCAGCGCGCGGGTGGTCGGAATGCCGAGGTGATGCATCGCCTCGGAGCACAGGAATTCGCGGATCGACGAGCGCAGCACCGCGCGGCCGTCGCCCATTCGCGAGTACGGCGTGCGGCCGCTGCCCTTCAGCTGCAGTTCGTAGCGGCGGCCGTCCGTGCCGGCGAGCTCGCCGATCGTCAGCGCGCGGCCGTCGCCGAGCTGGCCGGCCCAGACGCCGAACTGGTGGCCCGAATAGACCGATGCATACGACATCGCGTCCGCGGGCCAGTCGCGGGTCGGATTGCCGGCGAACAGCGCGGCGAACTCGGGATGCCCGGCGAGCGATGGGGGCAGGCCGAGCAGCGTCGCGACTTCGTCGGAAAACCCGACCACGTACGGCGCGGCCAGCGGCGCGGCCGGCAGGCGCGTATGAAACGCCGCGCCGAGCTGCACGAACGCGCCGTCGGCGGGCGCGCCGAGCGTGGCGGCGAGGTCGGGAAGGGTGTCAGCCGCTTCGGCTGCGCTTCGGGAAAACGACATGTTGAGCGCCTCTGGGTAAGCCGATATTGTAAGGCGGCGCCGCGCCGCCCGCATGGCGGCGCGCGCGTCGTGCCCGGGCGCCCGTTCACGCTGCCGACGGGCTTGCGCCGGCTCCAGGCTGTACACCGAATTCGCGTCCTTCAGGGAGAACAAGACGATGGGTATGCCGTTGCTGGGCCAGATGATGGACATGCCGCTCCTCGTGTCGTCGTTGATCGCGCATGCCGCGCGGCACGCGGGCGACGTCGAGATCGTGTCGAAGCGGGTCGAGGGCGACCTGCACCGCTACACGTATCGCGATTGCGAACGGCGCGCGAAGCAGCTCGCGCAGGCGCTCGCGCGGCTCGGCGTCGACGCGGGCGAGCGCGTCGGCACGCTCGCGTGGAACGGCTACCGGCATCTCGAGGCGTACTACGGGATCAGCGGGATGGGCGCCGTCTGCCACACGATCAACCCGCGCCTCTTTCCCGAGCAGATCGCGTACATCGTCAATCACGCGGACGACCGCTACGTGCTGTTCGACCTCAATTTCGCGCCGCTCGTCGACGCGATCGCGCCGCACTGCCCGAACGTGAAGGGCTGGATCGCGATGACGGACGCCGCGCACCTGCCGTCCGGCGCGACGCCGTTCCTCAGCTACGAGACGCTCGTCGACGCCGAGGACGGCCGCTACGACTGGCCGCGCCTCGACGAGCAGCAGGCGTCGGGGCTCTGCTACACGTCGGGCACGACCGGCAACCCGAAGGGCGTGCTGTATTCGCATCGCTCGACCGTGCTGCACGCGTACGGTGCCGCGCTGCCCGACGCGATGAACCTGTCCGCGATGGACGCGGTGCTGCCCGTCGTGCCGATGTTCCATGTGAACGCGTGGGGCCTGCCTTATTCGGTGCCGCTCACGGGCGGCAAGCTCGTGCTGCCCGGCAAGGATCTCGACGGCAAGTCGCTGTACGAACTGATGGAAGCGGAGCACGTGACGTTCTCCGCGGGCGTGCCGACCGTCTGGCTCGGCCTGCTCAATTACATGCGCGACGCGGGCGTGCGCTTCTCGACGCTGAACCGCACGGTGATCGGCGGCTCCGCGTGCCCGCCGGCGATGCTGCGCACGTTCGAGGTCGAATACGACGTGCGCGTGATCCACGCATGGGGGATGACCGAGCTGTCGCCGCTCGGCACGCTCGCGAAGCTGAACTGGGTGCAGTCGCGGCGCCCGCTCGACGAGCAGCGCAAGCTGCTCGAGAAGCAGGGGCGCGTGATCTGCGGCGTCGACATGCGGATCGTCGGCGACGACGGCCGCGAGCTGCCGTGGGACGGCGTCGCGTTCGGCGAGCTGCAGGTGCGCGGCCCGTGGGTGATCGACCGCTACTTCGACTGCGACGCGTCGCCGCTTGCCGACGGCTGGTTCCCGACCGGCGACGTCGCGACGATCGACCCGGACGGCTTCCTGCAGATCACCGACCGCAGCAAGGACGTGATCAAGTCGGGCGGCGAGTGGATCAGCTCGATCGACATCGAGAACGTCGCGATCGCGCATCCGGCCGTCGCCGAAGCCGCATGCATCGCGTGCGCGCACCCGAAATGGACCGAGCGGCCGCTGCTCGTCGTCGTCAGGCGCGCGGATGCGCATGTGAGCCGCGACGAGATGCTCGCGTTCTACGAAGGCAGGGTGGCGAAATGGTGGATTCCCGACGACGTCGTGTTCGTCGACTCGCTGCCGCATACGGCGACCGGGAAGCTGCAGAAGCTGAAGCTGCGCGAGATGTTTCGCGATTACGTGCTGCCGACGGCGAACTGCTGACGGCGGCCTGCTGGCGGTGATCGACGACCGGCGGCATCGGCGGCATCGGCGGCCGGCGTGCCGGAGCAGGACCCGCCCTGCGTTGCCGGCCGGATGCCGGCACGGTGTGCCGGCCGTCTCCGCAGGGTCATCCGGGGCCGCTCGGCCGCACGATCCTGCCCTCGCGGATCCGTCCCCCGATTGCGCGGAAAAATAGAATTGAACGACCGTGCTTTTTCGTTGTATGCTGCCTCCGTTCGTCTTGGACAAGCGGCTGTTCACCCGCGCACAATGAAGCGCAGCCACCCCGGCGCGCGAGGCATGGAGGCAGACAGATGGCAGTGGATTATTCGATTCGCGACGGCGTGGCCGTCCTCACGCTCAACAATCCGCCCGTCAACGGGCTCGGCCTGTCGACACGGGCCGGCATCATGGAAGGGCTCGAACGCGCCGCGCAGGATCCGGCGGTCACCGCGATCGTGCTGACAGGCGCAGGCCGTGCGTTCTCGGGCGGCGCCGACATCACCGAATTCAATACCCCGAAAGCGCTGCAGGAACCGACGCTGCACACCGTGATCCGCGCGGTGGAAGCGAGCGCGAAGCCGGTCGTCGCGGCGATTCACAGCGTCGCGATGGGCGGCGGGCTCGAGCTCGCGCTCGGCGCGCACTACCGGATCGCGGCGCCCGGCGCGCAGATCGCGCTGCCCGAGGTGAAGCTCGGCCTGCTGCCTGGCGCGGGCGGCACGCAGCGCCTGCCGCGCGCGGTCGGACTCGAGACCGCGCTGAACATGATCGTGTCGGGCGCGCCGGTGCCGTCCGAGCAACTCGCGAAGAGCGGGCTGTTCGACGAAATGGCCGAAGGCGACCTGCTCGACGCGGCCGTCGCGTTCGCACGCAAGGCCGGCGCGCAGGCAGGCCCGCATCCGCGCGTGCGCGACCGCAAGATCGTCCACGAGAACGCGGCGGGCTTCATCCAGTTCGCGCGCAACTCGGCGAAGGCCGCCGCGCCGAACTTCCCCGCGCCGCACAAGTGCATCGACGCGATCGAGGCCGGCGTGCTGAACGGCTTCGACAAGGGCAGCATCGCGGAGCGCGAGGGCTTTCTCGCGCTGATCATGACGCCGGAAAGCCGCGCGCTGCGGCATGCATTCTTCGGCGAGCGCGCGGCGAGCAAGATCCCGGACGTGCCGGCCGACACGCCGGTGCGCGAGATCCGCCGCGTCGCGGTGATCGGCGCGGGCACGATGGGCGGCGGCATCGCGATGAATTTCGTGAACGCGGGGCTGCCCGTCACGCTGCTCGAGACGAAGCAGGACGCGCTCGACCGGGGGCTCGCGACGATCCGCAAGAACTACGATGCGCAGGTGAAGAAGGGCAAGCTCACGCAGGAGAAGCTCGACGCGCGCATGGCGCTGATTGCGCCGACGCTGTCCTACGACGACCTGAAAGAGGCCGACCTGATCATCGAGGCCGTGTTCGAGGAACTCGGCGTGAAGGAGCAGGTATTCGGCAAGCTCGACGAAGTCGCCAAACCGGGCGCGATCCTCGCGTCGAACACGTCGACGCTCGACGTGAACAGGATCGCCGCGTTCACGAAGCGGCCGCAGGACGTCGTCGGCATGCACTTCTTCAGTCCCGCGAACGTGATGAAGCTGCTCGAAGTGGTGCGCGGCGACGCGACCGCGAAGGACGTGCTCGCGACCGTGATGGCGATCGCGAAGAAGATCAGGAAGACCGCGGTGGTGTCCGGCGTGTGCGACGGCTTCATCGGCAACCGGATGATCGAGCAGTACATCCGCCAGGCGCTCTTCATGCTCGAGGAAGGCGCGCTGCCCGCGCAGGTCGACCGCGCGATCGAGAAGTTCGGTTTCGCGATGGGCCCGTTCCGGATGAGCGACCTCGCCGGCAACGACATCGGCTGGGCGATCCGCAAGCGCCGCTATGTCGAGAAGCCAGACCTTCATTACTCGAAGATCGCCGACCGCCTGTGCGAACAGGGCCGCTTCGGCCAGAAGACCGGCGCGGGCTGGTACGACTACGTGCCGGGCGAGCGCAACGCGAAGCCGTCGGCACTCGTCGACGAGATGGTCGTCGACTATTCGAAGGCGCGCGGCGTCGAGCGGCGCAAGATCGGCGACGACGAGATTGTCGAGCGGCTCGTGTTCGCGCTCGTCAACGAAGGCGCGAAGATTCTCGAGGAGAAGATCGCGTCGAAGGCGTCGGACATCGACATGGTGTACCTGACCGGCTACGGCTTCCCGCTGTGGCGCGGCGGCCCGATGTTGTACGCGGACACCGTCGGCCTCTACAACGTCGAGCGGGCGATTCGCCGCTACGCGGCGGCACCGAACGGCGACGCGTGGCAGCTCGCGCCGTCGATCGCCGAGCTCGCGAAGGCCGGACGCGGTTTCAACGGCTGAGGGTGGCGCCGCGCGGCGGCATGGGGCCGGAGCAGGCGCTGAAGTGCCAGCTTGGGTCGACCGCGAAGCATGGGATCTGAGCAGGCGCTAAAGCGCCAACTCTGATCGACCGCGAAGCATGGGACCAGAGTAAGCGCTAAAGCGCCAACTCTGATCGACCGCGAAGCATGGGATCAGAGTAAGCGCTAAAGCGCTAACTCTGATCGACCGCGAAGCATGGGATCAGAGTAAGCGCTAAAGCGCTAACTCTGATCGACAGGAGAGAAGCGATGAAACGCACTGACGACGTTCTGCTCGTGATCGACGTGCAATACGACTTCATGCCCGGCGGCGCGCTCGCGGTGCCCGACGGCGACGCGGTCGTGCCGGTCATCAACGCGCTCGCCGCACGCTTCGACCAGGTCGTGCTGACGCAGGACTGGCACCCGCGCGAGCACGTGTCGTTCGCGGCGAACCATCCGGGACGCGAGCCGTTCTCGACGCTCACGCTGCCGTACGGCGAACAGGTGCTGTGGCCCGTGCACTGCGTGCAGGACACCGACGGCGCCGCGCTGCATCGCGACCTCGACATCCCGCATGCGCGGCTCGTGATCCGAAAGGGCAGCGACGCGCAGGTCGACAGCTACTCGGCATTCGTCGAAGCCGATCGCACGACGCGCACGGGCCTCGCAGGCTACCTGCGCGAGCTCGGCGCGAAGCGCGTGTGGTGCTGCGGGCTCGCGACCGACTACTGCGTCGCGTGGTCCGCGCTCGACGCGCGCGCGGCCGGCTTCGAAGCCGCGGTGATCGACGACGCGTGCCGCGCGATCGACCTGAACGGATCGCTCGCGAACGCATGGCAACACCTGCAGGCGGCCGGTGTGGCACGTGTCACGTCGGCTGACGCGCGCCCGGCGGCGTAACGCAGCAACTCATTCGATTCATAAAACAGGCAGCTTTGCATGAGATCAGCGTGCGCGCTGACGCGCCAACCCTGATCCGCCGCGAAGCATGGGATCAGAGTAGGCGCTAAAGCGCCAACTCTGATCGACCGCGAAGCATGGGATCAGAGTAAGCGCTAAAGCGCTAACTCTGATCGACAGGAGAACTCACATGACGGAAGCCGTAATCGTATCGACCGCACGCACGCCGCTGGCGAAATCGTGGCGTGGTGCCTTCAACATGACGCACGGCGCGACGCTCGGCGGCCACGTGGTCGCCGCCGCGGTCGAGCGCGCGAAGCTGGACCCCGCGCGCGTCGAGGACGTGATCATGGGCTGTGCGAACCCGGAGGGCGCGACGGGCGGCAACATCGCGCGGCAGATCGCGCTGCGCGCGGGGCTGCCCGTGAGCGTGCCGGGCATGACGGTGAACCGCTTCTGCTCGTCCGGACTGCAGACGATTGCGCTCGCCGCACAGCGGATCATCGCGGGTGAAGGCGACGTGTATGTCGCGGGCGGCGTCGAGTCGATCTCGTGCGTGCAGAATGAGATGAACCGGCACATGGCGTACGAAGGGTGGCTGCTCGAGCACAAGCCGGAGATCTACTGGAACATGCTGCAGACCGCGGAGAACGTCGCGAAGCGCTACGGGATCTCGAAGGAGCGGCAGGACGAGTACGGCGTGCAGTCGCAACTGAGGGCGGCGGCCGCGGAGGCCGCAGGGCGCTTCGCCGACGAGATCGTGCCGATTACCGTGCGCGCCGGCATCGCCGACAAGGCGACCGGCCGTCTGTTCACGAAAGAAGTGACGGTCACGGCCGACGAAGGGATCCGGCCGGACACGACGCTCGAAGGCGTCTCGAAGATCCGCTCGGCGGTGCCGGGCGGCGTGATCACCGCGGGCAATGCGAGCCAGTTCTCCGACGGCGCGGCGGCATGCGTCGTGATGAGCGCCGACACCGCGCAGCGGGAAGGCCTGCAGCCGCTCGGCGTGTTCCGCGGTTTCGCGGTCGCCGGCTGCGAGCCGGACGAGATGGGCATCGGCCCCGTGTTCGCGGTACCGAAGCTGCTGAAGCAGACGGGACTGAAGGTCGAGGACATCGGGCTGTGGGAGCTCAACGAGGCATTCGCGGTGCAGGTGCTGTACTGCCGCGACAAGCTCGGGATCCCCGAGGACCGGCTGAACGTCGACGGCGGTGCGATCGCGGTCGGGCATCCGTACGGCGTGTCGGGCGCGCGCCTGACGGGCCACGCGCTGATCGAAGGCAAGCGGCGCGGCGCGAAGTACGTGGTCGTGACGATGTGCATCGGCGGTGGACAGGGCGCGGCCGGCCTGTTCGAAATCGTCTGACCGTTGCGTGGCTGGCGGCCGTCGTGCGGCCGCCAGCCACGCTGTCCGATCCGCGTTGTCGGCCTCCAACATGTTCGATCCCGCGATCCGATCTGATCGCGAATCAATCCGTGTCACCCCGACGATGCTGTTTCCCCTTACTTGTCAAACGAATCGCCCCACCTATACTAGCTCTGACATTTGTCTTTCGGCAGGATGGGCCGGATCGCGCGTCGCGCGTCGCGCCGACAGCTGCGGCCGTGCCCCGGTATCTGGAGCGGGCGGCGCATCGTGATCGGACGCCCTCGCATTCGAACCATGCAACGGATCGATCGGGGGCCGAAGTGAGCACGACTTATTCAGCCGGCGAGCCGCCGCGCGCCGTCAGCGCCGTCGCCAAAATCTACGCGAACTGTCTGCTGGTCGGCTTTGCGTTGCTGCCGGCCTATCTCATTGCCTATCTGTGGTTCTTTGGCGATCCGCACCTGACATTCGAGAGCCATGCGTTTCACGAGATCGCAATCGCCGCGGCGACGCTCGAAGGCGCATTCGTCACCTATGTGACGTGGGTCTGCTATCGCTCGTCCGGCGAGCCGCTGTTGCGCTGGCTGACACTCGGCTTTCTTGGCTTCGCGATGATCTATGCGCTGCACGGGCTCTTCACCGGCATGGCGCATCACAACATCTGGCTGTTCCTGCTGTACGGTCCGGCATCGAGGCTCGTGATGGCGATCCTGCTGCTGATCGGGCTGCTGTCGTATTCGCGGCCGTCCGATCGCCTCGACAAGCGTACGAGCCTGCGCATCTGGCTGCCGTGGATCGCCTTTTTCGCGATCGTCGACGCAGCGGTCGCGTACATCGCCTATTCGCCGGTGGCCGGTGCGCTCGGCACGCGGCTGTCGATGGAAGGCGGCGCGATGGTGTTCTCGCTGCTCAACGTCGCGGTGCTGCTTGCGCGGCGCATCCGCTCGCCGCTGATGGTGATCTACGGAATGTCGATCATGGCGTTCGCGCTGTCGTCGCTCGCATTCATCCTCGGCAAGCCGTGGAACCACATGTGGTGGCTCGCGCATGCGATCTTCGCGGGCGGCTTCTTCCTGCTCAGCTATGGCGTCGTGCAGGCGCTGCAGACCACACGGTCGTTCTCGGCGATCTATAGCCAGGAAGACCTGATGAGCCGCCTGTCGGAATCGATGGCGCGCAGCGAGAGCGCGTTGCAGGAATTGCGCCGCACCAACCAGAAGCTCGAGTACCTCGCCGCGACCGATCCGCTGACGGGCGCGTCGAACCGCCGGCAGTTCATCGCGCAGGTCGAGCGCGAGATCCAGCGCGCGGAACGCGACGGCATGCCGTTCTGCCTGCTCGCGCTCGATCTCGACAACTTCAAGAACATCAACGACGCATACGGCCACCAGATCGGCGACGAGGTGCTGCGCGGCGTCGTGCGGCAGTGCCTGGAGGCGATCCGGCCGACGGGCGGGCTTGCGCGGGTCGGCGGCGAGGAGTTCATGGCGCTGTTGCCGGAGATGCCGCTCGAAGGGGCGCGGATGACGGCCGAACGCGTACGCTCGTCGATCGCGAGTTCGCCGTTCGGGCTCGATTTCAAGCGCGTGCAGGTGACGGTCAGCGTCGGCGTCGCGCAATACGGAATCGACGGCAGCACGGTCGATGCGTTGCTGCGCGCGGTCGACGAGCGTCTCTATCAGGCGAAGCGGGAAGGGCGGAACCGGGTCGTGGCGGGGTGAGGGGGCGCCAGCCCGTACTCGGCGATGGTGACGTGCAAGACGAACGCGGGCCAGACCATCACGTTCGCGCTGCGTTCGTCTTCATCCGGCGTCTTGCTGAATTCCGGAGGCACCGTTCGTGTGCTCAACGATGCGCGCAACCCTGAGCGCGCGATCGTTCGCAGTTTCGGCGAGCAATGGGGCGCGATCCTGATCCTTGGCGTGAGCCGATTGCCGTTTGTCGCGATCGGCCTCGGCCTTGGCGGCCGGATTGGGCTGGATAGCCAGAGGGCGAAACGCCAGCGCAATTGAGCGCCGACGATTGACTACGCCTGATCGCGCTTCGCGATACAGGCCATCGGAGCCGGCAAGTTTGGTAGGCTTGATGTCTTTCACCGTGCGTGCATCTCGACGAACGCAGGCGAACGAATATCTGCCGGGAGCGTCCCGGCCGACAAGGATACCGGCCAAAATGGCGAACCCTCACGAACTGGAGCGAACGAAGTGATCAGACATATTGTCATGTGGAAGCTGAAGGAATCGGCAGAAGGCGCGACGCGCGCGCAGAACGCACTGAAGCTGAAGGAAAAGCTCGACGCATGCCGCGACATCGTGCCGGGCATCGTGCATCTCGACGTGGGCGTCGCGACGCCGGGCCTCGAAGCCACCTATGACGTCGTGCTGGTATCCGACTTCGCGGACAAGGCCGCGCTCGACGCATACCAGGTGCACCCGGTCCACGAGGAAGTGAAGAAGTTCGTCGCGGCCATTCGCGAAGAACGCCAGTGCATCGACTACCTCGTCGACGACGCACGATGAGCGACGCAGCACAGCAGGCGGATGGTCCGTCGATCGAAAGCCCGTTCGTCGACCTGCTCGGCGTGCAGCTCGTGTCCGCGAAGGACGGCAAGAGCGAGATCCTGCTGCCGCTCGACGAGCGCCACATGAACACGTGGAGCATCGCGCACGGCGGCGTGACGATGACGCTCGCGGACGTCGCGCTCGCGATGGCCGCGCGCAGCCTGACCGACGACGGCGTCGGCGTCGTCACCGTCGAGATGAAGGTGAACTTCATGCAGCCGGGCCGCGGCGAGCTGCGCGCTTACGGACGCGTGATGCATCGCTCGACGACGATGGCCTACTGCGAAGGCGAAGTGCGCGACAGCGACGGCCATTTCGTCGCGAAGGCGCTCGGCACGTTCAAGTACATGCGGCGGCTCGCGGTGGGCCGCGACATCAAGCGGCAACGCAGCCGCACTGCGCCGGACGCGCATCCCGGCCCGAGCGACGCGTAAGCTCGCGATAGGCGGTCCTGCCTGTCAGGCAGGGCCGTTTTCGTTTGCGCGTGCGACCGTGCGCGGGCGCGCCGCGGAAGGAGACAGCGATGAATACCGTCAATCGTCAGATCCTGCTCGTGTCGCGCCCGCAGGGCGCGGCGAGCGCCGACAACTTCCGGCTCGTCGAGACGCCGCTTGCGCCGCTCGCCGACGGCGAAGTGCGCGTGCGCAATCATTTCCTGTCGCTCGACCCGTACATGCGCGGCCGCATGAGCGACGCGAAGTCGTATGCGTCGCCGCAGCCGCTGAACGAAGTGATGATCGGCGGCACCGCGGGCGACGTGATCGAGTCGCGCCATCCCGGCTTCGCGATCGGCGACGCTGTCGTCGGCCAGTTCGGCTGGCAGGAGTACGGCACGTCGAACGGTGAGGGCCTGCGCAAGGTCGACACGTCGCGCGTGCCGCTATCGGCGTGGCTCGGCGTGACGGGGATGCCGGGCGTCACCGCGTGGGTCGGGCTGCACCGGATCATCGCGCCGAACGCGGGCGAGACCGTCGTCGTCAGCGCGGCGAGCGGCGCGGTCGGCAGCGTCGTCGGCCAGCTCGCGAAGCGCGCGGGATGCCGCGCGGTCGGCATCGCGGGCGGGCCCGACAAGTGCCGCTACGTCGTCGATACGCTCGGCTTCGACGCGTGCGTCGACTACAAGGCGGGCCGGCTCGCCGACGACCTGGCGGCCGCGACGCCCGACGGCGTCGACGGCTGCTTCGAGAATGTCGGCGGCGCGGTGCTCGACGCGACGATGGCGCGGATGAACGCGTTCGGCCGCATCGCCGTGTGCGGGATGATCGCCGGCTACGACGGTGTGAGCGCACCGCTGTCGAACCCCGCGCTGATCCTGCGCTCGCGGCTGAAGCTGCAGGGTTTCATCGTGTTCGAGCATCCGGACGCGTGGGCGCCCGCGCTCGCGGAACTGACCGAACTCGTCGCGACGAAGCAGCTGCACTACCGCGAATCGATCGCATACGGGCTCGAGCGCGCGCCGGAAGCGTTCCTCGGGATGCTGAAGGGCCGCAACTTCGGCAAGCAGCTCGTGCAGCTCGTCTGACGCGGGCGTGGCATCATGTGACGCTTGTCCGTGAGCGGCGCCATGCCGGCGCCCGTATTTCCGATGCCGCTGAATCCGAAGATCGCCCAGATACTCGACATGGTCGAGCGCGCGAAACGTCCGTCCTACCATCACCAGACGCCGCAGCAGGCGCGCGCCGCGTATGAGAAGAGCGCGCCGATCCTCGACGTGACGCCCGCGCCGATGCATTCGGTCGAGGACTGCGTCGTGCCGACGCGCGATGGCCGCTCGATCGGCGCGCGTCTGTACGTGCCGGTCGAGCCGAGCCTTGCCGAGCCGCTGCCGGCGCTCGTCTACTATCACGGTGGCGGCTTCACGGTCGGCAGCGCCGACACGCACGACGCGCTGTGCCGGATGTTCGCGCGCGACGCGCAGTGCGCGGTGCTGTCGGTCGACTACCGGCTCGCGCCCGAGCACAAGTTTCCGACCGCCGTGAATGATGCGGAGGACGCGTTGCGCTGGCTGCATCGCGAAGCGAGCGCGTTTGGCGTCGACGCGGCGCGGCTCGCGGTCGGCGGCGACAGCGCGGGCGGCACGCTCGCGACCGTCTGCGCGGTGCTCGCACGCGACGCGGGCATCCGGCTCGCGCTGCAGCTGCTGATCTATCCGGGCGTGACCGGCCACCAGCAGACCGAATCGCATGCGCGGCTCGCGAACGGTTTCCTGCTGTCGCAGGACACGATCCAGTGGTTCTTCTCGCAATACCTGCGCGATTCGTCGGACCGCGACGACTGGCGTTTCGCGCCGCTCGACGGCACGCGCGGCGCGCCGTCGTTCGCGGGCGTTGCGCCGGCATGGATCGCGACCGCCGAGTACGATCCGCTCAGCGACGAAGGCGCCGCCTACGCGGACAAGCTGCGCGCGGCGGGCGTCCCGGTCACGCTGACCTGCTACCCGGGGATGATTCACGAGTTCTTCAAGATGGGCGGCTACGTGCCCGAAGTGCGGGCCGCGCACGCTGATGCGGTCGCGGCGCTGCGGGCGGCATTCGACGACATTTGACGGTTGCGGCGACACGGCCGTGCGGAGGGTGCAGATGGCGGACTGCGTGGTGGAAACGGGCGACTGGGCGACGCTGGGCGGCGACGCCGCGCGCATTCGTGACGCGGTGTTCGTGCGCGAGCAGCGCATTCCGGCGGACATGGAGCTCGACGACGACGATCCGCTGTCGCGCCATGCGGTCGCATACCGGATCGATGCTGCAACCGGCGCGCGCCGCGCGGTGGCAACCGGACGGCTGTTGCCGACGGGCACGATCGGCCGTGTCGCGGTGCTCGCTGACGTGCGCGGGCAGGGCGCCGGGTCGGGCGTGCTGCTCGGGCTGCTGGACGAGGCGCGGCGGCGCGGCGATCCGCTCGTGCGGCTCTATGCGCAGGAAGCGGCCGTGCCGTTCTATTTGCGGCACGGTTTCGCGGCGATCGGCGAGCGATTCGTCGAGGCCGGCATCCCGCACGTCGAGATGACGCGCGCGCCGTGAGCGGGCGGCGCGTCAGACGCGCGGCAGTCACGCGTCAGCGCGCCTGCGCGGCGTCGATGTCGAACGTGAACGCGCGCTCGAACGCGCCGGGACGGACGATGCGGTGCGAGCCATCGTCGTCGCAGCGCTCCTTGATCTCGACTGTCAGCCGCACGCCTTCCTTCATCGTGACCCGCAGCGCGGTCGTGCCGCGCGTGCCGTATTCGGGCGTCTGGATGAAAGCGGCGGACAGCGCGCGTTCGCGCTCGAGCGGGATGCCCGTGTGCGGCAGCGCGTCGTCTTCGGCGATGCGCGGGTCGCGCATCAGCGCGATCAGCTCGTCGAGCGGTGGCGCCGGGTCGCCGGTCAGCAGCGTGCCGAGTTCGGCGCGCTTGCGCACCACTTTCGGCCAGGGCGTGTCGAGCCGCGCGTTCGATAGCGCGTGCACGCCGGCCGGGATCAGCGCGGGCGCGGCGACGCCGCTCTCGCCCTCGGCCGCGCGGTTGCAGAACCACGCGAGTTCGCGCCGCTTCCAGTCGCCGACGAGCAGGTTGAAGCCGTTGTACACCGCCGCATGCTCGGCGAGCCGCTTCAGGTAATCGAGCGGCGCGACCGGCTGCCCGCCGAGATAATTGGACACGAGCTTGCCGCGGGTCGGTGCGCCCGCGCGGATGTCGAACGGCGCGCGGTAGTTCGTGAGCGCCGCGAAACGGCCATCGCGCGTCACGCCGAGCCACGTGCCGCCGGCCTCGAGGTCGCGGCCCGCCAGCACACCGGGCGCTTCCTCCCACCACGAGAGCGGTGTGCTCGTGCGGCGGAAGAACTCGTCGCGGTTGGCAGTCAGGGTGAAGACAGGACCGGCGGCGGCATCAGGCTGCCAGTCGAAGGCAATCAGACACATCGGGCGAATCTCTCGCAGGAAACTTCGGGCGCCGGCCGCAAAGCGCGGTCCGGCACGCGAACGGATGAATGGCCGGTCACACTTCGGTCGGCCATGCGTAAGGCAGCGGCTCGAACGCAAGCGTCGGGCCGTCGGCCGCGCCGAGATGCACGTTGCCGCTGTCGAGCGCGGCAAGCTTGATCTCGACGAGCGCGTCGACACCGCCTGCCGGCGCGGCCGCCGCGTTGACGACCATCCCGCACGGCTGGCCCGGGTCGTCGCTGTGGAACAGCTCGACGCCCGCGCGGACCGTATCGGTGTCGCCCGCAACGTGCGCGAGCGCGGTGCGGCGCTTGATCGTACCGCGGTAATGGCTGCGCGCGACCACTTCCTGGCCCGGATAGCAGCCCTTGCGGAAGTTCACTGCGCCGACCACGTCGAAGTTCACCATCTGCGGCACGAACTGCTCGACGGCCGGCTGCGTGATGCGCGGTTCGCCCGCGCGGATGTCGAGCCAGTCCCACACGGCCGGCGACGCCGCGGGCAGCTTGCCGTCGAGCGCGGCGAGGCGCGCGTCGACGTCGGCGCGCGTGCCGATCCACAGGTAGCGCCGCTTGCCGGCCGCGTCGGGCATGCGGATCAGCGTGCCGGCGGGGCCGTCGACCTTCACGTGCACGCCGTCCGGCAGCGCGTCGAAGATGCCCGACAGCGCGCCGCGCACGTCGCCGGCGAAGCCGGTCACGGCGAGCGCGTCACTGGCGTCCGACAGCTTCGCTTTCGCGCGCAGCACGAACATCGACAGCCGCTTCTGCGCGGCAGCCTGCACGTCCTTCGAGACCAGCAGCCGAACGCCATGACCCGCGCGCCACGCGAGGAACGACGCAAGCAGGCGGCCCTTCGGCGAACAGTAGCCGGCGAGCCGTGCGCTCGCGGGGTCGAGGTGCTCGATGTCGTTGGTGAGCTGGCTGTGCAGGAACGTCGCGGCGTCGTCACCGGCCACGTCGATCACGCCGAACTGCGGCAGCGGCATGTACGCGCCCGGCGCGTCGAAATCGGCAGCGGGCGGGCGGGGGAATACGGGGAGCGAGGCGGGTGCGGCGGCCTGGGCGGCTGGTGAAGCGAACGGTGTGCTCATGGAATGAGGGAACAGTCAATCCTGACTTTGGCGTAGGCGAACAAGTATTATATGGGTCTTACCAGAGTCTCGTTGCGCATGGCCCTACTTGAATAAGGTCCGTATTGGGTCTTACGCAGCAAGGATTTCCGGCGCGACGACGTCAAATTGTGCCCAAAGTGTGACCGCCTTTGCGTGCTCGGAAAGGTGGTCAGGTGCAAGGTGAGCATACCGCAATACGTGCTCGTACTTCGCCCAGCCTCCAAGCTCCATCAGGCGATTCAGCGGCGTGCCGGCCTGGACGTGCCAGCTTGCCCAGGTGTGTCGCACATCGTGGAATCGAAAATTATCGATCCCGGCGCTGGCACATTGCCGATCCCATTGCGCGCCGCACCATCCTGAACTGCGAACCGCGCGTGATCGAGGCCGGCAAGTACGCCGCCCAGGTCGAGGTAACGAAGATTGGTTTCAGCCGCGAGGGTGCGTTCCGGAAGCTTGGCGAGTTCGACACTGAGGCCGAGGCTGTCGAGTACGCGAGGACGTTCTCAGAAGAGTGGCGAAGCCGCTACGCCTGACCGATGATCGAGCGATTCACGTACCGTCGCTACGACGTCGAGCTTGTAGGCGATGCGGCCGGCCCGCGCGAAATGATGGGTATGTCGAGCGGCGCGCGCGACGGTGGGCTGCTGTAACGCAGGTGCTGTTACGATTGCTGCATTCGCCGTCGAGGAGGCCGATATGTCTCGCGAATCTGAGTGGTTGGAGTTCGTGCTGCATGACGACTTTCCGCCCGACGTTGAGTTCGAGGAGGGGAGTCGAGGCAATCATGTCATTGTTGAATGGCAGGTTGTCGGCTCCGATGATGCGCCGCGACGCAATGCGCCATTGGTGGTCGTCATCGATTCCGACGCGATTGATCGTTACGAGCGTAGCGATGTCAGTGAACAGACCAGAATCGAAAGACGCGTGCGCGAGATAGTCTCGAAACACCTCGAAAACTACGATCCCTCTGGCCCTGTTGCAGTGCCCGATCCGTTCGTGATCAAAATTGACGAGGGCGATCTTTAGCGTTGTCCGACACCGCAAAGTCGATGACCCATAC
This sequence comes from Burkholderia sp. MR1-5-21, assembly GCF_053427715.1. Classification (NCBI taxonomy): domain Bacteria; kingdom Pseudomonadati; phylum Pseudomonadota; class Betaproteobacteria; order Burkholderiales; family Burkholderiaceae; genus Burkholderia; species Burkholderia sp. MR1-5-21. The sequence continues at coordinate 129,370 of NZ_JBSAXD010000018.1, forward strand.
CCACGTGTTCGCGTCTCGGCCGCAGCCGCGCACCGCATTGAGGCTATCCCATAACGAAGTGAAGGATTCGCGCGCGCTCGCGACATGGAAGTTTCCGCCGCCACCAGCGATGGCGCGAACTGACTAGGTTTTGAGACAAATGGGTCGTTCTCCGATGCGACGATCGCCACGGCTGCCTTGCTGTTGCTTGGTGGCATAGAGATTGGCGCCAGCGAAACAGCTTTTGATAAAGATAGCCCGGTCCCTGCTGCTACGATCGTCACGACGCGAATACAGGTGAGTGACCAAAATAATGATCGAACTCTTCGCACCAGGTTATCTCTTCGAAGTAGATGTCAACGGCGATGCGCGAGGATTCCATGTCGGTGTCGTTTGTAGAGACGATTGCTTTTCGACCAATATTCAATTCAGCGCATTCGACGATTTCAGTGATACCTGGTTCAGCATCCCTTTGCCCGGGAAACTCTGGACCCACGCGAAAGATGATGGACTCGAGGAAATCTGCCGAAGGGCAATCAGCCACGCCATCAGAAACGGTTGGTTTGGTGTTGGCGGCAGTCACGAATACGACGCGTTTGACGAGACCGCCGGGATCTGGACTGGCGTGTTGGAGGGTGTGTAACCGTCCGATACGTCAGTGAGTTTTCCTCGCTCGCTTAAAAGGACTTTGCTAGAAGCCCGTTGGCCCATATGAAGGGGGCAGGTCACCACGACCAAGCATTGCGGCGTACGTCTCTGACGACGGATCCGCCGACCCAATACCCAGAAAGCACGAAGAATACGATGACGGCCAGTTTTCCGAATGCCGTCAGCAGGTAAAAGGCCTTCGCGGCGAACCCGCCAGAAACAAAGTCGAACATTACGAGGTCGCGCATGTGACCGATGGCTACCTCCGCGGCGGCCAGTGACCGTATCAAGTCGAGGGTCGCGTTACGTCGTGGAGTGTTCTCTGTATTCATTTTCTCGCCAGGATTGGTCGCCGGATGCCTCTTGGGATCACCGGCCAGAATACGAAGGGCGCCCATTTCCATTCGCCAAAAGGTTGACCGAATCCGACGTCTTGCTGATGTCCCGATCCGATGCGCTCGTCGCGCCCCGCATGACCTCCTGGATCAATAGACGGATCTCGTTGCTGACGCAATGCAAGGGAATGGGATGCCAGGCCGGCGCCGAAGTGCTGGCAATGGCGACGCCGACGGTGAACGCCGGCGAGCATCCGGTCATGAAGCACATGCCCAAGCCGGGCGATGAGAATCGTTCGATCGTCAATCCACAGCCGTCCGACTGCGACGAATGGCTACACGCGAAGAACGTCGACGCGGCGCGCGCGATGCTGCAGCGCTATCCGGCCGATGAGATGGCAGCCACGGTAGTTGAGCCAAATGTGCCAGCTCGCCCGAAATAGAAATCGGATGCCTCGAGATATGTTCGCTCGCCGTTGGTGGCCGGTCCGCGTCGCGTAACGGCGAGCAAGATTCGTTGTTTGCCGAGCTCAAACGCCAACAGCAATTGCCGTGGGGTCGTGTCGGCGGCGCCAAGCTGGCTGCAAACTATGGCGCCGGGCACAGCAAACGCACCGTAGCCCCATCCGAATTTGTATGCGGAGAACCATATGCTTGAATCCTGGCATATGGTCGCGAAGGTGAGACTCGGACCCGAGATGCTCATTGTGCTCGCTGTCAGTTTGACGGAAGGAGTTCATAGAGTATGGCAATGTGTTGGCAATCGCTAGCACCAAGATGCTGTTGTATGCAGCCATACAGAGAAGCTACAGAGTCATCGAATGAACCGGCACAGGCAAGGCGACTCGACAGTGAGAATGTGGATGGGCGGAAGGTGCGGTGACCAAACCGTGCCCACACCGATACAATACAGGGCTCAACGTCCCCAAAATTCCACCAACGTGGCAAAGTCTCAAGGCTGACCGGCGCGAGACTTTTCGTTAAAAATCAGTGTTTTACCGCTTTAACTTCAACTGCCTATTGTGCTGTCCCTACTGAAGAAATGCGCCGCGACCTTCGCGGCGCTGGCCGTCCTTGTGGCCGCCGCCGGCGTGGGCGGCACCTATTACTGGGCGACCCGGCCGTTGCTGCTCGACGCCGCGTCGCTCGACGTCACGATCAAACCCCGCAGCAGCGTGAAGAGCGTCGCCCAGCAGCTGAAGCGCGGCGGCGTGCCGGTCGCGCCGTTTGGTTTCGTCATGATGACGCGCGTGCTCGGGCTGTCGAGCCAGCTCAAGTCCGGCAACTACGAATTCAAGACCGGCATCACGCCGTACGAAGTGCTGCAGAAGATCGCGCGCGGCGACGTCAACGAATACGTCGCGACGGTGATCGAGGGCTGGACCTTCAAGCGGATGCGCGCGGAACTCGACGCCAATCCGGCCCTCGTGCACTCGACGGCCGGGATGAGTGACGCCGACCTGCTGCGCGCGATCGGCGCGCCGGACAGCGAGGTGCAGCGCGGCAGCGGCGAGGGCCTGTTCTTCCCCGATACCTACCTGTTCGACAAGGGCACGAGCGACGTGAACATCTACCGGCGCGCCTATCGCCTGATGCAGACGCGGCTCGACGAGGCATGGGTCGCGCGCGCGCCGGGGCTGCCGTACAAGACGCCTTACGAAGCGCTGACGATCGCGTCGATCGTCGAGAAGGAAACCGGGCATGCGGCCGACCGCGCGTTCGTCGCGGCCGTGTTCGCGAACCGGCTGCGCATCGGCATGCCGCTGCAGACCGATCCGTCGGTGATCTACGGGCTCGGTGACGCGTACGACGGCCATCTGCGCAAGCGCGATCTGCAGGCCGACACTCCCTACAATACGTACACCCGGCGCGGGCTGCCGCCGACGCCGATCGCGTTGCCGGGCGTCGCGGCGCTGCAGGCGGCGATCAATCCGGCGGCCACCGGCGCGCTGTACTTCGTCGCGAAGGGCGACGGCACGAGCGTGTTTTCGGACACGCTCGGCGATCACAACAAGGCCGTGGACAAATACATACGAGGTCAATAGATGGCGCGCGGTAAATTCATCACGTTCGAGGGCATCGACGGAGCGGGGAAGACCACCCACCTGAGCTGGTTCTGCGAGCGGCTCCAGCAAAGGCTGGCCGGGGCCGGCAGGCAGGTCGTCGTCACGCGCGAGCCGGGCGGCACGCAGCTCGGCGAGAAGCTGCGCGAGATCCTGCTCAACCAGCCGATGGACCTCGAGACCGAGGCGCTCCTGATGTTCGCCGCACGGCGCGAGCACCTTGCGCTCGTGATCGAGCCCGCGCTCGCGCGCGGCGACTGGGTCGTATCCGACCGCTTCACCGATGCGACGTTCGCATATCAGGGTGGCGGCCGCGGGCTGCCGCGCGACAAGCTCGAGACGCTCGAGCGCTGGGTGCAGGGCGGCTTCCAGCCGGACCTGACCGTGCTGTTCGACGTCGCGCCGCAAGTCGCGAGCGAGCGGCGCGGCGCCGCGCGGATGCCCGACAAGTTCGAGAGCGAATCCGACGCGTTTTTCGCGCGCACCCGCGGCGAATACCTGCGGCGCGCGGAAGAGGCACCGCACCGTTTCGCGATCGTCGACGCGACGCAGTCGATCCCCGAAATCCGCAAGCAGCTCGAAGGCGTGCTCGCCGCGCTGTAATTCCACAAGGCAAGGGAAGCAGATGATCTATCCGTGGCAGACCGACGACTGGAACCGCCTGCAGCAACTGCGCGCGCAATGGCCGCACGCGCTGCTGCTGCATGGCCAGGCCGGGATCGGCAAGCTGCGTTTCGCGCAGCATCTCGCGCAGGGCTTCCTGTGCGAAACGCCACAGGCGAACGGTGAGCCGTGCGGGACCTGCGCGGCCTGCAACTGGTTCGCGCAGGGCAACCATCCGGACTACCGGATCGTGCTGCCGGAAGCGCTCGCCGGCGAAGCGCCGGGTGCGGCGGACGACGCGAAGCCCGCGGATGCGGACGAAGGCGGCAAGAAGACCCGCGCGCCGAGCAAGGAGATCAAGATCGAGCAGGTGCGCGCGCTGCTGGATTTCTGCGGCGTCGGCTCGCACCGCGGCGGCGCGCGCGTCGTCGTGCTGTACCCGGCCGAGGCGCTGAACGTCGCCGCGTCGAACGCGCTCCTCAAGACGCTCGAGGAGCCGCCGGCGGGCGTCGTGTTCCTGCTCGTGTCGGCGCGCATCGACCGGCTGCTGCCGACCATCATCAGCCGCTGCCGACAGTGGCCGATGGCGGTGCCGGCGCCGGACGCGGCGGCCGTGTGGCTCGCCGCGCAGGGCGTCGCCGATGCGTCGGCACTGCTCGCCGAGGCGGGCGGCGCGCCGCTCGCGGCGCTGGCGCTTGCGAGCGACGAGAACCGGCCGCTGCGCGATTTCACGCTCGGCCAGCTCGCGGCCGGCGCGGGGTGCGACCCGTTTGCGTGCGGCGAGGCGCTGCAGAAGCTGCCGGTGCCGCTCGTGCTAGGCTGGCTGCAGCGCTGGCTGTACGATCTGCTCGCGCAGCGGATGGCGAGCGCGCCGCGCTATTTCCCGGCGCATGCGGCCGCGCTCGCGCGCTGCGCGGGTGCGCTCGACGCGAACGCGTTCGCGCGCCTCATGAAAGCCGTGACGCGCCAGCGGATGGTCGAGAATCATCCGCTCAACGCGCGGCTGGTGTTCGAGGAACTGTTTCTCGGATATCGCGAAATGTTCGCGTGACGCCGGATTGTCTTCTACGGATTGATATTCGATGGCCGACTTCAATCGTGGCGCGACCGACGCGGATCCGCCCACGATCGCCGGCAAGCGTGCCGGCCGCGCCCCGGGCGCGTAGCCGGCCGGCCACCCTGGGCAACCTTGCACCGCTCGAGCCAGGGACGCTCCAAGTAACCAGTCTTCAGGAAACGCGATGTTCGTCGATTCACACTGCCACATCAATTTCAAGGGTCTCGCGGACCGCCTGCCGGCGGTGCTCGAGAACATGCGCGAGCACGACGTCACGCACGCGCTGTGCGTGTCCGTCGATTTCGAGACGCTGCCCGACGTGCTCGCGATCGCCGAAGCGCACGACAACGTGTATGCATCGGTCGGCGTCCATCCCGATCATGAGGATGCGAAGGAACCGACGCTCGCCGAGCTCGTCGAACTGGCCGCGCACCCGAAGGTGGTCGCGATCGGCGAGACGGGCCTCGACTACTACCGGCTCGAAGGCCGTTCGATCGCGGACATGGAATGGCAGCGCGAGCGGTTCCGCACGCACATTCGCGCCGCGCACGCGACGACCAAGCCGCTGATCATCCATACGCGCGCATCGTCCGACGATACGCTGCGGATCATGGCCGAGGAGCGCGCCGGCGTGCCGGGCGGCGTGATGCATTGCTTCACCGAGCCGTGGTCGGTCGCCGAGCAGGCGCTCGCGCAGAACTTCCACATCTCGCTGTCGGGGATCGTCACGTTCAAGAACGCGACCGACGTGCAGGACGTCGCGCGGCGCGTGCCGCTCGACCGGCTGCTGATCGAAACCGACTCGCCGTACCTCGCGCCGGTCCCGTATCGCGGCAAGCCGAATGAACCTGCGTACGTCAGCCATGTCGGACGCTTTATCGCGTCCGAGCGCGGGATCGCCGTCGAGGCGCTCGCCGACGCGACCACACAGAACTTTTTCCGGCTGTTCAAGATCGCCCGCTGACCGCGGCGCGACACAGCCGACAACCAATAGCCGACAACCCAGGGAAGGAGCCAACAACAATGACGAAGCCGATCAAACATCTGCCGAAACGCGCATCGGTGGCCTCGCTCGTCGCCGCCGCGCTCGTCGTGGGCGGCCTGTTCGCGTCCGCCGGCGCGCACGCTGAATCGCTCGACGCGATCGTCAAGGCGGTCAAGTTCGACGATATCGCCGACATCGGCAAGCAGTTGAAGAATGGCCTCGATCCGAACACGCTCGCGCCGAACGGCGATCCGCTCCTCGTGATCGCCGCGCGCGAGAAGTCCGACAAGGTCGCGGCGGCGCTCGCCGCGGCGCCGAACGTCGACCTCGAGAAGGAAGACAAGGCCGGCGAGAACGCGCTGATGCTCGCGTCGCTGAATGGCGACGTCGGCCTCGTGAAGGTCCTGATCGACAAGGGCGCGGAAGTCAGCAAGAAGGGCTGGGCGCCGCTGCACTATGCGGCCACCAACGGCCAGGACGCGGTCGTCAAGGTGCTGCTCGACCACGACGCGTACATCGACACCGCATCGCCGAACGGGACGACGCCGCTGATGATGGCGGCACGCGGCAACCACGGGTCGACGGTCACCCTGCTGCTCGACCAGGGCGCGGATCCGCAGGTGAAGAACCAGCTCGGCCTGACCGCGCTCGAATTTGCGAAGCACTACAAGGCGCCGGATGCGACGGAGATCCTGACCAAGCGCACCGTGCGCGTCGGCGCATCGTCGCCGGCGGATGCGCAAAAGAGTGCAAAATGACGCTTTCCGGTGCGGCCGGCACAGGCGTAAGCCGCATCGGCGCGGCCGGCGCCCCGGTGCCGCCGCGCCGGTCATCGCAGCGTGCGGCTTCGGCCGCATAGACAAAAGGAACACCATGTTGCGGGCTATGTTTTGTGCCGCGGCGTTCGCCGTGCCGCTGACGGCGGCAGCTTTCACGGGCGCGGATCTCGACCGGCTGTGCGCGAAGACGGACGTCAAGTCGCGGGCGTCGTGCGCGGCGTACATCGAAGGCGCTGCCGACGGCGTCTACAACACCATCGACGCGATCGGCGGCACGACCGGGCCGCGCGTCGGCCAGTATTTCTGCCTGCCGCCCGACATCAAGTCGCAGCAGATGACCGACGCGGTGCGCAAGTACATCGCGGAGAACCCGAAGCTGGCCGACTACAACGCGAGCACCGCGGTGTCGCTCGGCCTCGGCAAGGCGTTTCCCTGCAAGGGCGGCAACTGACCTGACGCCGTGTCCGGGCCCGGGTGCGTGCCGCGCTCGCGCCCGGATGTCGCCGACGCACCCAGCACGAGGCGTGCGCGCCTCCTGAACCGAAGCAGCCGAGTCGCCGATGATTTCAATCGAGGAACTGCAGCGCATCGCCGATGCGCCGTTGCATTCGTGGCTGGGCACGCTGATCGTGTCGACGCTCGTCGTGCTCGTCGGCGCGACGTTGCACCGGATCGGCGCGCGCATCGTCAAGCGCATCGCCCGCCCGTATCCGATGATGAGCGTCGTGCTGCGCTACATCGACAAGCCGTCGCTCGTCACGCTCGCGCTGCTCGCGCTCGAATTCCTGTGGCTGCAGGCCGACGACGGGATGTCGTTCGTGCGCGGAATGCGCACCGCGGCGGCCGTCGGCACGATCATCGCGCTGACCTGGCTGCTCGTGCGGCTCGCGGCGGCGGTCGGCGAAGCGATCATCCAGGCGCATCCGGTCGACACGGCGGACAACCTGCAGGCGCGCAGCATCCATACGCAGGCGCGCGTGCTGTCGCGCACCGTGATGATCCTGATCGTGATCATCGGCACCGGCGCCGCGCTGATGACGTTCCCGAACGTGCGCCAGGTCGGCGCGAGCCTGCTCGCGTCGGCCGGGGTCGCCGGTCTCGTGGCCGGCATCGCGGCGCGACCGGTGCTCGGCAACCTGATCGCCGGCCTGCAGATCGCGCTGACGCAGCCGATCCGGCTCGACGACGTGGTCGTGATCCAGGGCGAGTGGGGGCGCATCGAGGAGATCACCGGCACCTACGTGTCGGTGCGTCTGTGGGACCAGCGGCGGCTCGTCGTGCCGCTGCAGTGGTTCATCGAGAACCCGTTCGCGAACTGGACGCGCAACAGCTCGGAGATCATCGGCACCGTGTTCCTGTCCGTCGACTACCGGACGCCGCTCGCGCCGCTGCGTGACGAGCTCGCGCGGCTCGTGCAGGCGGCGCCCGAATGGGACGGCCGCGTGCAGGTGCTGCAGGTGACCGATGCGACCGAACGCACGATGCAGTTGCGGGTGCTCGTCAGCGCGGCGGATTCGTCGCTGTGCTTCGATCTGCGCTGCCGCGTGCGTGAGGGGCTGATCGCGTACATCCAGGCGCATTATCCGCAGTGCCTGCCGCGCAGCCGCACGGAGCTGTTTGCGCATGCGTCGGCGCCGGATGCGCCGAGCGCCGGACGTGCGCACGCGCACGTGCCCGCCGCCGGCACGGCGGCCGATACCGTGACCAATACCGCGGCCGATCCGAAGGCCACCGGCGGACGTTGACCCGAATCGATCCATGACGGCTCTCCACACCCTCGCCATCGCCAACTATCGCTCGCTGCGCGAACTGATCGTGCCGCTCGCGGCGCTGAACGTCGTCACGGGGCCGAACGGCAGCGGCAAGTCGAGCGTGTACCGCGCACTGCGGCTGCTCGCCGACACCGCGCAAGGGCGCGTGATCCCGTCGCTCGCGCGCGAGGGCGGGCTGCCGTCGACGCTGTGGGCGGGCCCCGAACGGTTCTCGCGGTCGATGCTGGCCGGCGACACGCCCGTCACGGGCACGGTGCGCACAGGGCCCGTGAGCCTGAAGCTCGGTTTCGCGTGCGACGATTTCGGCTATGCGATCGACCTCGGGTTGCCGGTGACGAACGGCGCGTCGATGTTCGGGCTCGACCCGGTCGTCAAGCGCGAATGCATCTGGGGCGGGGCGCTGCTGCGGCCTTCGACGCTGCTGGTCGACCGGCAGGGCGCACAGATCCGCGCGCGCACCGAGTCGGGCGACTGGCAGACCATTCCGCAGCCGGTCGCGAGCTTCGACAGCATGATGACGGAGTTCGCCGATCCGCGCGGCGCGCCGGAAATGATCGCGGTGCGCGAGCGGATCCGGTCGTGGCGCTTCTACGATCATTTCCGCACCGACGCGCAGGCACCCGCGCGGCAATCGCACATCGGCACGCATACCCCCGTGCTCGCGGACGACGGCGCCGACCTCGCGGCCGCGCTGCAGACGATCCGCGAGATCGGCGACAGCGCGGCGCTCGACGCGACGATCGACGACGCGTTCCCTGGCGCGTCGGTCGACATCGACAATCCGGGCGGCCGCGGCCGCTTCGAGGTGCTGATGCGCCAGCCGGGGCTGCTGCGGCCGCTGTCGGCCGCGGAACTGTCGGACGGCACGCTGCGCTACCTGCTGCTCGCGGCGGCGCTGTTGACGCCGCGGCCGCCCGCGCTGATGGTGCTGAACGAGCCGGAAACGAGCCTGCACCCGGACCTGTTGCCGGCGCTCGGCCGCCTGATCGCGCAGGCGGCGCGGCATTCGCAGGTGATCGTCGTGTCGCACGCGGCGCGGCTGATCGCGACGCTCGAGCGCGAAGCCGGCTGCGAATCGCTCGTGCTCGGCAAGCAGCTCGGCGCGACCAGGCTCGTCGACGCCGATACGCGCGACCTGCCGCCGTGGAAATGGCCGTCGCGCTGACGCGCGGGCGGGACGCGCGCCCCGCCGGGCCGCGTTCGGGCCCCGCGACCGGCCCCGGGAATGTATCCGGTCTGTAACAACGCCCATAAAATGCAAGACGGCCGGTGCCGCGCAGCCGGATCGCTAATAATGAGATATTCGGCCGGCGGCGCGCCGGCCCCCTGGAGACGTGGATCATGAGAATTGCCCAGATCGCCCCGTTGACCGAGTCGGTGCCGCCGAAGCTCTATGGCGGCACGGAACGCGTCGTGTCCTACATTACCGAGGCGCTCGTCGATCTCGGTCATGACGTGACGCTGTTCGCGAGCGGCGATTCGACGACGCGTGCGAAGCTCGAGCCCGTGTGGCCGCGCGCGCTGCGGCTCGACGCGTCGATCCGCGACCGGATCGCGCCGCACATGCTGCTGATGGAAACGGTCGCGCGCCGCGCGAAGGACTTCGACGTCCTGCATTTCCACATGGACTACTACTCGTTCTCGGTCTTCAACCGCCAGGAAGTGCCGTACGTGACGACGCTGCACGGCCGGCTCGACCTGCCCGAGCAGCAGCCGGTGTTCGATACGTTCAACACGGCGCCCGTGATCTCGATCTCGAACGCGCAGCGCCAGCCGCTGCCGCAGGCGAAGTGGCTGACGACGGTCTACCACGGGCTGCCCGAATCGCTATATACGCCGCAGCCCGTCGAGCCGCGCTATCTCGCGTTCCTCGGCCGCATCTCGCCGGAAAAGCGCGTCGACACGGCGATCCGCATCGCGCGGCAGTGCGGACTGCCGATCAAGGTCGCCGCGAAGATCGACGCGGCGGACCAGGAGTATTTCGAGCGCGAGATCAAGCCGCTGTTCGCGTTGCCGCATGTCGAATACGTCGGCGAGATCGCCGACCACCAGAAGGCGGAATTCCTGTCCGGCGCGCATGCGCTGCTGTTTCCGATCGACTGGCCGGAGCCGTTCGGCCTCGTGATGATCGAGGCGATGGCGTGCGGCACGCCGGTGATCGCGTTCAACCGCGGTTCGGTGCCGGAGGTGCTGGACGAGGGCGTGTCGGGCTTCATCGTCGAGGACGAGATCAGCGCGGTCGCGGCCGTGAACCGGCTGCACCTGCTGCCGCGCGCCCGCGTGCGGCAGCGCTTCGAGGAGCGCTTCACGTCGCGCCGGATGGCGCAGCAGTACGTCGACGTCTACCAGTCGGTGATCCGCGCGCAGAAGCGCTCGCGCTTCAAGGTGATCGATTCGACCACCTGATCCGCCCGACGCGGTCCGCGCAGGCAAAAAAACGGCGATGTCCGCGAGGGCATCGCCGTTTGCGCATGTCGGCTGCCCGTGCGGCGCACGGGCAATCTGGGGGCGTCAGATCTTCAGCTTCGTGACCTTCGTGCCGTTGACCGACACGTCGCCCATCAGGCCGGCGTTCGTCAGCACGACGACCTGGACCGGTGCGGTGGCCGTGGTCGTGTCGACCGCGCCGTTCGCGCCCATCTTCACGAGCGCGATCGATGCGCCGGCGCCGGCGGCCCAGCCGTCCGAGCCGCGGAATTCGTCGAGCGCTTCCTGCGTCATGAACAGGAACACGATCGCCTTCGATTGCGCGCCGGCCTGCAGGCCGACCGACAGCGACGACGTGTTGTAGTAGCCGACCGTCGCGCCGCCGACGCGCAGCGCGCCGTTGCCGGTCTGGCCGCCGACGATGAAGCCGGCCTGGATCACGTCCGGGAACACCAGCACGCCGCGCGACTTCGCGACGAGTTCACGCGAACCCTTGACCGTGGAATACAGGCGCGACAGCGTTGCATCGACGCTCGCGTCGATCGCCTGGCGTTTCGACGCGTTGGTCGCGGCGGTGTCGGGCTTGTCAGGCGTCGTGGTGCAACCGGTGAGTGCGAGGCTGCCGACGAGCAGCGCAGCGGCGGTTTTCAGCACGAGATTCCGTTTTTGCATCGTTCTTCTCCATCTGATGATGTTCGGAGTGAGTCCCGCTCAGGGAGCGGACCACGTCGGCAGTTATATCACAGCGCATTACAGCTGCTTTTCAACCGGCGGCAAAAGAGCGTCAAATCGGATGGTCGTGTCGCGACACGCCAGCGGACGGACCGGCGCCCGGACGCCGGCATGCCGGGCGCGCCGGCGGGGCGTTGGGGCGGAAAGCGCGGAACGGAAAGCGGGCGCCGGCCGGCACGCACGCGTCAATGCGTGACGGGCGGCTTGATCGGCGGCCGCCGCAGCGCGCGGCGGATCAGCGCGATCACGACACCGCATGCGAACAGGAATGCGGCCGGCACGACCCAGTAGCCGACGAACGCGTGCCACAGATAGCTGGCCAGCGTGTTGCGGCGCACCACGTATTCGTCGCGAGCCGCCTGCTGGCGCGGCGCGTTGGCGCTCAGCACGTCGGCCGGACAGCCGGCTGAGCGGGCTTCGTCAGGATCGCCGTGACAGCGCGCGGCGGCGCCGGCGGCGCGCTGCGCGTCGGTGAGTTCCCACGTGGTCAGCGCGAGCTGCAGGTCCGCCTTGTTGTAGGCCATTTCCTCGCGGATCTCGCGCACGGCAACGATCGCGACGGGCACGGCCCAGAACACGATCACGAGCAGCCAGCGGCGGAACCAGCGGTGTTGTCTCCATGCCATCCATGCCTCCGTTTGGCGCGGTGTGCGCGTCCGTCTCGAGGGCGGCCCGATGGCGCTTCTTTTGCTTGTATGGGCCGCGTTGCAGCCATCATAGAAGAAAACGCGGCGAATTGCCGCACCATATGGCGGGTATCCGTGACGCGCATGTGTCGGCTGCCGCAAGGCCGTGCGCGCGGCGGGCGGCAATTTTGCGGCGCCGCGTTCGGACGACAGGCGGGGCGTCAGCGCGCCATGAACGCGATGCGCGTGTGCGGCACCGGGTGCGCAGGCAACGAAAACAAAAATGCCGCGCCCGTCGGAACGGCGCGCGGCATCGATGCGGGAGCGGCGGAACTCAGGCGGCCGGCTGGTTGCTCAGGCAGCTCTTCATGAATGCCTTGCGGTCGTCGCCCTTCTTGTCGCCGGCCTGGGTGTTGCAGGCCTTCATCTTGTCCTGCTGCGACATCTTCTTCGCGGGCTTGGCGGACAGGCAGTCCTTCATGAACGCCTTGCGTTCGTCGCCCGTCTTGCCGGCTGCCTGCGTGTTACAGGCCTTCATCTTGTCCTGCTGGCTGTTCGCCGCGAACACGGGGGAGGCGAGCATGCCGCCGACGAGCAGTGCGGCTACGAGCGATTGGATTTTCATTTGACACTCCCATGGGGTGAATTGCGCTTTATTGATGCCGTCACGAAGCAGGGCGCAAAGCGGGGACGCATCGCGCCGCGCGCTCCGATTATGGCAAATCAATGTGAAAACACCAAAACAGCACTTCCTATAACGTGGCGCCCGCAGCGGGCGTTGACGGCTGGTGCCGCGACGCGATCCGGACAAACCATGAGCGCCGTGCGTTTCGCGTCGCGCGGGCATTGCGGCCGGGGGCTATCGGACGCGGATCCCGAGCCATTACAATCGCGCCCATGAATACTCCGAATCAGGCTTCCCCTTCGTCGCCGGCGCTGCCGCGCATCGCCGTTCTCGCCACCGGCGGCACCATCGCCGGGGCTGCACCCGATGCGGCCAGCACGGCCGGCTATCAGGCCGGCGCGCTCGGCGTCAACTTCCTGCTCGATGCGGTGCCGGCGCTCGCGTCGGTCGCACAGATCCGCGCCGAGCAGGTCGCGAGCATCGACAGCAAGGATCTCGCGCTGCCGCTGTGGAACACGCTCGCCGCACGGATCGCCGCGCTGATGGCCGACGACACCGTCGACGGCATCGTGATCACGCACGGCACCGATACGCTCGAGGAAACCGCCTATGCGTTGCACCTGACCGTGCCCGGCGACAAGCCGGTCGTGCTGACCGCGGCGATGCGTCCGGCGACCGCGCTGTCGTCCGACGGGCCGCTCAACCTGCTGAATGCGGTGACGGTCGCGGCTCACCCGGCCGCGCGCGGGCAGGGCGTGCTGGTCGCGTTCAACAACCGGATCCACGGCGCGCGCGATGTCGTGAAGACGAGCACGTATGCGGTCGATGCGTTCCAGTCGCCGGAGCTCGGCGCGCTCGGCTGGGTGCAGGACGGCCGCGTCGAATTCGCGCGCCGCGTCACGCGTTCGCGCGATGCGCAACTGGCGATCGGCAGTGCATGGCCGCCGGTCGAGGTCGTCGCGAGCTACGCGGGCGTCACGCGCACGGCCGTCGATGCGCTCGTCGCGGCCGGCGTGCGCGGGCTCGTCGTCGCGGGTACCGGCAACGGCTCGATCCACGCGACGCTGCAGGCGGCGCTCGCCGATGCGGTGAAGCAGGGTGTCGTCGTGGTGCGCGCGTCGCGGGTCGGTTCGGGGCACGTGATGAAGAACGGCGCCGCCAACGACGATGCGCTCGGCTTCGTGAGCGCAGGTTCGCTGAATCCGTTCAAGGCGCGCGTGCTGCTGATGCTCGCGCTCGCCAGCGGGATTCACGCGCGTGCCGACGTGCAGCAGCTGTTCGACGCGTATTGATCGACGGGTCTTGCGGACCGCGTCCGCGCCAATGAAAAAAGCAGGCCATCGGCCTGCTTTTTCGTTGTCGATCCGGTTGTTCCTGCGCAAACGCTCAGGACTGCGGCGGAATCACGAGCTTCTGGCCCGGGTAGATCCGGTCCGGGCTCGACAGCATCGGCTTGTTCGCTTCGAAGATCACATCGTTCTTCGAGCCGTCGCCGTAGTACTTCTCGGCGATCTTCCACAGGTTGTCGCCGGACACGACGTCGTGGTACTGGACTTGCGGATCGTCCGGCTGCAGGTCGTCGTCGTTGACGCCCGCGACGCCCTGGACGTTGCCGGCCGCGACCTTGACCTTCGCCTTCGTGTCGAGGTCGGCGACGCTGCCCGACAGCGTGACGGTGCGCGACGCGCCGTCGAACGCGACTGTCAGGTTCGACGTGTCGAGACCTTGCGTGTTGATGTAGTTCTTGATCGCATCGGCCGCGGTCTGGTTTGCGGCATTCGGGTCTTCCGCCGCTTGCGCGTCGGCGTGACCCAGCAGTTTTTCACCCGCCTCTTTGATAAACGAAAGAAGACCCATCGTTGCACTCCTTAGGTGGTTGAAAAGAAAACGCGCCGTGAAGTGGCGAAAAAAACACCGCGCTGGGCGCGATCGACTGAGGCGAACGCAAGCGCGGCGGATTTCTCGAAAGGCGTGGCGAAAGTGTAGGCGCTCACGGCGTCAAATGCATGAACAATTGCGCGCGCGAACGTAAAGAAATGTAAGACGTGAAATCCGACAGACGGACACCCGACGACGACGTCTGACCGACCAAGGCTTCCCCGGCGTCGCCGGGTGCCGCTGCGGACCCCACCACGCCGCTCTCAGCCCAGAGCGGCGCTTTTCGTCCCGCCGCGCTCACTTGAGTTGCGCGGCGGGACGCCCCACCGTGATGCGCGAGACATTCGCGCATCGATGCGTGTCCGGCGTGGCGGAACGCATCGTCGATATTCGTGCCGCCCGCGGGTGCGGGCGGCGAATGGCACGCTTACGCGGCCTTCGTGTCGGCTTGCGGTTGCGCGATCTCGAAGTTCGACATGATCTCGAGCGCGCGCACGAGGCCCGAGTGATCCCATGCCTTGCCGCCGTGCGCCGCGCAGACGCTGAACAGCTGCTGCGCGCTCGCCGTGTGCGGCAGCGCGAGGCCGAGCTTGCGCGCGCCGTCGAGCGCGAGGTTCAGGTCCTTCTGGTGCAGCTCGATGCGGAAGCCCGGATCGAACGTGCGCTTCGTCATGCGGGCGCCGTGCACCTCGAGGATGCGCGACGCGGCGAAGCCGCCCATCAGCGCCTGGCGCACGCGTTCCGGATCGGCGCCCGAGCGTGCGGCGAACAGCAGCGCTTCGCCGACGGCCTCGATGTTCAGCGCGACGATGATCTGGTTCGCGACCTTGCAGGTCTGGCCGGCGCCGTTGTCGCCGACCAGCGTGATGTTCTTGCCCATCAGCTCGAACAGCGGCTTCGCGCGCTCGAACGCCTTTTCCGGGCCGCCGACCATGATCGTCAGCGACGCTTCGCGTGCGCCGACTTCGCCACCGGACACCGGTGCGTCGAGGTAGTCGCAGCCGAGTGCGTTGATGTCCTTCGCGAATGCCTGCGTGTCGAGCGGCGAGATCGAGCTCATGTCGATCACGAGCTTGCCGGCCGTGAGGCCCTTCGCGACGCCGTCGTCGGCGAACAGCACGTTGCGCACGTCCGGCGTGTCCGGAACCATCGAAATGATGATGTCGGCGTGCCTGGCGACTTCGGTCGAGTTCGCGACGACCTTGGCGCTCGCGCGCAGGTCGTCCGGGATCGGGAACGCGCCGTTCACGACGAGCTGGTGGTCACCCTTGAGCAGGTTGCGCGCCATGTGCGCGCCCATGATGCCGAGGCCGATGAAACCGATGATTGCCATGCTGGATGTCTCCTTAGGGGTAGGGACGAAAACGGAACGGGTGACGTTCAGGCGGCGCGGCGCGCCGAGCCCGGCGCACAGCCGGCGACGCTCTGCAGCCAGCCGAGTCCTTCCGTCGTCGTGGTGCGAGGCTTGTATTCGCAGCCGACGTAGCCGGCATAGCCGAGCCGGTCGAGCAGCGCGAACAGGAACGCGTAGTTGATCTCGCCCGTGCCCGGCTCGTTGCGGCCGGGGTTGTCGGCGAGCTGGACGTGGCCGATCGACGCGAGGTTGCGTTCGATCGTCGCGGCCAGTTCGCCTTCCATGCGCTGCATGTGATAGATGTCGTACTGCAGGAACAGGTTGTCCGAGCCGACCGCGCGGATCACGTCGAGCCCTTCGGCCGAGCGGTTCAGCGCGAAGCCCGGGATGTCGAAGCTGTTGCACGGCTCGACGAGCAGGCGGATGCCTTCGCGCTTCAGCGCATCGGCGGCGAAGCGCAGGTTGTCGACGATCGTGACGAAGGTCTTGTCGCGCGGCGTGCTCGCCGACGGGATCCCGACCAGGCAGTTCAGCTGCGGCACCTTCAGTGCCTTCGCGTACTCGATCGCACGGCCGACGCCTTCCTGGAATTCGCCGACGCGATCGGGCAGGCATGCGATGCCGCGCTCGCCCTGATCCCAGTTGCCGGCGGGCAGGTTGTGCAGCACGAGGCGCAGACGGTGCGTCTCGAGCCGCTCGGCGAGTTCCTCTTTCGCGTACGGATACGGGAACAGGAACTCGACGGCGTCGAAGCCCGCGTCGGCGGCCGCCTTGAAGCGGTCGAGGAACGGCACTTCGTTGAACAGCATGGTCAGGTTTGCAGCAAACTTCGGCATGAGCTAAGCCTCTTCGGTCGGTCAGTCAAAAGAACGGTGGGTCAGTCGAGCAGCGAGATCGCGGTCGGCGCATGTTCCGCCTTCTCGGCGAGATCCTCGAACTCGTTGATCGCGTCGATCTCGGTGCCCATCGAAATGTTCGTCACGCGCTCGAGGATCACTTCGACAACCACCGGCACGCTGAACTCTTCCGCGAGCGCCTGCGCCTGCTTCAGCGCCGGCTCGATCTCTTCCGGCTTGAACACGCGCAATGCCTTGCAGCCGAGGCCTTCGGCCACCGCGACGTGGTCGACGCCATAGCCGTTCAGCTCAGGCGCGTTCACGTTGTCGAACGCGAGCTGCACGCAGTAGTCCATATCGAATGCGCGCTGTGCCTGGCGGATCAGCCCGAGGTACGAGTTGTTGACGACGACATGCACGTACGGCAGCTTGAACTGCGCGCCGGCCGCCAGTTCCTCGATCATGAACTGGAAGTCGTAGTCGCCCGACAGCGCGACGATCGGACGGCGCGGATCGGCCGCACGCACGCCGAGCGCGGCGGGGATCGTCCAGCCGAGCGGGCCGGCCTGGCCGCAGTTGATCCAGTTGCGCGCCTTGAACACGTGCAGGAATTGCGCGGCCGCGATCTGCGACAGGCCGATCGTGCTGACGTAGCACGTATCGCGGCCGAACACCTTGTTCATCTCTTCGTACACGCGCTGCGGCTTGACCGGCACGTTGTCGAAGTGCGTCTTGCGCTGCAGCGTGCGCTTGCGTTCCTGGCATTCGGCGACCCACGCGCTGCGATCCTTCAGCTTGCCCGCGGCCTTCCATTCCTGCGCGACGGCGACGAACAGTTCCAGCGCAGCCTTCGCGTCCGACACGATGCCGAGATCCGGGCCGAACACGCGGCCGATCTGCGTCGGCTCGATGTCCACGTGCACGAACTTGCGGCCCTTCGTATAGACGTCGACGCTGCCCGTGTGGCGGTTTGCCCAACGGTTGCCGATGCCGAGCACGAAGTCGGATGCGAGCATCGTCGCGTTGCCGTAGCGGTGCGACGTCTGCAGGCCGACCATGCCGGCCATCAGCGGGTGGTCGTCGGGAATCGCGCCCCACGACATCAGCGTCGGGATCACCGGCACGCCAATCGTTTCCGCGAACGTGACGAGCAGGTCCTCGGCCGCCGCGTTGAGCACGCCGCCGCCCGACACGATCAGCGGCTTGTCCGCGTCGTTGAGCATCGCGAGCGCCTTCTCGATCTGTGCGCGGGTTGCCGCGGGCTTGTAGACCGGCAGCGGCTCGTACGTGTCGATGTCGAATTCGATCTCGGCGAGCTGCACGTCGATCGGCAGATCAACGAGCACCGGGCCCGGACGGCCCGAGCGCATCAGGTGGAACGCCTGCTGGAACACGCGCGGCACGAGCGCCGGCTCGCGCACGGTGACGGCCCACTTGGTGACCGGCTTCGCGATCGACTCGATGTCGACCGCCTGGAAGTCTTCCTTGTACAGGCGGGCGCGCGGCGCCTGGCCCGTGATCGCGAGGATCGGGATCGAGTCGGCGGACGCCGAATAGAGGCCCGTGATCATGTCGGTACCGGCCGGGCCCGACGTGCCGATGCACACGCCGATGTTGCCCGGCGCGGCGCGCGTGAAGCCCTCGGCCATGTGCGAGGCGCCCTCGACGTGGCGGGCCAGCACGTGGCTGATGCCGCCCGATTTGCGCATCGCGGAGTAGAACGGGTTGATGGCTGCGCCGGGCACGCCGAATGCGGTCTGGATGCCTTCCTTCTCGAGCACGAGTACGGCGGCGTCGACGGCTCTCATCTTGGCCATGGATGTCTCCTTGAATATGGCGGATCTTGCGAATCGGTCTGTTGGAGACACTTTAGGGTTGCACCAAAGGTTTGATAAGATCAGCCGCAGTCGCTTTTTTCGAAACTAAAAGTATTGAATGACGGTGTGTCGGCCCTGGGCGTGAACGGGCCCAAGGCCCGCCGTCATGCAGGAGACATGAGATGGACCGCTTCAAGCAGATCGAGACGTTCGTGCGGGTCGCGGACGCGGGCAGCCTCGCGGCAGCCGCGCTCGAGGAGGGCGTGTCGCCTGTCGTGCTCGGCCGGCGCATCGACGCGCTGGAGAAGCGCCTCGGCGTGAAGCTGATGTACCGCTCGACGCGGCGGCTCGTCGTCAGCGAGGAGGGCGCGGCGTTCCTCGAGCGCTGCCGCGGGCTGCTCGCCGAATGGGACCAGGCCGAGAACGAGCTGGCCGCCGGGCGGCGCTCGGTGAGCGGCCACCTGATCGTGTCGGCGCCGGCCGCGTTCGGCCGCAAGCACGTCGCGCCGCATGCGCCGGGCTTTCTCGCCGACAAGCCGGACATGCAGTTGTCGTTCAACCTGACCGACCGGGTCGTCGACCTCGTGCGCGAAGGCTACGACCTGTCGATCCGGATCGGCGGCGCGGTCGACCCGAATTTCGTCGCGGT
Organism: Burkholderia sp. MR1-5-21; assembly: GCF_053427715.1. NCBI lineage: Bacteria > Pseudomonadati > Pseudomonadota > Betaproteobacteria > Burkholderiales > Burkholderiaceae > Burkholderia > Burkholderia sp. MR1-5-21. The sequence goes on from NZ_JBSAXD010000018.1 coordinate 148,535, forward strand.
GAAGCTTGCGTCGAACCGGCGCGTCGTGTGCGGCACGCCGGACTATTTCCGCCGGCACGGCCGCCCGAAGTCGCTCGACGACCTGCTCGCGCACAACTGCCTCGCGTTCAACCTGCAGGGCGGCCAGAACCGCGGCTGGTATTTCCAGCGCAACGGCAAGATCGTCACGATGCGCGTGACGGGCAGCCTCGACTGCAACGACGGCGAACTGCTGCACCGCTGGGCGTCTGAAGGGCTCGGGCTCGGCTGGCGCTCGACGTGGGAAATCGCCGCGCAGCTCGAGACGGGCGAGCTCGAAACCGTGCTCGACGAATACGCGCTGCCCGACTACGACATCCTTGCCGTCTATCCGCAGCAGCGCTACGTGCCCGCGCGCGTGCGCTATTTCATCGACTACCTGCGCGACGCGTACGCGCACCCCGGCTACTGGAGCACGACGCCATAGGCGCGCTGGGCGCGCCTCGCGCGGCGGCGGCCGTGCGGGGGACGGCCGCTGAGTGCGGAACTGCACGCGGAACTGCGTGGACGCAGGCCTGGCGCCGATGGGCGCGGCAGGCCGCACGCGCGTCGGGATGCCTGGGGAACGGGAAATCGAGCGGCATGGCGGCTCCTTGGCGAAGCGATGACGGGGCATGCCTGTGATACCGGCGGCGCGCGGCTGCCATTCCCGGTTTATTTTTCGTCTCCGCGCACGTTTGGCGGGAATAAACTCGATCCACGGGTGGTAAGGATCCTTGACCGTGTGCGTATCGCCCGTCTGTTGCGGGCGCTGCACGCCGAACGGACGCGGCTGAGGCCGTCGGGATCAACAGGAGGCGACGTGGGGCAATCCGGCCGGACGGTCGACGAACGAGCGGCACAGGATGCGGCGGCGCGCGGCGAGCGCTTTCGCGCGCTCGTGCTGCCGCACCTCGACGCCGCGTACAACCTCGCGCGCTGGCTGAGCGGCAGTGCGAGCGATGCGGACGACGTCGTGCAGGAGGCGTGCGTCCGCGCGCTGCGCTTCGTCGACGGCTGCCGGGGTGACAACGCGCGGCCGTGGCTGCTGACGATCGTGCGCCACACCTGGTACACGGAATGGCGGCGGCGCACGCACGCGCACGAAGTGGCGGTGCCCGAAACGCTCGACGGAACGGAGTCGCCCGACGACTGGCATCCGGCAGCGGAGGACCCGCTCGCGCAGCTGCTGCGCGGCGAGGACGCCCGCCTCGTGAATGCCGCGCTGGCGAAGCTGCCGGCCGAATATCGGGAAGTGCTCGTGCTGCGTGAAATGGAGGACTTGAGCTACCGCGAGATCGCGGCGATCGCGGACGTGCCGGTGGGCACCGTGATGTCGCGGCTCGCGCGCGGCCGCCGCCGGCTCGCCGCGCTGCTCGAAGGCGCATGCGGCGAGCCGGCGCGGGACACGGCACGTACGGCGGCGGCGCCGGGCGGAAGCGCGGCAGGCGGCGCGCCGGCAGCCGGAACGGCATCGGAGGCCATCGATGGACTGTAACGAAGCGCGCGAACTGCTTGGCGCGGATGTCGACCGCGAGCTGTCGGCGCCCGACGCGTTGCGGATCCAGCGGCACGTCGACACGTGCGACGCGTGCCGCCGCGAGCGCGACCGGATCGTCGCGCTCGGCCAGGCGGTCCGCCAGGCCGAATATCACCGTGCGCCGGACGCGCTGCGCGCACGCATCCTTGCGGGCTTGCCGTCGGCGGCCGACGTGCCGCGCGCGCCCGCGCGCGTACCGGGCTGGTTCGATTGGTTCGGGCGGCTGGGCCTGCGCGGCCCGTCGGCCGGCAGGCCGCGGCCTCGCGCCATCGCGCTGCCGGGCGCCGGCTGGGGCGTCGCGCTCGTGATCGCGCTCGCGGCGGCTGCGGGGATGACGCTGTCCGCGCATCGTGCAGCGACCGATCGCACCGTCGACGAGCTCGTCGCGAGCCATGTGCGGGCGGGCCTGTCGGCGCGCGACATCGACGTGATCTCGACCGACCGGCATACGGTCAAGCCCTGGTTCAACGGCCGTCTCGACTATGCGCCGCCCGTCGAGGATCTCGCCGCGAACGGCTTCGCGCTCGCGGGCGGCCGGCTCGACTACGTCGGGCAGCGTCGCGTCGCGGTGCTCGTGTACCGCTACCGGCAGCACGTGATCGACGTGTACGTGCGGCCGTCCGGGGAGGGCGGGGCGTCGGCGCCGTATGCGACCCTGTCGCAGGGTTACGCGCTCGACCGCTGGGACGCCGCCGGCATGACGTGGTGGGCCGTGACCGATGCCGAGCCGTCCGCGCTCGCGGCGTTCAAGGCGGCGCTGAACGCGCGCCTTGGTGCGCCGCGCACGGAATGACAGCAAGCAGAGGGTTGTGACCCCCATCTCGACCCGATCGCGATCCGCGTGTCCGACAGCGCCGCGCGCACGGCGCCGCCGGACGCGGCGACCGCCCGCCAGGCGCTGCCCGTCGGGCACAAGTCGTTGAAAACACGGCCGAATCGCGCGGCGAATTATCGATGAACCTTGCACGTGACCCATATCCGGGTTAGAATCTTCGGCTTCTCACTTGCCACACCGGTTCAGACGCCCGGGTGGCTTCAATCCACAAGGAGTGTGTAATGCGTCATTACGAAATCGTCTTCATCGTGCACCCCGATCAGAGCGAGCAAGTGCCCGCGATGATCGAGCGTTACAAGACCACGATCACGTCGCACGGCGGTCAGATCCACCGTGTCGAAGACTGGGGCCGTCGCCAACTGGCCTACATGATCGAGAAACTCGCGAAGGCTCACTACGTCTGCATGAACATCGAGTGCGACCAGACGACGCTCGACGAACTCGAACACGCGTTCAAGTTCAACGACGCCGTGCTGCGTCACCTCATCGTCAAGATGAAGAAGGCCGAGACCGGCCCGTCGCCGATGATGAAGGAAGTTCAGCGCGAAGAAGCCAAGAAGGCGGCTGCTGCTCAGCCGACCGAAGCGCAGGCTTAAGCTCGTAGTCATTTAAGCCACCAAGGAGCGCGCCACTCACGTGAACAGGCTGCAATTGACCGCGAGCGTCGTCGAACGCGCACCGGTGCGGTACACCCCCGCCGGCGTTCCGATCGCAAGCGCCACGTTGCATCACCGCACGGAAGTCGTCGAAGCAGGCATACCCCGTCAGGTCGAAATGACGATCGAGGCGGTGGCGGCCGGTGAGGCGAGCGGCAGGCTGGAAAGCCGTGAAATGGGCGTCGAAACGCTGTTCACGGGCTTCCTGGCAAAGAAAAGCCGCAACGCGAGAACCTTGGTGTTTCACATCACAGCATTGCAGGACATTGGAAAGGACTGAAATCATGCCCCGCCCGACTGGTAAGAAATTCGACAAGCGTCGTCAGCAACAAAACCCGCTCTTCAAGCGCAAGAAGTTCTGCCGTTTCACGGCCGCCGGCGTCGAGCAGATCGACTACAAGGACACGGAAACGCTGAAGGACTTCATCGGCGAAAACGGCAAGATCACGCCGGCTCGCCTGACGGGTACGAAGGCGCACTATCAGCGTCAGCTGGATACGGCAATCAAGCGTGCGCGTTTCCTCGCGCTGCTGCCGTACACCGATCAGCACAAGGCGTAATCAGGCGACGCAATAAGGAGAATTCGAATGCAAATCATTCTGTTGGAAAAAGTCGCCAACCTGGGCAACCTGGGCGACATCGTCAAGGTCAAGGACGGTTACGCACGCAACTTCCTGATCCCGAACCGCAAGGCTCGTCGCGCAACGAAGGAAGCGATCGCCGAATTCGAAGTGCGCCGTGCAGAGCTCGAGAAGATCGCCGCTGAAAAGCTGGCGGCTTCGCAGGCAGTCGGCGAGAAGCTGGCAGGCCAGTCGTTCGAAATCACGCAGAAGTCGGGCGTTGACGGCCGTCTGTTCGGCTCGGTCACGAACGCGGACGTCGCGGAACTGCTGAAGAAGGCAGGCTACGACGTCGAGAAGGCACAGGTTCGCATGCCGGAAGGCCCGCTGAAGATGATCGGCGAGCACGCTGTCCAGGTCGCGCTGCACACGGACGTCGTCGTCGACGTCACGGTCAACGTGATCGGCGACCACGCGTAAGCGTACGCAGTCTTGCCGGGCGGCTTCCGCCGCCCGGATGAAGGGCAGGCGCCCGGGTAACCGGGGCCTGCCTTTTTTGTTGTCCGGCAGCCGGCGACCGGCTGGCGTCCCCGCGCTCAATTCGCGATAATCCCAACCCATGAACGCGCCGCAAGATCCTCAAATCGAATCGCTGAAAGTCCCGCCGCACTCGGTCGAAGCCGAGCAGTCGGTGCTGGGCGGCCTGTTGCTCGACAACGCGGCGTGGGACCGGATTGCCGACTTCCTGTCGCAGGGTGATTTCTATCGCTACGACCACCGGATCATCTACGAGCACATCGGCCGCCTGATCGCGGCGACGCGTCCGGCCGACGTGGTGACCGTCTATGAAGCGCTGACCACGTCCGGCAAGGCGGACGACGTCGGCGGGCTCGCGTATCTGAACGCGCTCGCGCAGAACACGCCGAGCGCGGCGAACATCCGCCGCTACGCGGAGATCGTGCGCGATCGCGCGGTGCTGCGCCGGCTCGTGTCGGTCGCGGACGAGATTTCCGCCGATGCGTTCAATCCGCAGGGCAAGGAAGTCCGCCAGCTGCTCGACGAGGCCGAAGCGAAGGTGTTCTCGATCGCCGAGGAGGGCGCGCGCGGCAACAACGGCTTCCTCGAGATCGGCCCGCTGCTCACGCAGGTCGTCGAGCGGATCGACACGCTGTATCACACCGCGAACCCGAGCGACGTCACCGGCACGCCGACGGGCTTCGTCGATCTCGACCGGATGACGTCGGGGATGCATGGCGGCGAGCTGATCATCGTTGCCGGTCGTCCGTCGATGGGTAAGGCGCAGCCGCTCGATGCGCGCGTCAGCACACTGACGGGCTGGAAGCGGATGGGTGAGCTGAAGGTCGGTGATGCGCTCGCATCGGTCGACGGCGCACCGTCGACGGTGACCGGCATCTTTCCGCAAGGCGACCGGCAGGTCTACCGCGTCAGTTTCTCGGATGGCCGTTCCGCCGAATGTTGCGACGAGCACCTGTGGTGTGTCCATTACCGTGGGTGGGAGAAGCCGCGCGTTTTGACCACGGCAGAAATTCGCACGCTCCTGACGCGGCAGCGCTATCGGAATCGCTTGTGGATCGACATGCCGAGCGGCGATTTCGGACACGCGGATTCGCTTCCTGTCGATCCGTGGGTGCTGGGCGCATTGCTCGGCGACGGCTCGCTGAGCGGTACGGCGGTGCGTTTCAGTGTCAAGGCGGAGGAGACGCTGAACCGGATGCGCGCGCGGGTCGACGCGACCCTCGAACTCGAATATTCCGGCCAGTACGACTGGAGAATCAAGCGTCGCCCGGCCGACCAGGGGCCGCGCCCGACAGTCAATCCGCTGAAGGCGGCGCTTGAACGGCTTGGCGTATGGGGGCGGACGAGTTACGACAAGTTCATTCCGCGAATCTACCTCGAGGCGGGCAAGGATGTGCGACTCGATCTGCTGCGCGGACTGCTCGATACCGACGGCTGGGTCGAATCGTGGGGCACGGTGCGTTACTCGACGGCCAGTGCGCAACTCGCGCGCGACGTCCAGGAGTTGGCACGTTCGCTCGGTTCCTGGTGCCAGATTTCGGAGAAGGCGACCAGCTTCACGTCCGGCGACGAGCGCAGGGCCGGCGCAACGGCTTATGTGTGCACGATCAGTCATCCGGATCCGCAAAGCCTGTTCCTGTTCGAGGGCAAGCGCGAACGGCTTGCAGCCGGGCGAACGCGTCGCAAGATGCCGGTGATCGTCGGTATCGAGCCGACGCGCCGGACGGCCACGCAGTGCATCTCGGTGTCGCATCCGTCGCGCCTGTACGTAACCGACGATTTCGTGGTGACGCACAATACAGCCTTCTCGATGAACATCGGCGAATACGTCGCGGTGGAATACGGGCTGCCGGTCGCGGTGTTCTCGATGGAAATGCCGGGCACGCAGCTCGTGATGCGTATGCTCGGCTCGATCGGCCGGCTCGACCAGCACCGGATGCGGACCGGGCGTCTCACCGACGAGGACTGGCCGAAGCTCACGCACGCAGTGCAGAAGATGAGCGAGGCGCAGCTCTTCATCGACGAGACGGGCGGCCTGAACCCGATGGAACTGCGCTCGCGGGCGCGGCGTCTCGCGCGCCAGTGCGGCAAGCTCGGCCTGATCATCGTCGACTACCTGCAGCTGATGTCGGGCTCGTCGTCGGGCGAGAACCGCGCGACCGAAATCTCGGAAATTTCCCGCTCGCTGAAGAGTCTCGCGAAGGAGCTCGACGTGCCGGTGATCGCACTGTCGCAGCTGAACCGCGGCCTCGAACAGCGACCGAACAAGCGGCCGGTGATGTCGGACCTGCGGGAATCCGGCGCAATCGAACAGGATGCGGACGTGATCCTGTTCATCTACCGGGACGAAGTCTACAACCCGGACAGCCCCGACAAGGGCACTGCCGAAATCATCATCGGCAAGCAGCGTAACGGCCCGATCGGGCCCGTTCGGCTCACGTTCCTCGGCCAATACACGAAGTTCGACAATTTTGCCGGGGCGCAGAACTTCTACGGCGAGTGACGCCGGTTGTAAACCCCTATTTCACGAAACGTTGTATCCCGTCGCCGTGTGCGCGCGCGTCCCGTGCGCGCGCCGGACGGGAAACGGTACAATGTCGCCGATTTTCGTGACAGCCGTTTGACAATCTCCCAGGAATCCCATGTTCGGTCGATTCATGCCCACCGAGGGCAAGTTCTTTGAATACTTCAATGCGCACGCGAAGCACATCGTTGCCGCGGGCCGCGAGCTCGAACTGCTGATCGACAATCTCGCCGATGCCGAGATTCACAAGCAAAACGTGCAGTCGGCCGAGAAGGCTGCCGACAAGCTGACGCACGAAGTGATCGATTTGCTGCACAAGACGTTCATCACGCCGCTCGACCGCGACGAGATCCACAAGCTGATCACGACGATGGACGACATCCTCGACCTGATGGAGGATGTCGCGACCGCCGTGTCGCTGTACGACGTGCGTGCGGTGACGTCCGAGGCGAGCCAGCTCGCGCACATCGTCACGCAGGCCGCGCAGCACGTGCAGCAGGCCGTTGCGATGCTGTCGGACATGAAGCAGTCCGCGCAGATCCTGAAGGCGTGCGAAGAAATCGACCGCTGGGAATCGGAAGCCGACCGCGTGCTGCGTGCGGCGATGTCGAAGCTGTTCCGCGAAGAAGACGACGTGAAGACGCTGATCAAGCTGAAGGCGATCTACGAGCTGCTCGAAGAGATCACCGACAAATGCGAGGACGTCGCGAACATCATCGAAGGCATCGTGCTGGAAAACGCCTGAGCCGATTACGATGCATTCGATACAACTCGCCCTATGGATGGTCGCGGCGCTGGTGCTCGTCGCGCTCGTATTCGACTTCATGAACGGCTTCCACGACGCGGCGAACTCGATCGCCACCGTCGTGTCCACCGGGGTGCTGAAGCCGCAGCAGGCGGTGGCATTCGCGGCCTTGTTCAACGTCATCGCGTATTTCATCTTTCACCTGAAGGTCGCGCAGACCGTCGGCAAAGGCACGATCGACCCTGAGATCGTCGACCATTACGTCGTGTTCGGCGCGCTGATCGGCGCGATCGGCTGGAACGTGATCACCTGGTACTACGGCATTCCGTCGAGCTCGTCGCATGCGCTGATCGGCGGCCTTGTCGGCGCGGCGCTCGCGAAGTCGGGCTGGGGCTCGCTCAATATCGACGGGCTGATGAAGACGATCGCGTTCATCTTCATCTCGCCGCTGCTCGGCTTCATCCTCGGTTCGCTGTTCATGCTCGGCGTGTCGTGGCTGTATTTCCGTACCGCACCGAGCAAGGTCGACCGCCGGTTCCGTCGTCTGCAGCTGCTGTCGGCCGGGCTGTACAGCCTCGGTCACGGCGGCAACGATGCGCAGAAGACGATCGGCATCATCTGGATGCTGCTGATCGCGACGGGCTATGCGTCGGCGACCGCCGATGCGCCGCCCGCGTGGGTGATCGGCGCGTGCTACCTGTCGATGGGTCTCGGCACGCTGTTCGGCGGCTGGCGGATCGTGCGCACGATGGGCCAGAAGATCACGAAGCTGAAGCCGGTCGGCGGGTTCTGCGCCGAAACGGGCGGTGCGATGACGCTGTTCATTGCGTCGTTCCTCGGCATTCCGGTGTCGACGACGCACACGATCACCGGCGCGATCGTCGGCGTCGGCGCGACGCAGAAGCTGTCGGCCGTGCGCTGGGGCGTGGCCGGCAACATCGTCTGGGCGTGGGTGCTGACGCTGCCGGCGTCCGCGCTGTTCGCGGCGGGCGGCTGGTGGCTCGGCCACCGGATCTTCTGATCGCGTCGTTTCGCGCCAGTGCCGCTTCGCTCCCGAAAGCGCCGCATGCCGACAGGCTGCGGCGCTTTTTTCATGGGCGCGGACCGGTGGAGGGCGCCGCGCATCGCACGGTTCGACGACAGGGTCTTGTATCAGTAGCTGCCGTTCGCGAAGCGGGCGATCGGGTCGTCGGCCGTGCCGGTGCGTGTGCTGACGGGGGCGGATTGCGTCGATGCGCGCAGTACCTGGACACTGTCGGGTTCGGCGGCGCGCGCCTGGCGTGTCGCCGGGGCAGACGGCGGCGGTTCCGAATCGAATGCGGCTGCTTCGGCGGCAGTCAGGGCCGTCGTCGGAATCGACGTGCCGACCTCTGCGACATCGGCTCGCGACGGGCTTGCCGTTGCCGCGGCGACGTCACTCACGGATGTCGCCTGCTGCTGGGCCGCCGGCATCCGCGGTGGCGGAGGTTCGTACGGGTCGGCGACTGCGGCCTGAGCGACCGGTGCGGTCGACGTGGCCGGCGTCGCCTGCGCAGTCGTCGTGGCCGGCGACAGCGGTGACACGCTCGGCGGCGCAGCCGCATAGGCCGGCTGCCTCGGTGCGGCGGCCACCACGGCGGACGCCGGTGCGGCCGGCTGCGCACGCGGAACATCGCGCCGCGCTTCGTAGGTCGGCGCATCGAACGGCGTCGGCGTCGCCTTCGGCGGCGCGACGCGGCGAATGCCGTCGAAGCGCTTCGCCCAGTACGGGTTCGTCAGGTAGTCGAGCCGCACGGTGCCGCCCGTCGACGGCGCATTGACGAAGCGCAGCTTGCCGACATAGATGCCGACGTGCGAATGCGGCCGCCCGGTGGTGTTGAAGAAGATCAGGTCGCCCGGCGCGATCTGCTCCGGGTCGATCGACGTGCCGCGGCCGCTCATGTCCGCGGTCGTGCGCGGCAGGTCCACGTCCGCCGCGCGCCCGATCACGTAGCGCACGAGCCCGCTGCAGTCGAAGCCGCTCGCCGGCGTGTTGCCGCCCCAGCGGTACGGCACGCCGACGAGGCTCATCGCCTGGATCGAGATTTCTTCCTGGCCGACGCTGTGGTCGACGAATTTCGGGAAATTGGCGGGCGGCGGGAACGCGCGGGGCGTCGTGATCGTCGTCCCCGACGAGCGCGACGCCGACTGCGGCGGCACGCTGGAGCAGGCCGCAAGCAACGACACGACGGCGACGGGAACCCAGATTCGAAGCATGACAGGCGGGCGAGCGCGGCGCGCTCGCGAATCGTATGACAACGGATAGGCCCGATGGTAGTCGCTCCGACGGGGCTTAGGCAACCATTCCTGAGAATTTACTTGAAGTTTCGCGTGTAAATGTGGTCATTGCGTGACGGCGGCTTGCAGTGCTTACGACCCCAAAACAAAAACGGCGCTCCGTTTCCGGAGCGCCGTGTGGTGTCGCGAACGACCTGAGCCGGCTCAGGCTGGCCGGCAGGCCGCGTTACAGGATGTCGGACGCGTAATCGGCGAGCCGCGACCGTTCGCCGCGCGCGAGCGTCACGTGGCCGCCGTGGCTCCAGCCCTTGAAGCGATCGACAACGTAGGTGAGGCCCGAGCTGCCTTCCGTCAGGTACGGTGTATCGATCTGCGCGATGTTGCCGAGGCAGACGATCTTCGTGCCGGGGCCCGCGCGCGTGACGAGCGTCTTCATCTGCTTCGGCGTCAGGTTCTGCGCCTCGTCGATGATCAGGTACTTGTCGACGAACGTGCGGCCGCGCATGAAGTTCATGCTCTTCACTTTCAGGCGCGAACGGATCAGTTCCTGCGTCGCTGCACGACCCCATTCGCCGGCGGCGTCGTCGGTCTTCTGCAGCACTTCGAGGTTGTCGTCGAATGCCCCCATCCAAGGCTGCATCTTCTCTTCCTCGGTACCGGGCAGGAACCCGATGTCCTCGCCGACGGGCACGGTCGCGCGCGTCACGATGATCTCGTTGTAGCGCTTGTCGTCGAGCACCTGCGCGAGGCCCGCCGCGAGCGCGACGAGCGTCTTGCCGGTGCCGGCCTGGCCGAGCAGCGTGACGAAGTCGATCTCCGGGTTCATCAGCAGGTTCAGCGCGAAATTCTGCTCGCGGTTGCGCGCGGTGATGCCCCACACGTTGTTCTTGTGGTGGCTGTAGTCACGCAGCGTCTGCAGCAGCGCCGTCTTGCCGTTCAGCTCGCGGACGACCGCATGGAACGTCGGCTCGCCGTTCTGCGGCTCGAGGTAGACGAACTCGTTGACGAGCATTGACGCGACGAGCGGACCCGTCACGCGATAGTACGTGGTGCCCGTCTTCGTGTCCTGCCAGCTCTCCATGCCCTTCGCATGCCGGGTCCAGAAATCCTGCGGCAGCTCGCGCACGCCGGTGTACAGGAGGTCCTTGTCCTCGAGCACCTGGTCGTTGAAGTAGTCTTCCGCGGGCAGGCCGAGCGCGTGCGCCTTGATCCGCATGTTGATGTCTTTCGACACCAGCACGACCTGGCGGTCGGGCCGGTCGCGCTGCAGCGCGCGCACGACGCCGAGGATCTGGTTGTCGGCCTTGCCTTGCGGCAGGCCCTCGACGGGCTCGATGTTGGTGAGCGTCGTCTGGAAATAGAGGCGGCCGAGCGCATCGCGGCTACCGAGGCGCGACAGCGGAATGCCGGTCGTGATCGGGCCCGCGTCGGCGACGAGCGCATCGAGCGTGCGGCTCACCTGGCGCGCGTTGCGTGCGACTTCCGACATCCCCTTCTTGTGGTTGTCGAGTTCCTCGAGCGTCATCATCGGCAGATAGACGTCGTGTTCCTCGAAGCGGAAGAGGCTGCTCGGATCGTGCATCAGCACGTTCGTGTCGAGCACGAACAGCTTCTGCATCTCGGCTTCGGCGGCCTTGCGGCCGCGCGATTTCGTCGCGGTACCGGCTTCGCGCGCGACGGCGGCGGCCGGTTTCACGGCCGAAGGCTTTTCGGCGCGCGCGACCGGCGCGGCGGGTTCTGCGGGTGCCGGCACGGGCTGCAGCAGTGCGGCCGTCTGCTTGGTCTTGCGGCCGCGCGCAGGGGCGCTCGGGGCTTCCTGCGTCGACGCGATCGCGCCGACGGCACGCAGCGGCGCGGCGGTGTTCGCGGCTTCGGTCATCGGTTGGGCCACGCTAGCCGGACCGTAGTCACCGGCCGTGGAAACGTCCCCTTCGGCGGATTGCTTCGCGGCTTTCGCGGGTCGCGCTTTCGCCTTGTATTCGTCGGGCGGCAGCAGGCTGCCGAGCTTGCTGGGGGGGGTAGGCAAAGGCATGGTGTCCCTCGGGAGGAATCGTGTCGCATGGCATGCGCCGCTGATCGCATTCTGCTTCGTGACGAAGACGCAGGCAGTTTGCGCGCGGTGGCGCACATGAAATTCGTTTAGCCGGTTCGCCTAAATGTCGATCAGCTCCTTGACGGGGTGAAGGGCCGGACCGAGCGCCGGCGCGCAGACCATAAAAAAAGCCGCTGCCCCGTCGACCGGGACAAGCGGCTCGGCTGATACCGTCGTGATGCGCGTCAGGTGCCGGGAAGCATCGCAACGAGCACCGGCGCAGCTACGAGAAATATGGGGCGTACTGGCATTCATTGCGGCCCAATATAGCGCGCCTCAAAGCGCTTGTACAGCACCCAGCACGTCCTCCACATGACCCGGTACCTTGATGCCGCGCCATTCGCGACGCAGCACGCCGTCGGCGTCGATCAGGAACGTCGAGCGCTCGATTCCGCGCACTTCCTTGCCATACATTTTCTTCATCTTGATGACATCGAACAGCGTGCACAGCGCTTCGTCGCCATCGGAGATCAGCGCGAACGGCAGCTCGAGCTTTGCCTTGAAATTGTCATGCGAGCGCAGGCTGTCACGCGACACGCCGACGATTTCCGCGCCGGCCTTCTTGAACTTCGGATAGAGATCGCGGAACTGCAGCCCCTCGGTCGTGCAGCCGGGCGTGTTGTCCTTCGGATAGAAATACAGCACGAGCTTCTTGCCCTGCAGGTCGGACAGCGACAGGTCGCCGCCGGTAGCCGGGGCAGTGAAATCGGGAACTTGACGGTCAACTTCGACGGACACGTGTTTCTCCTGTTGTTATGGAAGGGCGCCTTGGCGATGGCGCGTTTGCGCGCCGCGCATCGATCGCGCGTGCACGGCGGCGTACAGGGTGCGGTGCGGCGGCAGCCGCACCGGAGGGTCGGGATCGGACGGCGCCTGCCCGCGTGCGAGCTCAGTCGGGCTGGACGATCAGCTCGCCGGAGCGGCCCGGAATCTCGCCCCACGTGACAGGGTACGATGGCAGCGTGTCGCGGTCCAGCGTCGCGTGATAGTCGCCCATCGTCGCAAACGTGTGGCCTTGCGCACGCCAGCCCGCGAGCAGTTGCTCGAACACCGGCGCGAGCTTCTGGCCTTCCAGTTCCGCGTGCAGCGTGAAGACCTGGTCGTGCGGATTGGTTTCGGTGAACTTGAGGATGTGCGCGGCGACGTTGTGCGTGTCGACGCCGTCGACGCCGAGCACTTCGTCGAGCGTCGGCAGCGTCGTCGGCATCTGCACGTGCGCGAGCGTCCGGCCGCCGACGACCGGCAGGTACGGCGAATGGCCGCGGCCATCGGACGCGTAGCGCATGCCCCACGCGTCGATCTGCTCGAACGCCGCGTCGTTCATCTGCCAGCCTGCCGCGCCGTGCGTGACGGGCGGCGCGCCGAAGATCTCGACGAAGCGCGCGTGGCTTTTCTGCATTTCGCGCGCGGTCCAGTCGCGATCCTGCTGGCGGACGTTGTCCTGCCAGTACACGTGATCCCACGTGTGGATCCCGCATTCGAAGCCGGCCTCGTGGATCGCGCGCATGTCGGCGATCGCGCGGCGGCCGATGTCAGGACCCGGCAGCAGCACGCCGTACATCAGCTGCTTCACGCCGTAATGCTCGACGACCGACGTGCGCGACACCTTCTTCAGGAACCCCGGGCGGAACACGCGCCGCAGCGCCCAGCCGGTATGGTCCGGCCCGAGGCTGAAGAGGAAGGTTGCGCGGGCGCTGAAGCGGTCGAAGATGCGCGCGAGGTTCGGCACGCCTTCGCGCGTGCCGCGCAGCGTGTCGACGTCGATCTTGAGGACGATGCGAGCCAAGCGAGTGTCCCGCGTTAGCCTTGCTGCTCGACGAGTGCGCGCGCGTCGGCGACGTGGCCGCGGTACGCCTCGAAGATCTTGCGCAGCGCGTCGTCGAACGTCGATTGCGGCGCCCAGCCGAGCTCCTGCATCGTGTTGTCGATCTTCGGCACGCGGTTCTGCACGTCCTGGTAGCCCTTGCCGTAGTACGCGCCCGACGTCGTTTCGACGAGGTTCACGTTCTTCGCGGAATCGGCGTACTCGGGGAACTCGGCCGCGAGTTCGAGCATCTTGTGCGCGAGTTCGCGCACCGAGAAATTATTCTTCGGATTCCCGATGTTGTAGATCTTGCCCGATGCAACGCCGTTCGCGTTTTCGATGATCTTCATCAGCGCGCTGATGCCGTCGTCGATGTCGGTGAACGCGCGCTTCTGCGAGCCGCCGTCGACGAGGCTGATGTTTTCGCCGCGCACGATGTGGCCGAGGAACTGCGTGACGACGCGCGAGCTGCCTTCCTTCGGCGTGTAGATCGAGTCGAGGCCCGGGCCGATCCAGTTGAACGGACGGAACAGCGTGAAGTTCAGGCCTTCCATCCCGTAGCCCCAGATCACGCGGTCCATCAGCTGCTTCGAGCACGCGTAGATCCAGCGCGGCTTGTTGATCGGGCCGTAGGTGAGGGCCGAGTTGTCGGGGTCGAACTGTTCGTCCGAGCACATCCCGTAGACCTCGGAGGTCGACGGGAACACGAGGTGCTTGCCGTACTTCACGGCCGAGCGCACGATCGGCAGGTTCGCCTCGAAGTCGAGCTCGAACACGCGCAGCGGCTGCTGGACGTAGGTCGCGGGCGTCGCGATCGCGACGAGCGGCAGGATCACGTCGCACTTCTTCACGTGATACTCGACCCACTCCTTGTTGATCGTGATGTCGCCTTCGAAGAAATGCATCCGCTCGTGGTTGACGAGATCGCCGAGCCGATCGGTCTGCATGTCCATGCCGAACACTTCCCAATCGGTGGTTTCAAGAATGCGCTTCGACAGGTGATGGCCGATGAAGCCGTTCACACCCAGGATCAGGACTTTTTTTGCTTTCATGAATGACGGGAAGAATGAATGAACTGCGCGAATTCCGCGGGCGTCACGACGGTTTCGCTGCCGTCGCGCTGTTGCCACAGCTCGAGAATGGATATGGCGCGGCTGTCGCCGCAGACGCCGAATAGCACATTATCGCTTACGTGCAGGCCGGGCGGCAAATCGACCGCCGCCGCGGCGGCCGGGCTGCCGGGCGCCGCAACGCGCGCGCGCGCGACGACGAAGCGCGCGCCGTTCAGGTCCGTGAACGCGCCCGGATACGGGGGCGCGACCGCGCGGACCAGGTTGTAGACCTGCGCGGCGGGCTTCGACCAGTCGATCCGGCCGTCCTCGGGCTTGCGGCCGCCGAAGTAGCTGCCGGCTGCGAGATCGTTCGGCAGGTGCGGCGCTTCGCCCGCGAGCAGCGCGGGCAGGACGCGCCACAGCGTCTGCTCGGCGGCCACCGTGACCTTGTCGAACACCTGCGCGGCCGTGTCGTCGGGCAGGATCGGC
Organism: Burkholderia sp. MR1-5-21; assembly: GCF_053427715.1. NCBI lineage: Bacteria > Pseudomonadati > Pseudomonadota > Betaproteobacteria > Burkholderiales > Burkholderiaceae > Burkholderia > Burkholderia sp. MR1-5-21. Next base: position 163,622 of record NZ_JBSAXD010000018.1, read on the forward strand.
ACCGCGGTCTGGCCGACGATCGCGCCGGCGTCGGGCTTCGCGGCCATTTCATGCAGCGTCGCGCCGGTTTCCGTCTCGCCGTTCAGCACCGCCCAGTTGGTCGGAACCCGACCCCGGTATTTCGGCAGCAGCGAACCGTGCATGTTGTACGCACCGCGCGGCGCGATCGCGAGCAGGTCGACCGGCAGCATGTGCCGGTAATAGAACGAGAAGATGAAATCCGGCCGTGCGTCGGCGATCGCGCGGCGCAGGGCGGGGTCGGCCGGATCGGCCGGCGTGGCAACGGCAATCCCGTGCTCGGCCGCGACCGACGCGACGCTGCCGAACCAGATGTTCTCGTTCGGGTTGTCCTCGTGCGTGACAACGAGCGCGACGTCGACGCCGCGCGCGAGCAGCACCTGCAGGCAACGCACGCCGACGTTGTGGTACGCGAATACGACCGCGCGCGGCTTCATCGCGTGACCTCCTGGCGGCCTTCGTCCGCGGGCGCATCGTGCACGTTGCCGTGCCGCTCGAGCACGGTCTGGATCAGGTAGCGCGGGCGGGCGCGCACCTGCTGGTAGATGCGGCCGATGTATTCGCCAAGCAGGCCGAGCGCGAAGATGATCACGCCGAGCAGGAAGAACGTGATCGCGAACAGCGTGAACACGCCTTGCACTTCCGCGCCGACGATGAAGCGCCGCACGAGCAGCAGCACGAACAGCGCCGCGGAGCCGAGCGACAGGATCACGCCGATGAACGACAGCCACTGCAGCGGCACGACCGAGAAGCCGGTCACGAGGTCGAAGTTCAGGCGGATCAGGCTGTACAGCGAATACTTCGATTCGCCCGCGAAGCGCTCCTCGTGCGCGACCTCGATCTCGGTCGGCTTCTGCGCGAACGTGTAGGCGAGCGCCGGGATGAACGTGTTGACCTCGCCGCACACGTTGATCGTGTCGATGATGCGGCGGCTGTACGCGCGCAGCATGCAGCCTTGGTCGGTCATCTTGATGCGCGTGATGCGCTCGCGCAGCCGGTTCATCGCGGCCGACGCCTTGCGCCGGAACAGGCTGTCCTGGCGCTGCTTGCGAATCGTGCCGACGTAGTCGTAGCCCTCGCGCATCTTCGCGATCAGCTTGCCGATTTCCTCGGGCGGGTTCTGCAGGTCCGCGTCGAGCGTGACGACCATGTCGCCGCGCGATTGCGCGAAGCCGGCGAGGATCGCCATGTGCTGCCCGTAGTTGCCGTTCAGCAGCACGACGCGCGTCGTGTCGGGGCGCACGTGGAACTGGTCCGCGAGGAGGGCGGCCGAGCGGTCGCGGCTGCCGTCGTTGACCAGGATCACTTCGTACGACGTACCGAGCGCGTCGAGCGCCGGATACAGCCGCGCAAAGAGCGCGGCGAGGCCGTCTTCCTCGTTGTACACGGGGATGACGACCGATACTTCCGGATGCCCGGCGCCCGGGTTCGCTGCGCCCGGGTGACCGGCGCCCGGTTGCCCGGCGCGTGCTTCAAGGTGACTCATGTCCGCTTACTTTCCGTATTGTTCGCAAATCTGGTTGGTGGCGTCGACGACGCGACGCACGTCGTCTTCCGTCATCTGCGTGAAGAGCGGCAGCGTGACGGTCGACGCGCCGTACCGTTCGGCGTGGGGGAACATGCCCTCCTTGAAGCCGCGCGCGCGGTACAGCGTGAAAAGATGGATGGCCGGGTAGTGGATCCCGGTGCCGATGCCACGCTCCTTCATCTGCGCCATGAACTCGGCGCGGGTGATCGTCAGCCGGTCGAGCGGCAGCGTGACGAGGAACATGTGCCAGTTGCCGTGCTCGAATTCGGCGAGCGGCAGGCCGAGGCCGAGCTTCGCGGCCGTGCCGCCTTCGAAGGCGGCGAAATACGCGCGGGCGAGCGCATGGCGCTGCGCGGTGAAGCGCTCGAGGTGCGGCAGCTGGCCGAGGCCGACGCGCGCGGCGACGTCGGTCAGGTTGTACTTGCCGCCGAGCACGTCGCAGTCCATCCCGTCGAAGCCGGTGCGGGTGATGCCCTGCAGCCGGTACTTCTGCGCGAGGATCGCCTCGTCCTCGTTGTTGAGCACGAGCGCGCCGCCTTCGATTGTCGTGAGGTTCTTGTTCGCATGGAAGCTGAACGACACGATGTCGCCGATCGCGCCGATGCGCCGGCCCTTCCACGTCGAGCCGAGCGCCTGCGCGGCATCCTCGATCACGCGCAGGTTGTGTGCGCGCGCGATCGCGTACAGGCGGTCCATGTCGACCGGCAGGCCGGCGAGGTAGACCGGAATGATCGCCTTCGTGCGCGGCGTGATCGCCTTCTCGAGCAGGTCGAGGTCGATGTTGCGCGTGACGGGATCGATGTCGGCGAACACGGGTGTCGCGCCGGTCTCGAGAATCACGTTGCTCGTCGACACCCACGACGCGGGCGACGTGATCACTTCGTCGCCGGGGCCGACGCCGGCGATCCGCAGGCCGATCTCGAGCGTGCAGGTGCCCGAATTGAACGCGCGCACCGGGCGCCCGCCGCAGTATTCGGACAGCGCGGCCTCGAACCGCTGGTTCTGCGGGCCGGTGGTGATCCAGCCCGAACGCAGCACCTCGACGACGCCCTGGATGGTTTCCTCGTCGATTTCGGGACGGGTGAACGGCAGGAACGGAACGGCAGTCTGGTTCATGGACGCTTGACTCGTAATGGCGTGTAATAAAAGGGACGGGCGGTTCGCCCGAAACCGGCATTAAACACCGGTTGACCGATTCGTACCGTGATTTTTTGTAGGCGGATGCTTAATCGACCAATGCGCGACCGATGCGCGACCGATGCGCGGTGCGTGCGCGGCGGCGCTCAGCTGCGCGCGAGCACGAACACCCCGATCAGGATGATGCCGATGCCGACGAGGCGCTGGACGGACAGCACCTCGCCGAACAGGTACCACGCGGCAAACGCGTTGACGACGTAGCCGAGCGACAGCATCGGGTACGCGATCGACACGTCGACCCGCGACAGTCCGACGATCCAGACGACGACGCTGAGTACGTAGCACCCGAGCCCGCCGATGATCGGGAGCTGGGTGGCGATCTTCAGGCCGACCGGCACAATGTTCGCACGGGTGAATTCGAAGTGTCCAACGGCGTTGACGCCGGCCTTGAGCAGCAGTTGCGCGCAGGCGTTCAGCATGACGCCGGTGATGATGCAGACGAGCGAGATCGGGTTCAAGTGGGACGTCCTTGCTTGCTTACGATTGCGGCTTTTCGACGATCACGCGGCGGTTGTCGCGCGCGATCACCTTCATCGGCACGCCTTGCTTGACGAGCGCGTCGTACTGGCCGGGCGGCATGATCGCGAGCGCGTGGGTCTCCTGCTTCCAGCGTGCGATCCATTCGTCGACCGTCGGGATCCATTTGTTCGGCTCGACCGAGATCCCGAACGCGAGCTCGTCCTGGCGGTGGACCATGATCGTCGTGTGTCCCATGTAGAACGGGAACGTATGGTCTAGCATCTCGACCGAGTAGAACGGCGTGTCTGCCGGCAGCTTCGCGAGCTCGGCGCGCACGGCCGGCGCAAGCAGCGCGCCCGAGCTGTAGCGGCCGAATTCGTCGTGGCCGGTGCCGCCGATCGTGCCGAACGCGAGCCAGGCCGCGCCGAACGCGGTCATCGCGGCCGTGACGCCGGCACGCGCGTGGCGGTTGAGCCACGCGGCGGCGAGCGTCAGCGCGGCCGCGACCGCGAGGCCCGCGTACAGCCAGAGCTGGAACGCGCGGTACAGCGCGTTCGGCGTGCGGGCGTCGCCCTGGTACGCGAGGAAGATGATGCCGAACGCCGCGACGACGACGAACACGAGGTAGCCGAGCAGGTGGCGGCGGAACCGGTCGGCCGACACGAGCGGCAGGTACGCGCCGATCACGAGCGCGAGCGCCGGCGCGACCGGCAGCACGTACGAGATCAGCTTCGAGTGCGACGCGCTGAAGAACAGGAAGATGAACGCGCTCCAGATCAGCAGCACGAGCATCGGCGCGAAGCCGTTCGGCTGGCGCGGCATCCGCAGCGCATGGCGGAGGCTCTGCCACGTGACCGACAGCCACGGCAGGAAGCCGACCAGCAGCACCGGCACGAAGTAGTAGAACGGTCCCGGGCGGTTCTGTTCCGGGGTCAGATAGCGGCGGAACTGCTGGACGATGAAGAAGAAATTGAAGAATTCCGGATTGCGCTGCTGCACGAGCACGAACCACGGCGTGACGATCGCGAAGAAGATCACGAGCCCGCTGACGATGTACAGGCGCTTCCACAGCGCCCAGTCGCGCGCGATCAGCGTGTAGAGCACCAGCACGGCGCCCGGCAGGATCAGGCCGACGAGGCCCTTCGACAGCACCGCGAACGCCATCCCCCCCCAGCAGACCCACATCCAGCCGCGCACCGCGGCGGGGCGCAGCCCGGGCCGCTGCGCGAGCAGCAGCGCGCACAGCGTGAGCGTCATCCAGAACGCGAGGCCCATGTCGAGCGCGTTGAAGTGGCCCATCAGGTTCCAGTACGGCGAGCACGCGAGCACGACGGCCGCGAGGAAGCCCGACAGCGGGTTGAACAGGCGCGCGCCGGTGAAGGCGACGAGCAGCACGCCGGCGAAGGCCGCGACCGCGGTATAGAGGCGCGCCTGCCAGTCGCCGATGCCGAACCACGCGAACGTCAGCGCGTTGAGCCAGGTCTGCAGCGGCGGCTTCTCGAAGTACTTGTAGCCGTTGTAGCGGGGCGTGATCCAGTCGCCGGTGACGAACATCTCGCGCGCCATTTCGGCGTAGCGGCCTTCGTCGCTGGGAATCAGGTGGCGCAGGCCGAGCGGCGCGAACCAGATGACGGCGAGCGCGAGGATCAGCAGGACGAGCGCGGTACGGTTGAGCGGTAGCCTCGACGGCGTATCGTTCATGGAATTGAGCCTGTTGGTTGTTGTGATGTGCCGCCGGCGGCTTACGACGGGGCATGCGCCGGACCGGGGATCGGACCCGGTTCGCCGGCGAGAGTTTTACCGCATCGGGGATTAACGTTCAATTAAGAGCGCGGCGGCGACTTTGCGGCCTTCGGCCATCAGGATGTTGTACGTGCGGCAGGCGGCCTGGAAGTCCATCGTCTCGACGCCGATCCGCTTCGCGGTGAGCGCCGCGACGAGGCGCGGGTGCGGAAAGCGCAGCCGCGTGCCGCTGCCGAAGATCACGACCTCGGGCGCCGGGTCGAGCAGCATCGCGAAATGCTCGGGCGCGAGCGCGTCGAACGACGACACGGGCCACGCCTGGACCGGCGCGCCGGGCAGCACGATGACGCTCTGTTCGTGACGCTGGAGATTGACATCGACGTAATCGGGGCCGTAGCCGGTGACGGTGTTGAGCGCGCCGCTCGAGTCCTGGTGCAGTTTCAAATCAGTATGTCCGCGGTTCCGAAAGGGAAATTCGATGGGGTGCCCAAGTGGGGCCGTCCAGGCGGGCCGCGCGGGCCCGGGCGGCCGGTTTCGCATGCCGGGCGCCCGGCGCGCCCGACGGCGCGGGCCCGGCACGGCATTGTGCATTGCGAAAGTCGGCCAAAATCCGCTAAATTATAACTTTTTGGCCGCCCCCCGGCGGCGTTCGCGTCGTGCGTCGCCACAAGCCGCGCCCGGCCGCCGCAATCGTCCAGCCTAGACAGCGCGCACAGACCGGCCGCTCTCCAGTTTCGATTCCCGTCTCCCAGGCCGCCAGGCATTATTCAGGAACCGTGTCGTCGTGAAACCGATCCAGAAATCGAACAAGCTGCTCAACGTCTGCTACGACATCCGTGGCCCGGTGCTCGAGCACGCGAAGCGCCTCGAGGAAGAAGGCCACCGCATCATCAAGCTGAACATCGGCAACCTCGCGCCGTTCGGGTTCGACGCGCCGGACGAGATCATCCAGGACATGATCCGCAACCTGCCGACGTCGTCCGGCTATTCGGATTCGAAGGGCGTGTTCTCCGCGCGCAAGGCGGTGATGCACTACACGCAGCAAAAGGGCGTCGCGGGCGTCGGCCTCGACGACATCTACATCGGCAACGGCGCGTCCGAGCTGATCGTGATGGCGACCCAGGCGCTGCTGAACGACGGCGACGAGGTGCTGCTGCCGGCGCCCGACTACCCGCTGTGGACGGCCGCCGTGAGCCTGTCGGGCGGCACGCCCGTGCACTACATCTGCGACGAGCAGAACGCGTGGATGCCCGACCCCGACGACATCCGCCGCAAGATCACGCCGAACACGAAGGCGATCGTCGTGATCAACCCGAACAACCCGACGGGCGCGCTTTATTCGGATGAATTGCTGCTCGAGCTGCTCGAGATCGCGCGCGAGCACGGGCTGATCGTGTTCGCCGACGAGGTCTACGACAAGATCGTCTACGACGGCCTCGAGCACACGGCGATGGGCGCGCTGTCGGAGGATGTGATCACCGTCACGTTCAACAGCCTGTCGAAGAGCTACCGCTCGTGCGGCTACCGCGCGGGCTGGATGGCCGTGTCGGGCCTCGGCGGCGACAACCGCCGGCGCGCAAAGGACTACCTCGAGGGGCTCGGCATCCTGTCGTCGATGCGCCTGTGCGCGAACGTACCGGGGCAGTTCGCGATCCAGACCGCGCTCGGCGGCTACCAGAGCATCAACGAGCTGATCGTGCCGTCGGGGCGCCTCTACAAGCAGCGCGAGCTCGCGTACGAGATGCTCACGTCGATCCCGGGCGTGACCTGCGTGAAGCCGCAGGCCGCGCTCTACATGTTTCCGCGGCTCGATCCGAAGCTCTATCCGATCCAGAACGACCAGCAGTTCATTCTCGAGCTGCTGCTCGAGGAACGCGTGCTGCTCGTGCAGGGCACGGGCTTTAACTGGCCGACGCCGGACCATTTCCGCGTCGTGTTCCTGCCGAACCATGACGACCTGACCGATTCGATCAACCGGATCGCGCGCTTCCTCGACGGCTATCGCAAGCGCCATTCGGTCTGACACGGGGCGGGACACGCCGGACACATTCACCATTCACTCATCGATTACACGCAGCATGGAACCGATCAAAGTTGGCCTGTTGGGCTTCGGCACGGTAGGCAGCGGCACCTTCACGGTGCTGCGCCGCAATCAGGAAGAAATCAAACGGCGCGCGGGGCGCGGCATCGAGGTCACGCGCATTGCGGTGCGCAACCCGGCGAAGGCGCAGGCCGCGCTCGGCGGCGACGCCGGCACCGCGCAGATCACCGACGATTTCAATGCGGTCGTCGACGATCCGTCGATCGCAATCGTCGCCGAGATGATCGGCGGCACGGGCATCGCGCGCGAGCTCGTGCTGCGCGCAATCGCGAACGGCAAGCATGTCGTGACCGCCAACAAGGCGCTGCTCGCGGTGCACGGCACCGAGATCTTCGAGGCCGCGCGCGAGAAGGGCGTGATGGTCGCGTTCGAGGCGGCCGTCGCGGGCGGCATCCCGATCATCAAGGCGCTGCGCGAAGGCCTGACCGCAAATCGCATCCAGTACATCGCCGGCATCATCAACGGCACGACCAACTACATCCTGTCCGAAATGCGCGACCGCGGCCTCGACTTCGCGACCGCGCTGAAGGCCGCGCAGGAACTCGGCTACGCGGAAGCCGATCCGACCTTCGACATCGAGGGCGTCGACGCCGCGCACAAGGCGACGATCATGAGCGCGATCGCGTTCGGCGTGCCCGTGCAGTTCGACCGCGCGTACGTCGAGGGCATCAGCAAGCTCGACGCGACCGACATCCGCTATGCGGAAGAACTCGGTTACCGGATCAAGCTGCTCGGCATCACGCGCCGCGCCGAAAGCGGCATCGAGCTGCGCGTGCATCCGACGCTGATCCCCGAGAAGCGCCTGCTCGCGAACGTCGAGGGCGCGATGAACGCGGTCGTCGTGCACGGCGACGCGGTCGGCACGACGCTGTACTACGGCAAGGGCGCGGGCGCAGAGCCGACCGCGTCGGCGGTCGTCGCCGATCTCGTCGACGTCACGCGCCTGCATACGGCGGACCCCGAGCATCGCGTGCCGCATCTCGCGTTCCAGCCGGACAGCCTGTCGAACACGCCGATCCTGCCGATCGAAGAGGTCACGAGCGGCTACTACCTGCGCCTGCGCGTTGCCGACCAGACGGGCGTGCTCGCGGACATCACGCGCATCCTCGCCGATTCGGGCATCTCGATCGACGCGCTGCTGCAGAAGGAATCGGAGCAGGTCGACGACGCGAACGGCGAAACCGACATCATCCTGATCACGCACGTGACGCTCGAGAAGAACGTCAATGCGGCGATCGCGCGGATCGAAGGGCTCGCGACGGTCGTGTCGAAGGTGACGAAGCTGCGCATGGAAGCGCTGAACTGAGGATCGAGGACGACATGAACTACATCTCCACGCGCGGCGCCGGCATCGGCGAGCGCCACACGTTCTCCGACATCCTGCTCGGCGGCCTCGCGAAGGACGGCGGGCTCTACCTGCCGACCGAGTATCCGCAAGTGTCCGCGGACGAGCTCGCCCGCTGGCGTACGCTGTCGTACGCGGATCTCGCGTTCGAGATCCTGTCGAAATTCAGCGACGACATCCCGGCCGACGACCTGCGCGCGATCACGCGCCGCACGTACACCGCCGACGTCTACCGCAATACGCGCCATGGCGAAAACGCGGCCGACATCACGCCGCTGAAGACGCTCGGCACCGAGAACGGCGCGCCGATCTCGCTGCTCGAGCTGTCGAACGGTCCGACGCTCGCGTTCAAGGACATGGCGATGCAGCTGCTCGGCAACCTGTTCGAGTACACGCTCGCGAAGCAAGGCAAAGCGCTGAACATCCTCGGTGCGACGTCGGGCGACACGGGCAGCGCGGCCGAGTACGCGATGCGCGGCAAGGCCGGCGTGCGCGTGTTCATGCTGTCGCCGCACAAGAAGATGAGCGCGTTCCAGACCGCGCAGATGTTCAGCCTGCAGGATCCGAACATCTTCAACCTCGCGGTCGAGGGCGTGTTCGACGACTGCCAGGACATCGTGAAGGCCGTGTCGAACGATCACGCGTTCAAGGCGAAGCACAAGATCGGCACGGTCAACTCGATCAACTGGGCACGGGTCGTCGCGCAGGTCGTCTACTACTTCAAGGGCTATTTTGCGGCCACGAAGTCCAATGACGAGCGCGTGTCGTTCACGGTGCCGTCCGGCAACTTCGGCAACGTCTGCGCGGGCCACATCGCGCGGATGATGGGCCTGCCGATCGCGAAGCTCGTTGTCGCGACCAACGAGAACGACGTGCTCGACGAATTCTTCCGCACCGGCGCGTACCGCGTGCGCAGCGCGGAGCACACTTACCACACGAGCAGCCCGAGCATGGACATCTCGAAGGCGTCGAACTTCGAGCGCTTCGTGTTCGACCTGCTCGGCCGCGATCCGGCGCGCGTGATGCAGCTGTTCCGCGACGTCGAGGAGAAGGGCGGCTTCGATCTGGCGGCGAGCGGCGATTTCGCGCGCGTCGCCGAGTTCGGCTTCGTGTCGGGTAGCAGCAGCCATGCGGACCGCATCGCGACGATCCGCGACGTGTTCGCGCGCTATGCGACGACGATCGACACGCACACGGCCGACGGCGTGAAAGTCGCGCGCGAGCATCTCGATGCGGGCGTGCCGATGGTGGTGCTCGAAACCGCGCAGCCGATCAAGTTCGGCGAGACGATCCGCGAAGCGCTCGATCGCGAGCCGGAGCGGCCGGCCGCGTTCGACGGGCTCGAGGCGCTGCCGCAGCGTTTCGAGGTCGTGAACGCCGACGCGCAGCAAGTGCAGGATTTCATCGCCGCGCATACGGGCGCGTGATGACCCGCTGCCGGGCGGTTCGCCCGGCGCGGCCTGACGGCCGGGAAGCCGATTCGTCGACGGATCGGTTTTCCGGCCGTTTCCGTTTGGCCGCACGGTAGCGGACGGGCGGTGGGGCGAGGCCGGCTGCGCGCGGCGGCCCGACGTGCCTGCTGCCGAACGCGTGAGCCGGGACGGGCCAAGCCGAGTCACGCCAGGGCGAGCCGGGCCAACCAGGCCCCGGCGCGCAACCCGCTTCACGGACGGCCGACCCGCCGTCAGATAGACATTCCCGCATGTCCGCCATATCGCACGCCGGCCCGATCGCGTCGCTACAATGGCGTATTGCTTTCCACGATTCCCGATTCCATCGATGTCGAACCCGAATCCCGCGGCGCCGCGCGCGCCGATGCTGTCGACCGCCGAGGCGCTCGCCGCGCTGCTCGACGCCGCCACGCCGCTTCCCGGCACCGAATCCGTCGCCACGCTCGACGCGCTCGGGCGCGTGCTCGCGGCCGACGTCGAGTCGCCGCTCGACGTGCCGCCGATGCATACGAGCGCGATGGACGGCTATGCGGTGCGCGTCGCCGACCTGCTGCATGGCGAGCGGCGCCTGCCCGTGTCGCAGCGCATTCCGGCCGGCCATCCGGCCGCTCCGCTCGCGGCCGGCACCGCGGCGCGCATCTTCACCGGCGCGACGGTGCCGCCCGGCGCCGATGCGGTCGTGATGCAGGAGCAGACCGAGCCGGATGGCGATGCGGTGGAAATCCTGCACACGCCGAAGTCCGGCGAGTGGATTACCGCGCAGGGCGCGGACATCCGGCGCGGCTCGGTGATCCTGCCGGCCGGCACGCGGCTCACGCCGCAGGCGCTCGGCCTCGCCGCGTCGGTTGGCTGCGCGCAGCTGTCCGTCGCGCGGCGGATCAAGGTCGCGGTGTTCTTCACCGGCGACGAGCTGACGATGCCCGGCGAGCCGCTCAAGCCCGGCGCGATCTACAACTCGAACCGCTTCACGCTGCGCGGGCTGCTCGAGCGGCTCGGCTGCCACGTGACCGACTACGGGATCGTGCCCGATTCGCTCGCCGCCACGCGCGACACGCTGCGCGAGGCCGTGCGCGACCACGACGTGATCCTCACGAGCGGCGGCGTGTCGGTCGGTGACGAGGACCACGTGAAGCCCGCGGTCGAAGCCGAAGGCCGGCTGGCGCTGTGGCAGATCGCGATGAAACCCGGCAAGCCGCTCGCGTTCGGTGCGATCCGGCGCGGCGACAGCCGGCCCGATGCGCATTTCATCGGGCTGCCCGGCAATCCGGTGTCGAGCTTCGTCACGTTCCTGCTGTTCGTCCGGCCGTTCCTGCTGCGCCTGTCCGGCGTGCGCGACGTTTCGCCGCGCGCGCTGTCGCTGCGCGCGGATTTCACGCAGGGCAAGGCCGACCGGCGCAACGAATTCCTGCGTGCGCGCATCAACGCGGCAGGCGGTCTCGACTTGTTCCCGAACCAGAGTTCGGCGGTACTGACGTCGACGGTCTGGGGCGACGGCCTGATCGACAATCCGCCGCACCACGCGATCAGCGCGGGCGAAACCGTTCGCTTCCTTCCGTTTTCCGAATTGCTGTCCTGACGCGGGGGCGAACCAGGATGAAGATTCAGCTGAAATTCTTTGCAAGCGTGCGCGAGGCGCTGGGTGTGGCCGACGAGCAGGCCGACGTGCCGGACGGAATCGCAACGGTCGGCGACGTGCGCGCATGGCTGCGCACGCGCGGCGGCGTGTGGGCCGAGACGCTCGCCGAAGGCCGCGCGCTGCGCATGGCGTGCAATCACGAGATGACCGAGGCCGGCACGCGCATCACCGACGGCTGCGAGGTCGCGTTTTTCCCGCCGGTGACAGGCGGGTAACGGACGGGTAAGGGGCGAACGATGGCAACGGTGCGAGTCCAGACCGACGACTTCGATCTGAACGCCGAGGTGGCGGCGCTGCGCGCGCGCAATCCGAAGATCGGTGCGATCGCGTGCTTCGTCGGTACGGTGCGCGACCTGAACGACGGCGACTCGGTCGCCGCGATGGAACTCGAGCACTATCCGGGGATGACGGAGAAGGCGCTCGAAAAGATCGCCGGCGACGCGTGCCGGCGGTGGCCGGGCATCGACGTCGCGATCGTGCACCGGGTCGGCAAGCTGTATCCGCTCGACCAGATCGTGCTGGTCGCGACGGTCGCCGCGCATCGCGGCGACGCGTTCGCGTCGTGCGAATTCGTGATGGACTACCTGAAGACCGAGGCGCCGTTCTGGAAGAAGGAAACGACCCCCGAAGGCGAACGCTGGGTGGACGCCCGCACCGCCGACGACGCGGCGCTCGCGCGCTGGGGCGTCGAATCGGGCAACGCGCCGCGCTGAGCGCGGGCCGGCAGTGCCGGTGCCTTCGTGCGCGCGGCGCTCAGCGCGCCGTGCCGCTCATTCGTCGGACGAACCGCGCCCGATGATCTTCGCCGGAAACGGCTCGCCGCCCGAGCGCGACGGCAGGTGCGCGGATTCGTCGCGGCGGCGCGGCGCGACGGCGTCGAGCAGCGCCTGCTGCTCGGGCGGGATCTGGTAGTCCCAGCCGAACCGGCTCAGTTGCAGGCTCTGCGCGATCCGCAGCGCCGGTTCCATGAACCGGACCGACGCCGGCGGCGTATAGCGCGCCTCCACCGTTTTCAGGAACAGCGACAGCCAGCGGCTGAAATGCGCCGGCTCGAGGCTGTCGAGCGGCTGGTGCGCCTGCTGCACGTTGCCGCGGTAGCCCTTGGTGCCGAGCACGAGGCTCGACCAGAAGCTCACCATCTTCGGCAGGTGATCGTCCCAGCGGCCGGCCAGCTTGGCGTCGAATACGGGCCCGAGCAGCGGGTCGGCGCGCACGCGGTCGTAGAACGCGTACACGAGGTCGCGGATATTGGCTTCGGTCGGTTCCGGATCGCGGGGACGGATCGGTGCAGTGTCGGGCAGGGCAGGCGTGTCGGTCATGGCAAGGAAGGGGCCGGAATCGGTCGGAATGGCGCGGCGAAGGTCGGGACGCCGGCAGGATTTTGACGCACAATAGCGTCGGCCAACCCCTCGAAAAATGTGCTGATGCCCTGCATCTTATTGCGCACTTGCCGTCCCGGCAACCGGGGGCCGCGAGCCCGATCGTGCGCGGATCCTTGCGCACGTCGCGCGCATGCCACCTGTTCACGGCGGCATGCATAATCGGGGCATGATCACTAGAGACCGTTTTCGCCAATGAGACTCACCGACTACACCGACTACTCGCTGAGAGTCATGCTGTACCTTGCCGTGCGCGGTGAAGGGCTCGCGACGATCCAGGAGATTTCGGACGCCTACGGCATTTCGAAGAACCATCTGATGAAGGTCGTGCAGCGGCTTGGCGAGCTGGGCTGGGTCGACACGGTCCGCGGCCGCAATGGCGGGCTGCGGCTGTTCCCGGAGTCGGCGCAGTTGACGGTCGGCCAGGTCGTGCGTGCGACCGAGACCGATTTCGCGCTGGTCGGCTGCTTCGCCGACGGCGAAACGTCGCGCGGGTGCGTGATCGAGCCGCAGTGCCGCCTGAAGGGCGTGCTGGCGGCGGCGCGCGACGCGTTCTTCGCCGAACTCGACCGCCACACGCTCGGCGAGCTCGCGCAGCCCGCATCGCCGCTCGCGGCGCTGCTCGGCGTCAAGCCGATCGCACTCGTGCGCGCCGCGCCGTCCGCCGAACCGTCACCGCTCGCCGGCTGACGCATCGCCGCGCGACGCTGCGCGCGGCAGCCCCTTTCCGTTGCGATTCCTGCGCATTTTTGCGCTGAATCAACCTCGATCCGCTTGAAAGCCGCATAACCATCCTCACCTTGGTGTTAATCGAAAATTGGAGGTCTCTGAATGAGAATCGACAAGCTCACCACCAAGTTCCAGGAAGCACTGGCGGACGCGCAGAGTCTTGCGGCGGGCCGCGACAATCAATACATCGAACCCGTTCACGTGCTGTCGGCGCTGATCGCGCAGCAGGACGGCTCCGCGCGCTCGCTGCTGTCGCGCGCGGGTGTGCACGTGCAGGCGCTGCAGGGCGCGCTGAACGAAGCCATCTCGCGCCTGCCGCAAGTGACGGGCACGGGCGGCGACATCCAGATCGGCCGCGAGCTCGCCGGCGTGCTGAACCAGGCGGACAAGGAAGCGCAGAAGCTGAACGACACGTTCATCGCGAGCGAGATGTTCCTGCTCGCGGTCGCCGACGACAAGGGCGACGCGGGCAAGCTCGCGCGCCAGCACGGCCTCACGCGCAAGGCGCTCGAAACCGCGATCGCCGCGGTGCGCGGCGGCTCGCAGGTGCATAGCCAGGACGCCGAAAGCCAGCGTGAAGCGCTGAAGAAATACACGGTCGACCTGACCGAGCGCGCCCGCGCGGGCAAGCTCGACCCGGTGATCGGCCGCGACGACGAAATCCGCCGCTCGATCCAGATCCTGCAGCGCCGCACGAAGAACAACCCGGTGCTGATTGGCGAGCCGGGCGTCGGCAAGACCGCGATCGTCGAAGGACTCGCACAGCGGATCGTCAACGGCGAAGTGCCCGAGACGCTGAAGGGCAAGCGCGTGCTGTCGCTCGACATGGCGGCGCTGCTCGCCGGTGCGAAGTATCGCGGCGAGTTCGAGGAGCGCCTGAAGGCGGTGCTCAACGACATCGCGAAGGACGAAGGGCAGACGATCGTCTTCATCGACGAAATCCACACGATGGTCGGCGCGGGCAAGGCCGAAGGCGCGATGGATGCGGGCAACATGCTGAAGCCGGCGCTGTCGCGCGGCGAGCTGCACTGCATCGGCGCGACGACGCTCGACGAATACCGCAAGTACATCGAGAAGGATGCCGCGCTCGAGCGCCGCTTCCAGAAGGTGCTCGTCGACGAGCCGAGCGTCGAGGCGACGATCGCGATCCTGCGCGGGCTGCAGGAGAAGTACGAGCTGCACCACGGCGTCGAGATCACCGACCCGGCGATCGTTGCCGCGGCCGAGCTGTCGCACCGCTACATCACCGACCGCTTCCTGCCGGACAAGGCGATCGACCTGATCGACGAGGCGGCTTCGAAGATCAAGATGGAAATCGATTCGAAGCCCGAAGAGATGGACAAGCTCGACCGCCGGCTGATCCAGCTGAAGATCGAGCGCGAGGCCGTGAAGAAGGAGCAGGACGAGGCGTCGCAGAAGCGGCTTGCGCTGATCGAGGAAGAAATCGAGCGGCTGTCGCGCGAGTATGCGGATCTCGAGGAGATCTGGAAGGCCGAGAAGGCCGCCGTGCTCGGCAGCGCGCAGCTGAAGGAAGAGATCGAGAAGGTGCGCGCGGACATCGCGCGGCTGCAGCGCGAAGGCAAGCTCGAGAAGGTCGCGGAACTGCAGTATGGCAAGCTGCCGCAGCTCGACGCGCAGTTGAAGCAGGTCACGCAGGCGGAAGAGAAGGAGCAGCACAACCCGACGCGTCCGCGGCTGCTGCGCACGCAGGTCGGTGCGGAAGAAATCGCGGAAGTCGTGTCGCGCGCGACCGGCATCCCGGTGTCGCGGATGATGCAGGGTGAACGTGAAAAGCTGCTGCACATCGAGGAGAAGCTGCACGAGCGCGTGGTCGGCCAGAACGAGGCGATCGACGCGGTCGCCGATGCGATCCGCCGTTCGCGCGCGGGTCTCGCCGATCCGAACCGGCCGTACGGCTCGTTCCTGTTCCTCGGCCCGACGGGCGTCGGCAAGACCGAACTGTGCAAGGCGCTCGCGGCGTTTTTGTTCGACTCGGAAGAGCACCTGATCCGCATCGACATGAGCGAGTTCATGGAGAAGCACAGCGTCGCGCGGCTGATCGGCGCGCCGCCGGGCTATGTCGGCTACGAGGAGGGCGGCTACCTGACGGAAGCCGTGCGCCGCAAGCCGTACAGCGTGATCCTGCTCGACGAGATCGAGAAGGCGCACCCGGACGTGTTCAACGTGCTGCTGCAGGTGCTCGACGACGGCCGGATGACGGACGGGCAGGGGCGCACGGTCGACTTCAAGAACACGGTGATCGTGATGACGTCGAACCTCGGCTCGCAGGTGATCCAGGCGATGTCGGGTTCGCCGCAGGACGAGATCAAGGACGCGGTGTGGCTCGAGGTGAAGCAGCATTTCCGCCCCGAGTTCCTGAACCGGATCGACGACGTCGTCGTGTTCCATGCGCTCGACCGCAGCAACATCCAGTCGATCGCGAAGATCCAGCTCGCGCGCCTGCATGACCGGCTCGCGAAGCTCGACATGGCGCTCGACGTGTCGGACGCGGCGCTCGAGCAGATCGGCCAGGTCGGTTACGATCCTCTGTTCGGCGCACGGCCGCTCAAGCGTGCGATCCAGCAGGAGATCGAGAACCCGGTCGCGAAGCTCATCCTCGCGGGCCGCTTCGGTCCGAAGGATGTGATTCCGGTCGACATCCAGGACGGCAAGTTCGTGTTCGACCGCGTCGTCCACTGAGCGCGCACGGCGCTCCGGTGATCGCCGCTCCAAACGAAAACACCCCGCCGATGGCGG
>NZ_JBSAXD010000180.1:0-223 GCF_053427715.1 Burkholderia sp. MR1-5-21
GCCGCCGTACCGACCTCGACGAGCGGCTCGAGCCACAGCAGGCCGCGCGAGCCATTGCGGACGAGGTCGATCGCCATGCCGCGCCGTTCGGCCTCCGCGACGATCGCGGAAGCGAGCGCATCGGCGCCGAGCGCCAGCGCGGACGAATCGCGCGGGACGTAGATGCGGGTCGTCATGCCGCCTCCTTCGCATGAGCGACGGCGTCGGCCAGCAGCGCGTCGAA
>NZ_JBSAXD010000181.1:0-219 GCF_053427715.1 Burkholderia sp. MR1-5-21
CTTCATCGATGCCGCCGCCGCGCCGTCGAGCTTGCCGAGCGCGTCGACCGTCTGACCGATCTCGCCGATCAGCGCCTTCGCCACCGCGCCGCCGTCGCGCACCGTCTTGCGGCCGACCAGGTCGTTCGCCTGGATCGCCGTCGTCCCTTCGTAGATCGCCAGGATCCGCGCGTCGCGGTAGTACTGCGCGGCGCCCGTCTCCTCGATGAAGCCCATCCC
>NZ_JBSAXD010000182.1:0-214 GCF_053427715.1 Burkholderia sp. MR1-5-21
ACCGCCCGCGCTCACGTTCGAGCCGCGATTCGTCGCGCTGTCCTCGGTGAATTCGCTCTTGCTGCGGCTGCTGCCGATACTGGCCTCGACCTTGAAATCGGACGTCTTCCCCATCGCCAGATCGTTGACAAGACCGCCTGCGGCCATATCTGCATCCCGCGCAGCGCTGGCCGCCGCCATACCGTGCAACGCCGCCGCCCGGCCATCCTGACTC
>NZ_JBSAXD010000183.1:0-214 GCF_053427715.1 Burkholderia sp. MR1-5-21
GCCGCCCGCGCTCACGTTCGAGCCACGATTCGTCACGCTGTCCTCGGTGAATTCGCTCTTGCTGTGGCTGCTGCCGATGCTGGCCTCGACCTTGAAATCGGGCGTCTTCCCCATCGCCAGATCGTTGACAAGACCGCCTGCGGCCATATTTGCATCCCGAGCAGCGCTGGCCGCTGCCATTCCGTGCAATGCCGCTGCCCGGCCATCCTGACTG
>NZ_JBSAXD010000184.1:0-213 GCF_053427715.1 Burkholderia sp. MR1-5-21
CATTGAAGATTGGTGGAGGCAGACGGGATCGAACCGACGACCCCCTGCTTGCAAAGCAGGTGCTCTCCCAGCTGAGCTATGCCCCCATACAGAGACTCCCAGGTTTCTTCCGCCAGACAATTGGTGGGTCTGGTTGGATTCGAACCAACGACCCCCGCCTTATCAAGACGGTGCTCTAACCGACTGAGCTACAGACCCCTGAGTCTGTCTTGA
>NZ_JBSAXD010000185.1:0-212 GCF_053427715.1 Burkholderia sp. MR1-5-21
CGGTGCGATGTAACTCATGTTGCTCCTCCGTCTTCTGCTTATGGCGTAAAAAAAGGGGCGCTCGTCGCGCCCCTCGTGTCGTGTGCTTATCGCTGCAGCATCATGCACAGCGCGTCGCGCCGCGTCAGCCCAGTTCGTTCACGAGTTCCGGAACGAGCGTGAACAGATCGCCGACAAGACCGTAGTCTGCAACGCTGAAGATCGGTGCTTCG
>NZ_JBSAXD010000186.1:0-209 GCF_053427715.1 Burkholderia sp. MR1-5-21
GAAGTGACGAAGCTGGACCGTCCGGAACTGACGTCGGCGAGCATCATCGTGTCGGGCGGCCGTGGCCTCGGCAGCGGCGAGAACTACACGAAGGTGCTGGAGCCGCTGGCAGACAAGCTTCAGGCTGCACTCGGCGCATCGCGCGCGGCAGTCGACGCGGGCTACGTGCCGAACGACTATCAAGTGGGCCAGACCGGCAAGATCGTCGC
>NZ_JBSAXD010000187.1:0-207 GCF_053427715.1 Burkholderia sp. MR1-5-21
TCAGGTGGCCGCCGTGCGCGAGGCTCATGCCCATGATCGTGTCGCACGGCTTGAGCATCGCGAAGAACACGCCCTGGTTCGCCTGCGAACCCGAGTTCGGCTGGACGTTCGCTGCTTCGGCGCCGAACAGTGCCTTCACGCGGTCGATTGCGAGCTGTTCGACGATGTCGACGTATTCGCAGCCGCCGTAGTAACGCTTGCCCGGAT
>NZ_JBSAXD010000188.1:0-203 GCF_053427715.1 Burkholderia sp. MR1-5-21
TGGATGTCGAACGCGCCGGAGATCAGCACCGGCACGGACACGTCGCGCGCGCCCTGGCCGATCTGCACGTAGTTCTGCAGGAAGATCGACATGCCGATCGCGGAGATCAGCGGCACGAGGCGCGGGCCGCCGCGCAGCGGGCGATACGCGACGCGCTCGACGGCGAAGCCGTACAGGCCGGTGACGAGCACCGACACGATCAG
>NZ_JBSAXD010000189.1:0-202 GCF_053427715.1 Burkholderia sp. MR1-5-21
ATCAGTCATGTGCGGGAAGCTCCCGGTAGCGCCGCGCCACATGCCGCTGCCGGATCACGGCGCGGCCGCGCATAACGCACAATGTCGGCACGGTGTCGTCACGAGCCGCCCGGCGGCCGCGCAATGGGGCAATGCGCAGCCAATACGCACCCGCCCCGCTCGGGTCTCGAGCGGGGCGGGTGTGCGGGCGGGTGTACGCCGA
>NZ_JBSAXD010000019.1:0-166619 GCF_053427715.1 Burkholderia sp. MR1-5-21
GTTGAGACGGACACGCTCGTTGCCGGAGCGTGATGCAAACCGGGCGGCGGGCACGCAGCGTGCCCGCCGCTTCAGTTCCCGAATTCCTGTCTGAACAGCTCGACCAGCGTTTCAGCGGCGATTGACAGCGGCGCATCGCGCAGCCTGAGAATGCCGAGCGTCAGCGACGGGAACGCCATGCGCAGCGGTATCCGGCACGCTTGAGCCGCATAGGGCTCGACGTCGAGCATGGCGGCCGGACACGACAGCAGCGCATCGCTCCGGGTCATCAGGTTCCAGCCGACGCCAAACGTATTGACCCTGACGACGGACGACGGCAGCGCATGCCGGGTTCTTCGCAGATGTTCGAGCAGGTTGCTGTGCTGGCTGCCTGGCGACAGGTTCATCACCCACGTACAGTCGACGAGTTGATCCCATTCGGTGGCCATCTCCAGGGGATGCCCGCGCCGGCACGCCACCACGATCTCCACGTTCTTCAGCGGCTCGAAATGGAACTCGCTTCCGATTTCACTTTCTACCAGCGCGGCCACTGCAAAGTCGATCGAGCCATCGCGCACCGCGTGCAGGATATGCGGCATCATCCCGTCGTCGACCGTGAGCCTCGCCAGCGGCATGCGCTTGCGAAAGCGCTCGATCACGGCGGGCAGCTCGCTGATGAACACGATCGGCGTCACCGCGATTGATACGTGTCCATGCTTGCCGCCGAGAATCTGCCGGATATCCTGGCGAGCAAGCGCCAGTTGTGCATGGGCGAGCCGTGCACGCACGGTAAGCTGCTGACCGCACTCCGTTAGCGTGACGCCGCGCGTGCTGCGCGATATCAGCGGCGCCTCCAGATCCTGCTCCAGTTCGCGGATCGCCTTGGTGATCGCCGCCTGGCTCAAGTGAAGATGACGTGCGGCGCCGCGAATGCTGCCGGTTTCAACCAGCGCAAGCCACGCTCTCAAGTGGTGATCCTTCATGTCCCCTTCCACGTGTCTGAATGCCGGCGCGCACTGCATGGCATTGCCGCCGACCGGACACCCTGTCGTTTGCCTCCGATTCTATCCGCATGTCCGGCCCGGCGGCGCTGACAACTACGGGTTGTCTTCGCCGAAAAGCGTTCGTCTTATGCGATCGAAACTGTCCGGTTAGGCTTCCTTCAACGCGAACCCGGCTGGGCATGCGCGGCAATCCATTGCGATGAAGAACAAGGAGGAGTCGAACGTGGAACAGCAATTGTGGCGCCTGAGCGCGACCGACATGACGGCGCTCGTCGCGCGCCGCGACGTGTCTTCGAAAGAACTCGTGCAGAGCTGCCTTCAGCGGCTCGAGGATGTCAATCCGCGGATCAACGCCATCGTCGATGTGCTCGCCGACTGCGCGCTGTCGGCCGCCGCGGCAGCCGACGATGCGATTGCGCGACACGAGCCGGTCGGCCCGCTGCATGGTGTGCCTGTCACCGTGAAGGTCAACGTCGACATGGCGGGTTTCGCGACGACCAACGGCGTGAAAGCCTTCAGGGATCTCGTCGCGCGCGAGGACAGCCCCGTGGTGTCGAATCTGCGCAAGGCCGGCGCTATCATCATCGGACGCAACAACGCACCGGCGTTCTCGTATCGCTGGTTCACCGACAACGACCTGTATGGCCGCACATTGAATCCGTGGCGTCCGGAGCTGACGCCGGGCGGCTCCAGCGGTGGCGCTGCTGCGGCCGTTGCGGCAGGCATCGGGCCGATCGCGCACGGCAACGATCTTGGCGGATCGATCCGCTACCCGGCCTACGCGTGCGGCGTTGCAGGGCTGCGACCGACGACCGGACGTGTGCCGGCTTACAACCCGACACAGTCGCATGATCGGACGCTCGCCGTCCAGCTCGCGTCGGTTCAGGGGCCGCTCGCGCGCACGGTCGGCGACCTGCGTCTCGCGTTGTCGGCGATGGCCGCGGATGATCCGCGCGACGCGTGGTGGATGCCCGTCGCGCCGGCTGGCGCCACCGCGCCGTTTCCGACGCGCGTTGCCGTATGCGCGTCGCTTCCGGGCGTGCCGACCGACGGCGCAGTGACCGATGCGGTGTGTCAGGCCGCGCGCTGGCTCGAAGACGCAGGATGCGTGGTGGCGGAGGTCGCGCCGCCGAGGCTGAACGAGGCGCGCGAACTGTGGCTGGCCCTCGTCACCAGCGAAGCAGCGGGCGGATTGGGCAAGACGATCGAAACGCAAGGCGACCCGGCGATTCGCACCGCGTTCGCGAGCCAGCGCCGCCTCGCGGCACCGCTCGACATGGCAGGCTACATCAACGGTCTCGCGCAACGCACGGGACTGCTGCGCGAATGGCAGGCTTTTTTCCAGCAATATCCGTTGCTTCTGATGCCCGTTTCGTGCCAGCGTCCGTTTGCGATCGACGAGGATCAGCAGGGAGACGGCGCGTTCCGGCGCATCCTCGACGCGCAAGGCCCATTGCTTGCGACGGCGCTCCTCGGCCTGCCGGGGCTCTCCGTGCCGACCGGCATCCGCGACGGTGTGCCGACCGGTGTTCAGATTGTCGCGGGCCGGTTCCACGAGGCGCTGTGTCTCGCAGCCGGCGAAGCGATCGAAGCGCGCGCGGGCATCTGCACGCCGATCGATCCGGTCGGCGTGATCGACGCGGCAGCGCAGGAGACGCGATAAGCCCATGGTCAAGTTCCTGATCGGCCTCGCCGTGCCTTATCTCGGCGTGCTGGGCTTGCTGCCCTGGGTCTCCTCCGTCGATGCCTACGTGTTCGGCGTGCCTTTCGTCTATGCGTGGATGTTCACGTGGTTCGTTCTGACGTCCGCGTGCCTGTTCGTCTGCTGGCGCTGTTTCGACAAACCGGCGGCCGAAGCGGCCCGGCTCGAAGTCTGATTTCGCGGAGGCACACATGTCGACAGTTGTATTCGTGGGATTCGTCATCCTGTCGTTCTGCCTTGCGCTTTACTCGCGCCGGGGCGTGGGCAAACAGAGCGTGCACGACTTCTTCGTCGCATCGAGGCAATTCGGCGCGTTTCTCGTCTTCTTCCTGGCGGCGGGCGAGATCTACAGCGTCGCAACGATGGTCGGCTTCGCGGGCGGCATCTATGCGAAAGGGCCAACCTACGGCATCTGGTTTCTCGGCTACATCCTGCTCGCGTATCCGCTGGGCTACTTTCTGGGGCCGAAGATCTGGGAAGCGGGGCAGCGCTTCAACGCGATTACGCTCGCGGACCTGTTCGGCGGCCATTTCCGCAGCCGCTCGACCGAGCTCGTCGTCGCGCTGTCGTCAATCGTGTTTCTGCTGCCGATGGCCCAATTGCAGTTCACGGGCCTCGTTGCCGCATTTCGCGGGATCGGCTGGCAATTCGAGCCGCTGCACATGGTGCTGATCGCCGGCGTGTTCGCGTTCGCCTACATCATGATCGCCGGGATCCGTTCGTCGGCCTACGTGGCGGTGTTGAAGGACATCCTGATGGTCCTGGCGATCGTGGCAACGGGCCTGGCAGTGGCCGGACACGTCGGCGTCAAGGGGATTTTCCACGCGGCAAGCCTGCGCGTCGGCAACCAGATGAACGCAGAACAACTGCGCTTCGCGATGAGCACGATCATGCTGCAGTCGCTCGGCTTCCTCGCGATGCCATTCGGCGTGCAGATGTTCTTCACCGCGAAAAGCGCCGACACGATCCGGCGCTCGCAGATCGCGATGCCGCTCTACATGCTGATGTATCCGTTCCTCGTCATCGCCGCGTATTACGCGATCAGCCAGAACGTACACCTGCGCTCGCCGAACGAGGCATTCTTCGTCGCGGCGAATGCGCTGCTGCCGTCGTGGCTTATCGGGCTCGTTGCGGCTGCCGCCGCGCTCTCCGGCTTGCTCGTGCTGACCAGCATGTGTCTCGCAATCGGGCCGATCGTGAGCCGCAACCTGCTGCCTTCGCTTCCGGCACAGCGGCAGACCGGCGCGGCGAAGATCGTCATCGTCGTCTATCTCGCGGTGTCGATCGTGATGACGTCTGCGATGCCCACCCTGATGCTGACGCTGATCAACGTCACGTACTACGGCGTCGCCCAGTTCTTCCCGGGCTTGATCGCGGTGCTGTTCTCGCTGCGCATCCGGCCGCTGGCAGTGACGGCAGGCATGCTTGTCGGACAAGGCCTCGCGCTGATGTTGTATCTCGGCAAGTTCCAGCTCGGCGGCATCAATCTGGGGCTGCCCTGTCTGGCCGTCAACGTCGCCTCTGTCGCGGCGATCCATTACCTGCTCGGCGCAGCCACGCCACGCGCGTTGGTGTCGCGGTAGGTGCGCCGGCGTCGGCGTGTCCGATTGATCGGCAGTTGTCACCTCGTCGACGGCGCGTCGCGGCCCTTCGTAGCTCGGCCTGTCGATCTGCCGGGCCGGACACTGACAGCGGCCGGCTCCGCCTGCCTGAACAAGCGCACGTTACTTTATGCGAGCATCGGCACCGCGCGGAACGAAGGACGCAGTTCGCTCGGCGTGAACAGTTACGCGTCCGTCGGTCAACCAGGCCACAGTCAGCTCGGCGTCTCGGTCGGTATCGATCAAAAGTTCTGAGCGGACTGGCATGGCAGAATAGCCGGGCTGAACAAAGGCGGGCCCGACGGCCCGGCAATCTGTCGTTTACTTGCGCACTTACATGACCGCTCATTCCGACATCGAAATCCGGCTGACCGCCGTCGGGCAGCCGACCGCCCGAGACCTCATCAGCAGCAAGCTCAACGACTACAACAACGCGATTACCAACCAGCCCGACAACACGGCGCTCGACGTCTACGTGACCGACCCGAAGACCGGGGAAGTGCTGGGCGGGCTGGTCGGTCGCACGTCGCTGGGGCTGTTCTTCGTCGATCTGCTGTACGTGCCCGAATCGCTGCGCAAGGACGGTCTCGGCAGCCGGCTGCTGCATGCGGCCGAAGCGGAGGCGAAGCAGCGCGGTTGCGCGCGCGCCGTGCTCTACACGATCTCGTTCCAGGCGCCCGCGTTCTACGAGAAGCACGGCTATCGCGTGTTCGGCGAAGTGCCGTGCGAGCCATCCGGGGCCGCGCGCGTGTTCATGGTGAAAGAACTCTGAGTGCCGGCGAAAGCGGGATGACGCGCACTGGCGGACCTTCGCGCGCGAATCCGCGCGGCGGCTTTCGGTAGTGTCGTCCTGAGCCGCGGCAAGACCGCCGACGCCGCTGGTATATGATCGTCTTTTAACGCAGCGGAATTGCCTTCATGCAAGTACTGGTCGACGCAGACGCCTGTCCCGCCGTCATCAAGGACATCCTGTTTCGGGCCGCACGTCGTGCCGAAATACCGGTGACGCTGGTTGCGAACCAATATTTGCGTACGCCGCCGTCCCCGTTCATCCGGTCGATCCAGGTGCCGGCGGGTTTCGACGTGGCAGATGCGCGCATCGTCGAGCTGGCCGAGTCAGGCGATCTCGTGATTACCGCCGACATCCCGCTCGCCGCCGCGGTACTCGACAAGGGCGCACATGTGCTCGATCCGCGCGGAAGCTGGTTTTCACGAGAAAACATCAAGGAACGACTGTCGGTGCGCGACATGATGGATCAACTGCGCAGTGCCGGCATCGATACGGGTGGTCCGCCACCCTTCAGCGCGCGCGACGGCAAGGCATTTGCGGGCCAGCTCGATCGCTTTCTCGCGCGTCACGGCACGCCGCGTCGCGGAGCGGATTGATATTCGTCGTCGTTCGTACGCATTGGCGCGCTACCCGATGCAGCAACTCGCGCCGCCAAAGCCGCGAGGACGGGTCGCGGCTTTGGCGGCGCTCGCCACGCAGGCGCCGTCTGCGATCATCGCGGGCGACGACCTTCTGGCGTACGTTCCGCGTACGCTTAACGGCGGCGCATGGCGGTGCGCGGCATCCCGCCAGTGGCACGCTCGTCCTTGTGCCGGAAGTTGATGCGTCCTTTCGACAGATCGTAGACCGACAACTCCAGCGTGACGCGGTCACCCGCGAGAATGCGAATGTGATTCTTGCGCATGCGGCCCGATGCGTAGGCGTTCACCACCACGCCGTTCTCGAGCGTGACACGGTATTTGCTGTCCGGCAGCACTTCGTCGACGACCCCGTCGAGTTCCAGCAACTCTTCCTTTGCCAAATCAATTCCTCCAGTGAGCGTAATGCCGCGTCAATGCAGGCTGTCGGCACATGCCGCCGATCACTGCATCGCTTCTACGCGGGGTGATGTTGCAACTTGTGGATGTCCGGCGCATTTCACACATGTGACGCATGCGGATCTGCGCGAACAACCCGGGCCAGCAAGCAACGACGCACTCAGGGCACCGTAACCTGGCGATCCGATACGGCTTCAGGTTTTCCGGGATGCATGCCCGATCGACGTGCGCGATGCGTGCGCGTGGTTCGCAGCCTGTCGGCAGGAACCTGATGTCGAACAAGCAACAAACACCGGCTGAGCCATTGACACCACGCCTTCAGCCTGCGGGGCAGGAAAGCATGGATGCAAGAAAAGAAAGCGGGCACGCGTGGCGTATGACTGCCACGGTTCGAGGCGAGAGAATCGCGCCGCCCCGGGCGGGGCGGGCGCGATCCGGAAACGTTACAGCGGCGTAATGTTCGAAGCCTGGAGACCTTTCGGGCCGCGCTTCGTTTCGTAGCTGACCTTCTGGCCTTCGGCGAGCGTCTTGAAGCCCGTGCCGCGCACTTCGGAGAAGTGTGCGAACAGGTCGTCACCGCCCTTGTCCGGCGTAATGAAGCCAAAGCCCTTGGTGTCGTTGAACCACTTGACGGTACCGGTTTCCACTAGATATTCCTTAAACAGACAAATAAGAGACACGCCCTCGAAAAAAGGGCGAATGAAGAATCAAGAAGGAGAGACCAACGAGAGCCGCGAGTGGCGGCAAAGGATGAGCAATCGTGCGTCTTGGATGCTTTGGCTGCCGACCATACGCGATGTGCGGTGTTTTGTCAAGGAAATGCTCGAACAAGCGGGCCCGAACGGGCTGCCTCCAGGCTTTTTCTGCCGTCTCGTTATGGAGGTCGTACCCCGTCAGCATGATGCGCGTCGGCGCCGCGCTGTCACGCGCGGCGCCGCTGGCGGCTTGCTGCGCGAAGCCGACGATCAACCGATCGCCCGCATCGCGTGGCGCAACTCCTGATAGCTGCGCAGCCCGGCCATGCCGAGCTCGCGCCCGATCCCGCTGAGCCCGAACCCGCCCCAGCACACGTGCGGATAGATGAGCTGCGGCGCGTTGATCCACACGAGCCCCGCGCGTACGCGCGCCTGGAATTGCTTCGCGATCTCCGCATCGCGCGTGACGACGGTCGCGACGAGCCCGTAGCGCGTGTCGTTCGCGAGCGCGATCGCCTCGTCGTCGGTGCGGAACGATTTCACGCTCGCGACCGGGCCGAACACTTCATCGGTCCACAGCACGTTGTCGGCGGCCGGCTCGGCGATCACGACGGGGGCCATGAAGTAGCCGTCGCCGCCCGCATCCACGACGCGGCCGCTGAACGCCACCTGCGCACCGCTGTCGATGCCTTGCTGCAGCAGCGCCTCGACGCGCGTGCGCTGCGCGGCCGAGATCAGCGGCCCCATCGCGACCTGCGCCGTGTCCGGCGGCGCGACGACGAGCGCGCGCACCGCCGTCTCGAACGCGGCCATGAAGCTCCGATACAGGCTGTCGTGCACGAGAATGCGCGCGGTGGCCGAACACATCTGGCCCGCGTTCGTGAACGCGCCGGCCACGGCGAGCGGGACGGCGACATCGAGATCGGCGTCGTCGCGCACGATCAGTGCCGACTTGCCGCCGAGCTCGAGCGTCACGCGCTTCATCTCGTCGGCCGCGGTGCGCATCACCTTCTTGCCGGCGGCGGTGCTGCCGGTAAACGAGATCTTGTCGATCAGCGGATGCGCGGTCAGCGCCGCGCCGACGTCGGCGCCGCCGTTCACGATGTTCACCACGCCGTCCGGCACGCCGGCCTCGGCGACGATGTCGATCAGCGCATGTTCGGCGAGCGACGTCAGCTCCGACGGCTTGAGCACGACCGTGCAGCCGGCTGCGAGCGCCGGCGCGAGCTTCCATGCGGTCGTGACCATCGGGAAGTTCCACGGCACGATCAGCGCGGCGACGCCGACCGGATCGTGGAAGCGCTCGGCCGTGACCGTGTCGCTCGGCAGCGCGACGGGTTCGGCCGCGAACGCCGCCGCGTCGTCGCACAGCGCCGCGTAGTACGCGAACGTCGCGGCGACGTCGCCGACATCGGCGTCGGCCTCGAACGGCGGCTTGCCGCTGACCTGCATCTGCAGCGCCGCGAGTCGCGCGCGGTCGGCTTCGACCAGTTCGGCGATCTTCGCGAGGATCTTGCCGCGCGCGGCGGGCGGCGTGTCGCGCCAGCCGGCGAACGCGTCGCGCGCGGCGCGTACCGCGCTGTCGACCTGCGCGACGGACGCGAATTCCTGCCAGCCGATCGTGGCGCCGGTCGACGCGTCGTGAAGTGGCGCGCCGACGTGGCCGGCGTGCGCATGCACGTGCCGGCCGGCGACGCGGGCGGCCGGCAGCACGAGCGTCGTGTCGGCGGCGTGTGAAAGCGGTGCGGTGGACATGAGTGTGATCCTGTCGGTCGGGTTCAACGGTAGGCGACGCCCGGCATCACGCAGAGCATCTCGAACGCGAGGTTCGCGCCGACGAGCGCGGTCGTGCCGACCGGGTCGTAAGGCGGCGACACTTCGACGAGATCCGCGCCGACGATATTGAGGCCCTTCATGCCGCGCACGATCTCGAGGCCCTGCTGCACGGTCAGCCCGCCGACTTCCGGCGTGCCGGTGCCCGGCGCGAACGACGGATCGAGGCCGTCGATGTCGAAGCTCAGATAGACGGGCGTATCGCCGACGCGCTCGCGCACCTGCGCCATCAGCGGCGCGAGCGACGTGTTCCAGCATTCTTCCGCCTGCACGACGGTGAAGCCCTGCTGGCGGCACCAGTCGAAATCGTCCGCGTGATAGCCAGTGCCGCGCAGGCCGATCTGCGTGACCTTGTCGCACTGAAGCAGGCCGTCCTCCACCGCGCGGCGGAACGGTGTGCCGTGCGCGATCTTCTCGCCGAACATCGTGTCGTTCACGTCCGCGTGCGCATCGACGTGCACGACGGCGACCTTGCCGTACTTGCGGTGCAGCGCGCGCAGGATCGGCCACGCGATCGTGTGGTCGCCGCCGAGCGTGATCGGCCGGCAGCCGTTCGCGACGATCGCGTCGTAGGCCTCCTCGATGCGGCGCACCGAGTCCTTCAGGTCGTACGGGTTGGTCGCGACGTCGCCGATGTCGGCCACCTGCAGCGAATCGAACGGCGCAGCGCGCGTCGCCATGTTGTACGGGCGCAGCAGCACGGACTCCGACCGGATCTGGCGCGGGCCGAAGCGCGAGCCGGAGCGGTTCGACGTGCCGAGATCGAGCGGCACGCCGACGAAGCAGACGTCGAGCCCGTCGGTCGTCGTGGCCTGCGGCAGGCGCATCATCGTGGCGATGCCGCCGAAGCGCGGCATCTCGTTGCCGCCCATCGGCTGATTGAATTCGCGGTGCATCGGGGCCGTCTCCTCTGTCTGGTGAAAAGCGATCGGCCGATGGTAGAGGAGAACCCGCGCGCGAAGATTTTGAAGTCGCAACGTTTACATCGACGGGTCTCGATGCAAGCCGATGCGTCGCGACCGTCTGCCGATCCGGCCCGCGGCGGGATTCGTCCGGCGCCTTGGTGCGGCTGGTCGCGGCTTGCCGTGGCTTGCCGTGGCGATGCGCGGCGATGTGCTGCGCCGCTGCGGCCGACGGCGCGGCTCAGCCCGTGATCGACGCGCCCACGATCGGGTCGATTGCGACCGGGCCCGGCGCGGCGCTGCCCCATGCGGCGAGTTCGCGCTTCGTGCGCACGCCGAGCTTCGCGAATGCGCGCTTCACATACGACTCGGCCGACGCAACGCGCACGCCGAGGATGCCGGCCGCCTCGGGCACGGTCTTGCCGGACAGCAGGTGCTTGCAGGTTTCGTATTCGCGCTTCGACAGGTGGATCCCGTCGGCCGCGAGCCGCGCGTCGAACAGCGCGAGCGGATGGGTATCCGGCATCGGATGGGCGACGCGCCGCGCGGCGGTGGTCGATGCATGCAGCTCGAGCAGCGGGAACAGGAAGTCGCTGACGCTGCGAAAGCGGTTCATCTCGGCCAGCGTGAACGGCGGCTGGTCGCGTCCGCGCTCGATCGCGATCGAATGCTGCGAGTAGCGGGTGCCGCGCGCGAGCACGCATTCGTGTGCGATCCGCACGTCGTCGAACAGGCGCTGACGGAATTCGCCGGGCGGGATCGCCGCGATGTCGCGCACGACGAGCAGCGTGCCCGTCTTGCCGCGCAGGTCCGCGAACAGCGGGTCGCTGTCGAGGAAGCGCTCGTAGTAGAGCGTCATCACGTCCGAGATCTCTGCCGATTCAGTGCCGATGCCGCTGCTGCCGATCCATTCGCAGCGGTAGCCGGTCGGCATCGACACGTCGACGCGCGAGCGCTCGACGTGCGCGACGGCGAGCGGAATCACCTGGTTCAGCAACTGGGTCAGCCGCGGCACGAAATGCGGCGTGCCGACGGTTTCGATCAGGTCGCCCAACGACTTGAACGACACGTTGCAGGTGTCGTTGTCGCGATGAAAGGGGTTCACGTTGAGCAGCATGCGGTTCCCCGGGGTGAAAAGCCCGGGGATTGTAGCGTTCGCGACGGCACGCGTCTGTCAGGGGAAATACCGCCATGCACCGCCCGATCCGGAAAACGCCGCTTGTCCCCCCTGAAGGGGGGCATACCGGGGCAGCGCAAATGCGTAACTTTGTCTCTGCTTCTTCAATCACGAGACGAAAGATTCAGATGACTAAATTGATCAAGGACATCCTGCCGCTCGGCGCGAACGTGGGCGAATTCACGAAGCTGGACTTCGGCATGGACGAAAGCGACTGGCGCGCGGCGGAAGGCAAGAGCGGCAACTACATCATCGGCTGGTGGGAAGGCAAGGTCGGCTCGGTGGACTTCCCGGAGACCGCCGCCGACGAAGCCGTGTGGCTCGTCGAGGGCCGGATCGCGCTGACCGACGTCGAGGGTAACCGCAAGGAATTCGCGCCGGGCCAGGGCTACCTGCTGCCGGCCGGTTTCGCGGGCCGCTGGGAAACGATCGAGGACGCGAAGAAGTTCTACGTGCTGCTCGAAAAGGCGTGATGCCCGCGATCGCCGCCGCGGTGATGTCGTCCGTGTGACGCGCGCCCGGCGACGGTTGCGCATTCGATCCTTTGCAAGCGAAGTCTGTCGTGCCGCGCCCGGCAGGACTCGCCCGTTCATGCGGTGCGGGATGCGTCGATGCTGCGTATCGACGCATCCCGCAGTGCAGGCGCCGGGATGCAATGTGTGATGGTTGAGATCATGAAAATGGAAGTGCAGGAAGCGAAACAGACGGCACCGGCCCGCGCGACGCGTGGTGCGCCGGTCGCATTGAGCGTCGAAAAGGCGCTCGCCGACACGAAGCTGTTCCCGTACTGGCTCGACAACCCGGCCGCGCCGGCGGCCGAGCCGGAACTCGTCGGCGACACGACGGCCGACCTGCTGATCATTGGCGGCGGCTTCACGGGGCTGTGGTCGGCGGTGCAGGCGAAGGAGCAGATGCCGCACCTGAACGTGGTGCTGATCGAAGCGGGCAAGGTCGCGCACGGCGCGTCGGGCCGCGCGGGCGGCATCATCTCGACGTCGGTGATGCATGGCCTGCCGAACGCGGTGCGCGTGTTTCCGAACGACATCGCGCAGCTCGAGGAATTCGGTCATCACAATCTCGACGGCTTCGAGGAGACGCTGAAGCGCTACGACATCGATGCCGACATCGAATGGAACGGCGAGATGACGGTCGCGGTCGACCCCGACCACGTCGCGCACCTGCGCGGCGACTACGACCTGCACCGCCAATACGGACACGACGTCGTGCTGCTGAACGGCGACGAGACGCGCGCGCAGCTCGATTCGCCGCTGTTCGCGGGCGCGCTGTGGTCGCGCAACCGCAGCGGCATCGTGCATCCGGCGAAGCTCGCGTGGGGGCTGAAGCGCGCGGCGCTGTCGCTCGGCGTGCGGCTCTACGAGCACACGCCGCTCACGACGGTCACCGACGAAGGCGACACCGTGCGCGTGACGACGCCGAAGGGCAGCGTGCGCGCGCCGCGCGTCGTGTTCGGCAGCGGCACCGCGAAGGTCGGGATTCCCGACATCAACCGCCGCGTGATGCAGGTGCGCGACCACGTGCTCGCGACCGAGCCGCTCACCGGCGAGCAGCTCGCGCGGATCGGCTGGAAGAACCGCCAGGGCATCTACGACACGCGCACGCAGCTCAACTATTTCCGCCTGACGAAGCGCAACAACATCATCTTCGGCGGTCTCGTCAGCTATCACTTCGACGGTCATCCGGATCCGCACCAGGATGGCCAGCGCGACACCTACCACCGGCTCGCGCAGGCGTTCTACCGCACGTTCCCGCAATTGAGCGACGTGCGCTTCTCGCACGCGTGGGGCGGCCCGATCGACTACTGCTCGCGCGGCTCGGTGTTCGCGAAGCGCTATCTCGGCGGCAAGGCGGTGTTCGTCGCCGGCTACACGGGGTTCGGCGTCGCCGCGAGCCGGTTCGGCGCGTTCATGGGGCTCAACATCCTGTTCGATCGCGACAGCCCCGAACGCAAGCTCGACATCGCGAACCAGAGCCCGAGCTACATCCCGCCCGAGCCGATGCGCTGGGTCGCCGCGAAGATCACGTTCCATGCGTTCGACGGCGCGGATGAAGAAGGCGGCTGGAAGCGCGCGTGGATCAACGGCATCAAGGGGATGGGTTTCCCGATGTAATGCGTGCGGTGGCCTGGGCCGGGCCGCCGCGAGAGAAGATGGAGGAGACTGCCCGCACGACGGGCAGCGAGAGTAGGTCGGCTCGGGCAGCCTGAACGGCATCGCGCTGCGCTACCTGTCGTACTCGCGCGCGCCGGAGCGCAACCTCGGCACGATGCTGATGGGGCAGGTGCTGTGGAGCATGCTGCTGCTCGCATACGTGTTCCCGGCGCTCAGCGCCGCATGGGGCGCGCGGGGCGCGCTCGCGTTCCTCTGCTACGGGCGGCTGCGGCCCGCGGCGTTCGGCGTCGCCCCCGCGCTCGCGGCAACACCTGAATGACGGATGCGGCGCGCGCCGATGCCGATGGCGGCGCGCGGCCGAACGGTTTCATCGGCGGCGGCAGCCGGCGGTGCGCGCAGCAAGCGCGCCGGGCCCGCAAACGCGCGGATGCGCAGTGGCAGTCAGCATGTTCTCGAATACGACCGATCTCGATCTCCGGCTCATCCGGGTGTTTCTCGCCGTCGTCGACGCACGCGGCATTACCGCCGCCGAAGCGTCGCTCGGCGTGCGGCAGTCGACGATCAGCACGCAGCTCTCCGCGCTCGAGGCGCGCGTCGGCTTCAAGCTCTGCGAGCGCGGACGCGGCGGCTTTCGCCTGACGTCGAAGGGCGAGCGCTTCGCGGCGACCGCGCGCACGCTCGTGACGGCGACGTCCGAGTTCGTCGCGCGCGTGCGCGACATCGACCGCAAGCTGGTCGGCACGTTGTCGATCGGCCTGATCGGCCAGGCGCCGCTCGTCGAGAACGCGCGCGTCGCGGAGGCGATCGGCGCGTTCCGCAAGCGCGACCAGGCCGTGCGCTTCGCGATGAAGGTCGCGTCGCCGCAGGAGCTCGAGGAAAGCCTCGTCAACAACCAGCTCGATCTCGCGATCGGCTATTTCTGGCATCGCGTGCCGGGGCTCCTGTACACGCCCCTCTTCACCGAACGACAGGTGATCTACTGCGGGCGCGGGCATCCGCTGTTTCACGCGTCGCGTCCGGTCACGGCCGACGACCTGCAGGCGTACGACTGGGTGTGGCGCACCTACCCGGTGCCGGAGGAGCAATGCCCGCTGCCCGAGCGGCACGTGACCGCGAGCGCGGACAGCATCGAGGCGGCGACGATCCTGATCCTGTCGGGCGGGCATCTCGGCTACCTGCCCGCGCATCATGCGGAGCCGTTCGAGCAGCGCGGCCTCGTGCGGGCGGTCGGCCGCGACACGTTCGGCTTCGACGTGCCGCTGCATCTCGCGATGAAGCGCAGCGCGACCGACAAGCCGATCGTCGACGCGTTCTGCGAGGACCTGCTGCGCGCGTTCAATATCAAGGCGGTGCTGCAAGCCGCGTAGTGCGGCAACGAAGGCTGCGACGAAGGGCTGCGACGAAGGCTGCAACGAAGGGCTGCGACGAAGGCTGCAACGAAGGGCTGCGACGAAGGCTGCAACGAAAGGCTGCAACGAAAGGCTGCGACGAAAGGCTGCAACGAAAAGCTGCGACGAAGGGCAGCAGCGAAGGGCTCGAACAAAGGGCTGCAGCGGAGGGCTGCTACGCAGCGCGGCGCGTTGCGCGTGCGCCCGCCGCCCGTCAGCCGTCGACCAGCACCCAGTCGAACAGCTCGCGGCGCGTGCGCACGCCGAGCTTCGCGAACGCGCGCTTCACATACGACTCGGCGGTCGACAGCTTCACATCGAGCTGTTGCGCCGCTTCGGGCACCGAGCGCCCGCACAGCAGCAGCTGGCAGATGTCGTGTTCGCGGCGCGACAGCCGCACGCCCTGCCGCTCGAGCCGCGCATCGAAACCCGCATGCGATGCGGCAGTCGTCGACACCGACGCAATCCGGCGCGCCGCGCACGTGCGCGCGTGCAGCTCGAACATCGGGAACAGCAGGCCGACCATCTGCCGGAGGTGAAACAGCTCGTCGGTGCTGAACGCAGCCTGCCCGCCGACGCGCGCGAGCCCGAGCGCGTACTGGACGTGCGCGTTGCCGTGCACGAGCACGCATTCCTGCGCGATGCCCGGTTCGTCGAAGATCCGGCGGCGGAAATCGCTTTCCGCGAGGCCGTCGATATGGCGCTGCACGAGCAGCGTGCCGGCCTTGCCGCGCAGCGGCGCGAACAGCGGATCGGCGTGGCAGTAGTCCTGGTAGTAGAGGTCCATCACGCGCAGCGTGTCCGCCACGTAGCGCGTACTGCCGCTGCCGCTTCCGAGCCATTCGACGAGAAAGCCCGATGCGCTGTCCGTGCTCGCGCGCCAGCGCTCGAGATGCACGGCGTCCGCGGCGATGCTGTCGTTGACGAACGCGGCGACCGCGCCGACGAAGCCGGTCGTGCCGACCGACTGGATCGTGGCGCCGAGCATGTCGGGACGGATGCCGATCAGGTACTGGCCGGAGCCGGCCGGGTCGGGTTGGAGGAGTCGCATGGTCGAGGGCAGACGGACGGAAAACGGGGTGACATTACGCGAGTCGCGCGTGCGCGTCAGCCGGGAATTTACCGGATACGGCCGTGTCGCTGCGGCCAGAAGCTGTTTACCTATGGAACGCGCATGCGTTGTCACGAGAGAGCGGCCACTCGCGCGGCGCGTGACGCTGCGAATACGCTTGTCGCTGCTGGCAGAGGGGGCGCATGAAATCGCGGCGAGCCCCTGCATTGGGGGGGCAGACCCGTCGCATTCGTCTGTCTATAGTCGAAAGCACTTCGAAACTTCGACACCTCGATACCTCTGTACAGAAAGGGACCCGGCATGCAGATTCAATCCACTGGCGGCACCGCGGCGCACGCGGATGTCGTCCTGACCAACGCGAAGATCTACACCGTCGATGCGCACCGGCCGTGGGCGCAGGCGATCGCCGTGCGCGACGGGCGGATCGTGTTCGTCGGCGATACGGCGGCCGTGCAGGCGCATGTCGGCGAGAATACGAAAGTCGTCGACGCGGGCGGCAGGCTCGTGCTGCCGGGCTTCGTCGAGTCGCACTGGCACTTCGAGACGACCGCGTTCGCGTACCAGGCGTTCGTGAACTACGAGGATCCGCAGCAGGTGCTCGCCGCGCTGCGCGACTACGTCGCGTCGCATCCGGACGAGCCGGCGATCACCGGGATGGGCTGGATCCAGGCGACGATTCCGCCCGCGATGCTGCGCAAGGAAACGCTCGATGCGATCTGCGCGGATCGCCCGGTATGCCTGCTGTCCACCGATTTCCATTCGATGTGGGTGAACTCGAAGGCGCTGGAGATTGCCGGCATCGATGCGTCGACGCCGCCCGTGCAGGAGGGCGCGAGCTGGTTCGACAAGGATCCCGTCACGGGCGAGCCGACCGGCCTCGTCGTCGACGGCGCCGCGTATTCGCTGCTGATGCAGCGCCTGAGCGCGGCCGGCCTGCTGCCGACCGGCATCGACCTGTACCTGAAGTCGATTCCGCCGTGGCAGAACAAGCTCTGCGCGGCCGGGGTGACGACGGTGTTCGACGCGGGCTTCTTCGACGCGAGCGGCGACCAGTCGCTGCTGTTCGAGACGCTGCAGACGATGGAGCGCGCGGGCGACCTGAAGCTGCGCGTGGTCGGCAGCGTCGCGGTGATCGGCGAGATCGACGATCCGGTCGGCACGCTCGTCCGGTATCGCGCGCAATACGACTCGCCGCTCGTGAAGGCGCGCGCGCTGAAGCTGTTCCTCGACGGCACCGAGGCGAACCACACCGCGTACCTGCTCGAACCGTACGCGGACCGCCCCGACACCTGCGGCGCGCCGACGATGCCGGCCGCCACGTTCAACCGCTATCTCGTCGAAGCCGATCGCGCGAATGCGAACGTGATGGTGCATTGCGTCGGCGACGCGGCCGTGCGGATGGCGCTCGACGGCTTCGAGCAGGTCAACCGGTCGAACCCGCCGCGCGACCGCCGCCATGTGATCACGCACGCGTTCCTCACGCATCCGGACGACATCCCGCGCTTCCGCCGCGCAGGCGTGATGGCGAACACGCAACTCCAGTGGGGCGTGGTCGACGCGTATACGGAGCAGCTGCGCGACCATTACGGCCATGAACGCTGGAGCAACATGTACAAGTTCCGCACGTTCCTCGACGAAGGCGTGACGGTGTCGATCGGCATGGACGGCCTCGCGTGCCAGTGCCGCTGCCAGCACAAGCCGCTCGAGCATATCGAGTCGGGCCACACGCGGCAGCTCGCGGGCGAGCCGCACGCGCCGGTGTTCCCGGACATCGCCGAGCGTCTCAGCATCCCGCAGCTGATCGCCGCCTATACGATCCACGGTGCTTACCAGCTCGGGATGGAGCACGAGATCGGCTCGCTGACGGTCGGCAAGCGCGCGGACCTCGTCGTGCTCGAGAACGACCTGTTCGAAGTCGGCCAGTACGACATCGGCCGCATCGACGTCGCGCTGACGATGATGGACGGTGGCGTCACGCACGTCGGCGCGGCGTTTGCCGAGCAGGCAGCTATTGTCGCTATTGCCGATATCACGGCGGCTGCGCACGTGGCAGCCTGACGGCATCATGACCCATTCTTTCGTGTTCCTTTCTGTTTTTCCGTGTGTCCGTGCATCGCGCTTGGGCATGCGGCGCCGATTCTGCGGCGTGTCCCCCTATTGGCAGGGCAGACCGGCCGATTTCCTCTGGCTAAATTTTCCAGACCGAAACAACGTGCCGTTCGCCACGAGCGGCCGATGACATCCACGGAGGAAACCCGAAATGGCAGGGGATTGGAAGAAGCAACTGAAGACCGCATGCGCGGCGCTCGCGCTCGGCGGTGTCGCATGGTTCGGCGCGCCGGCCGCGCGGGCGGCCGACCAGGTCGTCAACGTGTACAACTGGGGCAACTCGATCGGCAAGGACACGGTCGCGAACTTCGAGAAGGCGACGGGCATCAAGGTCGTCTACCAGGAGTTCGACTCGAACGAGACGCTGCAGGCGAAGCTGCTGTCGGGCACGTCGGGCTACGACGTCGTCGTGCCGTCCGACATCTTCTGGGCGCGCCAGATTCAGGCGGGCATCTTCCGCAAGATCGACAAGAGCCAGGTGCCGAACTACGGGCTGCTCGATCCGGAGATCATGAAGGCGCTCGCGAAGGACGATCCGGGCAACCAGTTCGGCATTCCGTGGACGTGGGGCACCGACGGGCTCGGGATGAACGTCGAGAAGGTCAAGGCGGCGCTCGGCAACGACGCGCCGACCGACAGCTGGTCGCTGCTGTTCGACCCGAAGTACGCGCAGAAGCTCAAGCACTGCGGGATCTCGGTGCTCGATTCGCCGGTTGACGTGTTCGGGATGGCGTTCGTCTACATGAAGAAGGATCCGAACACGACGAACCCCGCTGACTACCAGGCCGCGTACGAGCTGCTGAAGACCGTCCGGCCGTACATCACGCAGTTCAACTCGAGCAGCTACATCAACGACCTCGCGGGCGGCGACATCTGCCTCGCGCTCGGCTGGTCGGGCGACGTGAACTCGGCGCGCATCGCGGCGGCCGGCGCGCACAAGCCGTATCACATCAAGTACGTGATTCCGAGCGAAGGCAGCGCGCTGTGGTTCGACATGATGGCGATCCCGAAGGACGCGCCGCATCCTGACGCCGCGCTCAAGTTCGTCAACTTCGTACTGTCCGAGAAGGAGAGCGCGAACCTGACCAACGACACGTCGTATGCGTCCGCGGTGCCGTCGTCGAAGCGCCTCGTGCGCGCCGAAGTGACGAGCGATCCGGCCGTGTTCCCGCCCGCCGACGTGATCCGCAAGCTGAGCCTCAGCAAGCCGATTCCCCCCGATCTGATGCGGCTCCAGAACCGTCTCTGGACCAAGCTGAAGACCGACTAAGCCCGCCCGATTCCCCGAACTTCCTTTGCGTGCCCCGCCGCCCCCGGCGGCGGGCAGGGGCGCGCTCGTCCCTACGACCACCTCGACATGAAAATCAGACACATGACGGCGCTGTGCGTGCTCGCGTTCGAAGCCGCGTCGGCATTCGCGCACGAACCCCGGCAGACCACGGACGCGAGCAGGATGAAGGCGATGGCGGCGCAGATCGCCGCGCTGCAGCAGCAGGTGAACGAACTGCGCGCGAGCATCGTCGCATCGAAGGCGCCGGCGGCGGGCACGACTGCCGCTGCCGGTTCGGGCACGGCACAGATCGGCTCCGTGAGCACCGCGGCGGGCGTCGCTTCCTCGTCGGCGTCAGACGCAGCGCCCGCGTTCTCGAACGACGACCTGCAGCAGATGCGCGAGCAGATCGCGAACGCGTCGCTGAAGGTCGACACGCTGCAGGAAGCGGCGACGACCGGGCCGCTCGCGGGCCTGAGCATCACGGGCTACGTCGATCCGCTATACGTGTACAACCGCGCGCAGCACACGTCCGGGTTCCAGTTCCTGAACCACGATCCGGGTGCGTACGACTACTACAACAGCACGATCGGCGACGTCTATCTCGACATCAAGAAGACCTTCGGCGTCGGCCCGATGGCGCCGTCGGCCGAGATCGTGATCCAGCCGAACCGCGGCTTCGGCAACGTGTTCAGCAACGCGCACGGCGGCGTCGGCAACAACATCGTCACGCAGGCGCTGGTGACGGTGCCGCTCAGCACGACGAAGACGTTCGAGGTCGGGATGATGCCGAGCCTCGCCGGCTACGAGGTGCAGCCGTCGAACCAGATGCTGACGCTCACGCACGGGCTGCTGTACGACTTCAGCGAGCCCGGCAACCTGATCGGCGTCGGCCTCAAGGGTTCGAACGCCGCGCAGACGCGCTTCTGGCAGGTGGTCGTCGGCAACGAAGTGCTGCGCACCGCCGGCGCGATCGCGAATGCGGCGAACAACACGACGAAGACCAACTGGACGCCGACGATCACCGCGCGCTTCGACAACGCGACGTCGACCGCGTACGACTTCGGCATCTCCGGCATGCTCGGCCGGCAGACGCTGTTCTCGCCGTGCGCGCAGGCGGGCGGCTACGGCTACCAGTGCAATGCGTCGTCGCCGTTCGGACTCTACAAGTACGTCGAGGCCGACATGACGTACACGCACGACAAGACGCAGATCAACGCGCAGGTCGACTACGGCGAGCTGCAGAAGGGCGCGTGGAACGGCGGCACCGCGCGGTGGTACGGGATGTCGCTGCTCGGGCATACGAAGTGGACGTCGTCGTGGGTCGGCCGGATGGGCGCGACGCTGCGCTTCGACTACCTGAACGACACCGCGAACGGCGGCGGCGGGACCAACATCCAGTACGGGCTCGCGGGCGGCAACCCGTCGGTGAACGGAACGAGCGGCTTCGGCATCGATCCGGCGTGCTTCCGGAGCTCGGCGACCAACGGCACCGAGTGCAAGGGCGCGCAGCGCTATGCGATCACGGCGGACCTGCTGTTCTATCCGACGCAGCAGATCACCGTGAAGCTCGAGTATCGCCACGACGCGGCGAATCATCCGGTGTTCCTGAAGAGCAACGGCGACTACTCGCGCAGCAACGATCTCGCCGGCATGCAGTTCATCTACTCGTTCTGATCGTTCTGACGCCGTTGCCGGACGGCGTGCGGGCGCGGCCGGCGGCGGCATGCCGGCCTGCGTCTGGCCGGCGGCCGGCATCGGCGCGTACCGCCGCGCCGCGCGCGGCATGCTCCGGTCGGGCACGAAACGACGTCAACCCCGACCGTCATTCAATACAGGAGTTTCAAACGTGAAGTTGCACACCTTCGTGACCGACACCGCCGATCCACGCGCGCGCGGCCGCCAGATCGGCGAACGCTTTGCGGACGAGATCCGGCAGACGGTCGCGCTCTACCTCGACTTTTTCCCGAAGCTCGGCATCGATCCGCGGCGCGTTCGCACGATCGGGGAAGGCAGCCTCGCATCGCTCGACGCGTGGTGTCCGGACCTTGCAGACGAAGTCCACGCGATCGCGGACGGCGCCGCGCTGCCGCGCTGGCAGCTCGCGAGCCTGAACGCGCGTACCGAGATTCTCGCGACCGCGCCCGCGTCCGCCGAAGGCGAATGCACGACGACCGTCTACGCGCCGGCCGGCCCGCACGCGCCGCGCACGCTGCAGACCTGGGACTGGCACGACAGCCTCGCGCCGCAGGGGCTGCTGCTGAAGCTCGCGACGCGGCGCGGACATACCGTCAAGCTGTTCTCCGAATTCGGGATGCTCGCGAAGCTCGGCGTGAACAGCGCAGGGCTCGGGCTGCACTTCAACATCCTGCATCACGCCAGCGACAACGACAGCGCCGGCGTGCCGGTGCATGCGATCGCGCGGCGGATTCTCGAAGAAGCGACCACCGTGCGCGAAGCGATCGAGCTCGCGCGCAGCACGCGCGTGAGCGCGTCGACGGTGCTGACTGTGTTCTCGCGGCACGACGCGAATCCGCGCGCGGCGAGCATCGAGATGAGCCCGGCCGGCGTCGGCATTGTCGTGCCGCGACCGGACGGCTGGCTGCTGCATACGAACCACTTCCTCGACCGCGCGCTGAGCGCCGGCGAATGCATGCCCGACAGCTCGACGACGCGCGAACGCTTCGCGCACCTGAACGACGTCGTGACGGGGATGACGGGCGCCGACGTGCGCGCGCGCGCCGAAGCGATGTGCGGCGCGGCCGGCGACCAGGCGGTGGTGTGCTTCCACCCGGACATGACGATGCCCGATACCGAGCGCTGGGAAACGCTGCTGACGGTCGGAATCGATACCGACGGCTGCGCGCTCGACTACATCGCGGGGAATCCGCACGATCTCGCGCGGGACGGTTTCCGGCGGTTCTGACGCGGGTGGGCTGGTGATGGCGATGTGCCGCCGCAAGCAATGCGGCAGCACATCGGGACGAGGCGGCAACGAGGCGGCAACGAGGCGGCGACAAGGCTGCCACAAGGCGGCCACAAGGCGGCCACAAGGCGGCTACACGGCGGCTACACGGCGGCGAGGCATCAACGAGGTAACAACGAAGCACCAATGAGGCGAGGACGCGTGCGCCGCCCGCGCCGCTTACGCGTCGATACGCTCGACCTTGCCGACGAGCAGCACGTAGGACAGGCTGCCGGCGAATGCCATCGCGGCGATATACGTGATCGCGCGCGAGAAGTCCGCGCCATTGACGAGCAGCCCGATCACGATCGGCGTCGCGATCGCGGCGAGGTTGCCGATCAGGTTGAACATGCCGCCGGTGAGGCCAATCAGGCGCGCAGGAGCAAGCCCCGACACGAGCGACCACGTGATCGACGCGAAGCCGTTGCCGAAGAACGCGATCGTCATGAACGCGATCACCCAGCCGGTCGAGCTCACGTAGTTCGCGCCGATGATGCTGGTCGAGATCAGCAGGCCCGAGATGATCGGAAGTTTGCGCGCGAACGCTTGCGACGCGCCGCGGCGGATCAGCCAGTCCGACAGGAAGCCGGAACACAGCACGCCGACGAACGCGGCGAGGAACGGCAGCGACGCGAGAAAGCCGGACTTGATGAAGTCCATTCCACGGTACTTGACGAGATAGGTCGGGAACCACGTCAGGAAGAACCACAGCGTCGAATTGAGCGCGAACTGGCCGAGATAGACGCCCCACAGCTTGCGTTGGCTCAGCACGAGGCCGAGGTCGCGCCACGTCGACGTCGCACGTTCGCTGCGGGCAGAGATGCGGTCGTCGAGATCGACGAGCCCGCCGCCGTCGCGGATCAGGCCGATTTCCGCCGCGTTGACGCCGCGCATCGCGCGCGGTTCGCGATAGAGCGCATACCAGATCGCGGCCCACGCGATGCCCGCGAGCCCCGTCGCGACGAACACCATGTGCCAGCCGAGATGCACTTGCAGCCACGCGAGGACCGGCGTCAGGAACGCGAGGCCGACAAACTGTCCTGACGTGTAGCAGCCGATCGCGGTCGCGCGTTCGCGGGTCGGGAACCACGTCGTGACGACGCGATTGTTGATCGGATATGCAGGCGCTTCGAGCGCGCCGACCGCAAGCCGCAGCACGATCAAGCCGACGAACGAGCCGGCGAGACCGAGCAGCAGCGTCGCGGCGGACCACAGCACGAGCGCGGCCGCATAGAGCACGCGCGGCGACACCTTGTCGACGAGCCAGCCGCCGGGAATCTGCATCAGCGCATAGGTCCAGCCGAACGCCGAGAAGACGAGGCCCGCATGCACGGCATCGATGTTCAGTTCGCGAAACAGCTCGGGCGCGGCGATCGACAGGTTGCTGCGGTCAAGATAGTTGATCACGACGGTGATGAACAGCAGCGCGAGGATCAGCATCCGCTTACGGGTGGGCGGCGCGGTTGTCGAGCGGGTTGCGGTGGTTGCGATGCCGTCGGGTGCGGCGGTGTGCGCGTGCCGTTCTTCCGGCGGCGCGACGCGTGTGCGTGACGCGAGGTTGGCCACTTGTCGTCTCCAGATATTTTGATGCGCAGCCGGGAGCCGGACGGTGTCCGGTTCCCGGCGGCATGCGATGTCGTGGAGCGAACGTTAGAGCCGTGGGCTCGCGAGCGTCAACATCTGGATAGGCATCCCTATAAATGGGATGAAGACGTTTCAATATTTGGGAATGGCCGTGTGCGGCGATCGGACGATCCTGTTGAAGACGTGCGTGACCGATGATGCGTTGCCGCCGCCGCCGCCGCCGCCGCCGCCGCCGCCGCCGCCGCCGCAGGACGCCGGACGCTGTGCTATCCGGCGGTCGTGCGCGCCATCGTCATCAGCCATCCGCGCATGCCGTTTCGGCATCGCGCGCCTTCAACCACAGACCGAACTCGCGCATGACTTCGACGACAGGTCTCATCCGGTTGCCGTCTTCGGTCAGGTCGTACTCGACCTTGACCGGCACCTCCGGGTGCACGGTGCGTCGCACCAGTCCGGCATCTTCCAGCGCGCGCAGGTCGAGCGTCAGCATCCGCTGCGAGATGCCGGGCACGTCGCGGCGCAGGTCGCTGAAGCGCTTCGGTCCGTCCAGCAGGTAGGACACCAGCAGCAGCCGCCAGCGGCCGCCGAGCAGGCGCATCGCTTCTTCGACGGAACATCCGGTCGCACTCGTTTTCATTCGTTCAGGCTGGGTCGGTAATGTTTTTGTGACTACGGCACAAACTACTGCCGTCTTTTCTTTGGCGCTTCGATGCGTAATATTAGCGCCCGCGTCGCGACGAATCGAAAAACGGACCTCGAAACCCAAGGAAAGTCATGAAGCTCTATCACGCCCCCGGAAGCTGCTCGCAGGCCATTCGAATCGTGCTGCGCGAACTGGAACTGGACGCGCAGATCGTCAACGTCGATGCGCGCAAGCACCTGATCGAAGACGGGCGAAGCTATTACGACGTCGCCGAACTCGGTTACGTGCCGCTGCTGGAACTGGACGACGGCACGCTGCTGAGGGAAGGCCCCGTCATCGCGCAGTATCTCGCCGATCGGCGGCCGGAAAGGGAACTGGCGCCGGCCCACGGCACGATCGAACGTTATCGGTTGCTGGAATGGCTCAATTTCCTGACGGCCGAGATCCACAAGGGCTTCATTCCGCTGCTCTACGCGGTGCAGGCCGGCAAGTATGTCGACCCGGCGCGCACGAAGCTCGACAGCCGCTATGCATGGATCGACCGGCAACTGGCCGGGCGGACGTTCGTGATGGGCGATGCGTTCAGCATCGCGGACGCGTATCTGTTCGCATTGACCGGATGGGGAAAGGCGGCGTGGATGCGATCGGTCTACCACGCGGACATCGATCTCGGCGCGTACGCGCATCTGCGGGCATGGTACGAACGCGTGCGAGCGCGGCCGTCGGTTCGGCATGTGCTCGCCGCGGACGGCTTGCTGGGCTAGCGCGTGCCGCTTCCGTGCCCGCTCCACCGCCTGCATCCGCGCGATCGGGCCGGCCGGAAGCGGCCCGGCGCGCGCGAGCGCAACGCGGGGGAAGGGGCGGGCGCCGTCGACCGCTACCGCACGGCGCCGCGTTCCTGCTGGTCCTTCTCCTGCGATTCGAACAGCGCCTTGAAATTGCCTTCGCCGAATCCGTCTTCGCCGCGACGTTCGATGATCTCGAAGAACACGGGGCCGATCTGGCGCCTGGTGAAGCGCTGCAGCAGGATGCGCTGCGGACCTTTGCCATCGACGAGAATGCCGCGCGTCGCCAGGCGATCCACATCGAGGCCGTGGCCGGGAAGGCGTGCGTCGATGCCGCTGTAGTAGTTCGGCGAAGGCGCTGCCATGAACGCGATGCCGGCGTGCGTGAGTGCGTCGATCGTCGCTTCGATGTCCGACGACAGCAGCGCGATGTGCTGGATGCCTTCGCCGCCGTAATCGCGAATGAACTCGTCGTTCTGGTTGAGCACGCCGGGCTTGTCGTGGGCGGCCGCCGCGACCGGAATCGACACGCGTCCGCACGGACTCACCATCGAGCGTGCGCGCATGCCGGACATGTGACCCTTGACTTCGAGGTACTGCCTTTCCGCAAAGCCGAAATTGTCCCGGTAGAAATCCGCCCAGCGGTCGAGATTGTCGGGGCGGACGATGTTCGACGTGTGATCGACGGCGACGATGCTGGCGTCGCCCGCCGGCACGTCGCGTTCGTCGACCGGCAAGTCGAATGCCTCGCGAACATCCGTGTCGACGAAATACACGAGACTCTCCCCGATACCCAGGATGGTCGGGGTATCGATGACGAATGCGCCTTCACTGTCGGGCGATGCGGCGCGCGCGCCACCGGCGAGCGCCTGGGCTTGCGCGGCGCGCGCGTCGTCGACCCGAATGCCGATCGCTCGCACCGATGCGCCGTGCCGCGCCTCGAACGAATTCGGATTGCCGTTGACGACGAACGTCGCCGCGCGTTGCGTCATCAGGTACATGCCGTGCGCGGACCGGCCGCGCACGCGAAAGCCGAGGCGCTCGAAAAGCTCGACGAGTTCGGCAGGCTTCGACGAAACGAATTCGACGAATGCGAATCCGTCCGTTTTTACTCGGGTATTCATATCAGATGTCCTAAATACAGGCGTGCCATTGCATCAAGGAACGGGCTCGTTACTGCACGCAAATGCCCGTCCGACGATGCACACACCCGATCCGTGGATCGCCGTCCCCGGGGGCCGGCGTTGAAGCGGGGCGCGTCTACGCCGTGCGTGTTGCCGCGACGACCTTGATCTCGACGGCGAACTCGGGGCGAGCCAATGCCGCGACACCGAGAATCGTCCACGCAGGAAAGTCCGAGCGGATGTACTGCTCCTTCACTGCGCGGAAGTCCGCCAGTTGCGAACCGACATCGACGTGATAGGACACGAGTTCGACGACGTCCGAGAAATCAAGATCGAGATGCGCGAGGATGGCTTCGATCCGCTTGAAGGCCATGTCGATCTGCTCGTTCGGCGACTCGGGAATCGAGCCGTCGGCGCGCAGGCCGACTTGTCCGGCAATGAACACGAGGCCGTTGGCCGTGACGGCGGGCGAATACTGGAACAGGTCGAAAACGCGGTTGCCGCCAAACGTTGGGTCGTC
The DNA here is from genome assembly GCF_053427715.1 of Burkholderia sp. MR1-5-21. Lineage (NCBI taxonomy): Bacteria > Pseudomonadati > Pseudomonadota > Betaproteobacteria > Burkholderiales > Burkholderiaceae > Burkholderia > Burkholderia sp. MR1-5-21. The sequence continues at coordinate 26,310 of NZ_JBSAXD010000019.1, forward strand.
TTCCGGGAGACGCAATCGTTCGATGTTGCTCATGACTTTTCCTTGTCGTGACGTAGCGGGTTTGCGGCGGGATTGCCGATGTACCGGACTCTACTGAACGCGACGACGGAAGTCTGTATATGCGTTTACCAAGTCAGCCGAGAAGTTTCGAGGGGTCGATCACCCAGATGCGGCGCTGTTTGATCTCGATCGCGCCGACGTCCGTCAACCGCTTCAGCGCGCGGGTGACGGTGACGCGCGTCGCCCCGGTCATCGCCGCAATCTGTTCGTGCGTCAGGGCGATCGTGATGAGCGTGCGGCCTTCGTGCTTTTCTCCATACAGGTCGGAGAGGCGTCCGAGCAGTTCGCCGATCCGCATTTCCGGCTTCGGAAGCGCCAGATACTGGATGCGCGACGCCAGGATCCGCTGCTTGAGCGCGATCACGCGCATCAGCGAAATCGCCAGTTCCGGGCATGACGGGATGGCGCCGGTGATGACCCGGATATCGAACTCGAGCAGCTCCGAGTCTTCGACCGCCACGGCGGTCGCGATGCGCGGATAGCCGTCGACGGCCGGGCTTTCTCCGAACATCGACCAGCGGCCCATCACTTCGAGAATGAACTCGGTGCCGTCGTTCTGGATGATGGAGACCTGCACGCGGCCCGACAGCAGGAAGTAGAAAGTCTGACCCAGCTCGCCTTGCCGGTAGATCGTCGCGCCTTTGCCGATCTTCCTGCGGCGGCCGAGATGCGCGGCGCGTATCCACGTGCCGGCCGTGGCATCGTCCATGTGCCAAGTCTCGGTCGTGAGCGTGTCGTGTTTTTTCATCGGTCGTTCCTTTGTGCCGGAGCATGACTCGCGCCGGCCTGCGCAAACCGGCGCATGTTCCGGAAGCGGATTGCCATACGGTTGTAAGCGTTCGCCGCGCCGATTGCAATCGTGAGAACCACGTGTGCCTGCTCGTCGGACACCGTATACGCATCGCGATGACTCGAAAAGCCGCGCTATAATTTCGTGCATGAAACTGCTTCGGACCATCTTCGTCTTGCTGCTTTGCGCGGTGCTGCCCCTCAGCGGGCTGGCAGCCAGCGGCCTGACCGGTGAATGTCCGATGCAGCAGCCGATGGCCATGACCATGGGCGCGGACACCGGCATGTCAGCCGACATGGCCGGTTGCGATTCGATGAAATCGTCGTCCACCGATAAAGCCAAGGGCAAGGGTGCGTTCTGCAAGGTAACGGCCCAATGCCAGTTCGGCAGTCTCTACCATCCGGCAGCCAGGGCCGACGTCAGCCGTCCGCTGGCGCTCGCTCGACCCGTCGTCTTCCATTACGTCCAGTCCGTTCCGGTCCGCGACCCGAACGGGTTGTGGCGACCTCCGCGCCTTATCTAACCCCGATCCGACAGGTTCACCGCTGCCGCGGTGAGATTCGTCCTTTTGCCAGGACGTGGAATCCCTATGGGGTTCCGACGTTGGGGTTAGACCATGTCATTCACTTTTTGCGCGCCGCTCGGCCGGCGTGCACGTTGGCGCGCGCGTACGCTTTTCGTCGCGCTCGCATTCGCGGGCGTCGCTCGCGCCCAGCAAGCCCCCTTCACGCTCGACGCTGCGCTGCAGTCCGCGAGCGACCACTCCGCATCGATGCAGGCGGCGCAAGCGTCCGTGCGTGCCAGCTCGGAGGCCGCGGTCAAGGCAGGACAGCTGCCTGACCCGATGCTCAAGGCCGGCATCGACAACCTGCCGGTGAACGGGTCGCAGCGGCTCACGATCGGTCAGGACTTCATGACGATGCGGCGCATCGGCATCGAACAGGAATGGGTATCCGGCGACAAGCGGCGGCTGCGCTCGGCGCTCGCCGACGAAATGGTCGGGCGTGAGCGCGCCGGCTACCTCGTGCAGCTCGCGAACGTGCGCCAGCAAACCGCGAGCGCGTGGCTGAACGCCGTGTATGCGAAACAGGCACTCGCGCTGCAGCAGTCGCTGCTCGACCACATGCGCCACGAGCTGGCTGCGACGAAGGCATCGTATCGCGGCGTCAGCGCGAGCGCGGCCGACGTCGTGCAGGCGCAGGCGATGCTCGCGCAGACGCAAGACCAGGTGCTCAAGGCGCAACAGACTTACCAGACCGCGCTCATCGGGTTGTCACGCTGGACGGCCGTCCCCGTGTCCGACGTGACCGGCGAACCGCCGGCGCCCGAGTCGTTCGTGTCGTCGCTCCCGCCGGATGAACTGCGCCTGTCGCAGCCGACGCTCGTGGCCGCAGCGGACGACATCGCGGTGGCCGAAGCCGATACCGCGGTCGCCAACAGCGAGCGCAGCCCGAACTGGACGTGGGAGGTCGCGTACCAGCAACGCGGCGGGGCGTACTCGAACATGGTGTCGGTCGGCGTCTCCATTCCGTTGCCGCTGAACCGGAAAAACCGTCAGAACCGCGACGTCGCCGAGAAAGCGGAACTCGCGACGAAGGCGCGGCTGATGTACGAGGACGCGCTGCGACAGGTTCAGGCCGACATCCGCGCGCAATCCGCCACCCTGGCGAGCGGGCGTGAACGCATCGCCAATCTGGGCCAGTCGTTGCTGCCCGCCGCGGACCAGCGCGTGCAGCTCGCGAATGCCGCCTATCGCGCGGGTAGCGGCTCGCTCGCGGACACGTTCGCGGCCCGCCGCGCGCAACTGGAAGCCCGACTGCAGGTGCTCGACCTCAAACGCGACGTGTCGCAGACCTGGGCGCAGCTTGAATATCAGGTCGTGCCGTCGACGGTGGCCGCCGCTCAGTGAAGGAGAACAACATGACCAGGAAACCACTGGTGCGCGCGGCATTGGCACTGTTCGCCGGTGCGGTGCTGCTCGGCGCCGGATACTTCGCGGGAACGCGCAACGCGGCGACAAGCGCTGCGGCAGCGCCAGCCGTCGCGGCTTCGTCAGGCGACAGGATCGACCCCAAGACCGGCAGGAAGGTGCTGTACTGGCACGACCCGATGGTGCCGAACCAGCATTTCGACAAGCCCGGCAAGTCGCCTTTCATGGACATGCAGCTGGAGCCCGTCTACGCGGATGAAGGCGGCGGTTCCTCCGGTATCCGGATCGACCCGGGCCTGCAACAGAATCTCGGCATTCGCTATGCGACCGTGCGTCGGCAGGACACGGCGGGCGGATTTGACGCCGTCGGCACGACGCAGTTCGATGAGTCGCGCACCGACGTCGTACAGTCGCGCGTGACCGGCTATATCGACCGGCTGTATGCAAGCGCACCCATGCAACGCGTCGCGAAAGGCGCCCCGATCGCGTCGCTGTTCGTTCCGGACTGGCTCGCGCCACAGGAGGAGTACCTCGCGCTCAAGCGTGGCGGCATGGACGGGAGCCTGCTCGATGCATCGCGTGCGCGGATGCGGGCGCTATCGATCCCCGACGGCATGATCGGCGCGCTGGACCGGACCGGAAAAGCACAAACGCACATTGTGCTCACCGCACCCGAAGCGGGCGTCGTCAGTGAACTGAATGTCCGGGATGGCGCAATGGTCACGCCGGGACAGACGCTCGCGAAAATCTCGGGCCTGTCGACGCTCTGGCTGATCGTCGAGATTCCGGAAGCGCTTGCGCTGAATGCGAAACCCGGCATGACGGTCGACGCGACGTTCTCGGGCGACCCGACGCGGCATTTCACCGGGCGAATTCGCGAGATCCTGCCGGGCATCAGCACGACGAGCCGCACGCTTCAGGCGCGCCTGGAAATCGACAACGCCGCGCTTCAGCTGACGCCGGGCATGCTGATGCGCGTGCGCGTCGGCGGGCAGAAGGCCGTGTCGCGGCTGCTGGTGCCGTCGGAAGCGGTCATCACGACCGGCAAGCGCTCGGTCGTCATCGTGAAGAACGGCGACGGTCGCCTTCAGCCGGCGTTGGTGATGGTCGGCAACGATGTCGGCGACGAAACCGAGGTGCTGAGCGGGCTGCGCGACGGCGACACGGTCGTCGCGTCAGGCCAGTTCCTGATCGATTCCGAAGCGAGCCTCAAGTCCGTTCTGCCGAAGCTGGAGGGTGTCACTGGCGCAACTGCAACCGCAATCGCGCCGGCGTCCGCGCCTGCTGCCGCCGCGCAGACCTACGAGACCACGGGCAAGGTCGAGAAAGTGACTGCCGCGGACATCACGCTGTCGCATCAACCGGTTCTTGCACTTGGTTGGGGCGCGATGACGATGACGTTCAACAAGCCGGCGCCCGATGCTTTTCCGGACGTGAAGTCCGGACAGACGGTGCACTTCGTCTTCAGGCAGACAGATGACGGCTACCAGTTGACGGGTGTCGAACCGGTCGGAGGTGGCCAATGATTGCGCACCTCATACGCTGGTCCATTCGCAACCGGTTCATGGTGTTGCTCATGACCGTCCTCGTCGCGGCGTGGGGTATCCACTCGCTCAAGGAGACGCCGCTCGACGCGCTGCCGGACCTGTCGGATACCCAGGTCATCATCAAGGCGTCGTATCCGGGCAAGGCGCCGCAGGTGATCGAGGACCAGGTCACGTATCCGCTGACGACGACGTTGCTCGGCGTACCCGGCGCGAAAACGATCCGCGCGTACTCGTCGTTCGGCGACGCGTTCGTCTATGTGCTGTTCGACGACAAGACCGACCAGTACTGGGCGCGTTCGCGCGTGCTCGAATACCTGAACCAGGTGCAGAGCCGGCTGCCGCAAGGTGCGACGGTGTCGCTCGGACCGGACGCCACCGGCGTGGGCTGGGTGTACGAGTACGCGCTCGTCGATCGCACCGGTCGGCACGATCTCGGGCAACTGCGCGCACTGAACGACTGGTTTCTCAGGTTCGAGCTGAAGTCCGTGCCGGACGTGTCGGAAGTGGCGAGCATCGGCGGCATGGTTCGCCAGTACCAGGTGGTGCTGGATCCGGACAAGCTGCGCGCCTACGGCGTCACGCAGGCGACGGTGGCCGACGCGCTCGGCAAGGCCAACCAGGCATCCGGCGGCTCGGTCGTCGAGCTGGCGGAGTCCGAGTACATGGTGCGGTCGTCCGGCTATCTGCGCTCGCTCGACGACTTCCGGAACATCGTGCTGCGCACGAACGACGCGGGCACGCCGGTGCTGCTCGGCGACGTCGCGCGCATCCAGATCGGCCCGGAGATGCGGCGCGGCATCGCGGAGCTGAACGGGCAGGGCGAAGTGGCCGGCGGCGTCGTCGTCATGCGGTCGGGCAAGAACGCGCTGACCACCATCGACGCGGTGAAGGCCAGGCTCGCCGACCTGAAGCGCTCGCTGCCGCCCGGCGTCGAGGTCGTCACGACCTACGACCGTTCGCAGCTCATCGAACGCGCGGTGGACAACCTGAAGGACAAGCTCATCGAGGAGTTCGTCATCGTGGGGCTCGTCTGCGTGGTGTTCCTGTTCCACTTGCGCAGTGCGTTCGTCGCGATCCTGTCGCTGCCGCTCGGCGTGCTGGCCGCCTTCATCGTGATGCGCTACCAGGGCGTGAACGCGAACCTGATGTCGCTGGGCGGCATCGCGATCGCGATCGGCGCGATGATCGACGCGGCCATCGTGATGATCGAGAACGCGCACAAGCACCTGGAGGCGTACGAGCACGCGCACCCGGACGTGCCGATGACCGGTGCGCAACGGTGGGAACTCATCGCGACGTCGGCGGCGGAGGTCGGGCCGGCGCTGTTCTTCTCGCTGCTGATCATCACGCTGTCGTTCGTTCCGGTGTTTTCGCTCGAAGGACAGGAAGGCAAGCTGTTCTCCCCGCTCGCGTTCACGAAGACGTACACGATCGCCGCGGCGGCGGGCCTGTCGGTGACGCTCGTGCCGGTGCTGATGGGGTATCTCGTGCGTGGCCGCATCCCGCACGAGGATGCGAACCCGATCAACCGCGTGCTGATTCGCGTGTACCGGCCGCTGCTCGATGCGACACTCGAACGCCCGTGGGCCGCGATCGGCATCGCCGCCGTTGCGCTCGTGCTGACGCTCGTGCCGTTGTCCCGGCTCGGCGGCGAGTTCATGCCGCCGCTCGACGAGGGCGACCTGCTGTACATGCCGACGGCGCTTCCGGGCATCTCGGCCGAGAAGGCATCGGAACTGCTGCAGCAGACCGACCGGCTGATCAAGACGGTGCCGGAAGTGGCGACGGTGTTCGGCAAATCCGGGCGCGCGGATACGGCGACGGACCCGGCGCCGCTCGAGATGTTCGAGACCACGATCCGCTTCAAGCCGCGCAGCCAGTGGCGGCCGGGCATGACCCCGGAGAAGCTCGTCGACGAGCTCGACCGGACCGTGAAGGTGCCCGGCTTGTCGAATGTCTGGGTGCCGCCGATCCGCAACCGGCTCGACATGCTGTCCACCGGCATCAAGACGCCGGTCGGCGTCAAGATTTCCGGGCCCGACCTGACGCAGATCGACCGCATCGCGACGCAGGTCGAAGCGGCGGTGAAGCACGTGCCCGGCGTGACGTCGGCGCTGGCGGAGCGGCTGAACGGCGGCCGCTACATCGACGTCGACATCGACCGGCTCGCGGCTTCGCGGTATGGCCTGTCGGTGGCCGACATCCAGTCGGTCGTCACGTCGGCCGTGGGGGGCGAGAACGTCGGGGAGGTGATTGCGGGACGCGAGCGTTTCCCGATCAACATCCGCTACCCGCGCGAAGTGCGCGATTCGCTCGAGAAGCTGCGGCAACTGCCGGTCGTGACGGACCGTGGCGCGCAGCTCCGGCTCGGCGACGTCGCGCACATCACGATCGCCGACGGCCCGCCGATGATTCGCAGCGAGAACGCGCGGCTGGCCGGTTACGTGTACGTCGATATCCGCGACACGGACCTGCAATCGGCGGTCCGCGCGATGCAGAAGGCCGTTGCGCAGCAGGTCGCGCTGCCGCCCGGCTATTCGATTGCGTGGTCCGGACAGTTCGAGTACCTGGAGCGCGCGGCGGCGACGCTGCGCACGGTCGTGCCCGTGACGCTCGTCGTCATCTTCGTGCTGCTGTTCCTGACCTTCGATTCGGCGGCCGATGCGCTGCTGCTGATGTCGACGGTGCCGTTCGCGCTCGTCGGCGGCTTCTGGCTCATCTGGCTGCTCGGCCACGCGGTGTCCGTCGCGACGTCCGTCGGTTTCATTGCGCTTGCCGGCGTCGCGGCCGAATTCGGCGTCGTGATGCTGCTGTACCTGAAAGGCGCGCTGAACCGCAGGCTCGACGCCGGTGAACCGCTCACGGAAGCGTTGCTGCTCGACGCGATCCGCGAAGGCGCCGTGTTGCGCGTCCGGCCGAAGGCGATGACGGTGGCCGTCGTGCTGGCCGGCCTCATCCCCATCATGGTCGGGCATGGCGCCGGTTCAGAAGTCATGCAGCGCATCGCCGCGCCGATGGTCGGCGGAATGGTGACGGCGCCGCTCCTGTCGATGTTCGTGATCCCCGCAGCGTGGTTACTGCTTCAGCGCCGCCGCGCGCGAAGGGCAAGCCACGTGCGGACGTCTGATGCAGTTCCTTCCGGCATGAAAGTGCCTTCAACCCAACCAGGAGAATTTCAATGAAGAAGCTTTTTGTTATGGCTGCCGCCGTTTGCACGATGGGTGTGCTTGCCGCACCGGCGTTCGCCGATGACGACATGGCCGGCATGGACATGTCCGGCATGAAGATGTCGGGCATGTCGTCGGCAACGTCGAATTCGGCGCTGACGGATGCCGAGGTGAAGAAGATCGACAGCGCAAGCGGCATGGTCACGCTGAAGCACGGCGCGCTCGGGAACGTCGGGATGCCGCCGATGACGATGGCGTTCAAGGCCAGGGACGCGGCGATGGTCAAGCAGGTTCACGAGGGCGACAAGGTCAAGGTCAGGATCGAGCGCGTGAACGGCACGCTTACCATCGTGAAGCTGGTGAAGCAGTCGTGATGGTGGATTGAGCGGCGGGCGGGCCGGTCAGGGTGACTGGCTCGCTCGTGGCTGCTTGCGCTTGCAACGTCCCGATTCAATCGTGCTTTGTGCTTACCGAAACTTTCTTAATTCTTTCCCGTATCTTTCACAAACTAACCATATCGTACGCGCTTTCTTGACAACTCGTAGGGAATACCAAGTCATGTCAGCGCATCGCCGGATCACCCCTCACACGCTCGCCGTTGCCGTTTCCGTTTCGTTCCTCGTCGCCGCATGTGGCGGCGACAACGTCAGCAGCAACGAGCCACCGTCCATCGTCGCCCAGATTCCCGCGGCGCCCGCTGATCCGGGCTTCGTCGACAGCGCGCCGGTGCAGGCGTCGGTGCCCGCGTTCGTCGACAACGCGGCGACCAACCAGCGCGGCGATGCACGCTACGCGACGATGAGCACGAACGCCGGCGTGCGTGTGCTGAGTGGCTTTCGCGCGTTGTGGCAGCCGCTCACCGATCTCGTCGACGCCGGCGTGAGCGCCCCCGCGGTGGGCAGCTTCCCGGCGATCACGCCGTCGCTGTGGACCGGCCTGCCGAACGACGGCACGCCGGGCGGCACCGCGCTCAACCCGACAGTGCTGAACGCGAATGTCCAGTATGTGGTCAACGCGACCACGCAGCGCACCGCGGCGCAGGCCGATGCCGCGTACTACGACGATCGCCGCGGCAAGGGGTACAGCGTGTCGGACGGCATGGGCCCGCTGACGAACGTGTGGCGCAGCGCCGCGCAGCAGACGACGAGCATCACCTCGGTGCCCGCCGATGCCACGACGAAGCTCTACAACGACACGGGCAACAACACGGGCGTCGGCGGGAGCGCGAATGCGCAGTTCGGTCCCGTCGTCGATTTCATCAACACGATGGGGAATAACGGCTCGACCGAGCCGGCGAAGCGTTTCTACAAATATGCGCGACCGTATCGTTGGAGCACGAGCGTCGTCGTCGCGCCGACGCTCGTGCCGGCCGAGAGCTCTGCGCCCGCCACCGACGGCGGCTTCCCGAGCGGTCACTCGGCCGAGGGGATGCGCGATGCGCTCGCGATGGCGTACGTGCTGCCAGAGCGCTTCCAGGAGATGCTCAGCCGCGGGCTCGAGCTTGGCGAGAACCGCATTCTCGCCGGCATGCATTCGCCGCTCGACGTGATCGGCGGACGGGTGCTCGCCGAGGCGGTGGTCGCGGCGAACCTCGTCGATGCGACGAACGCGACGCTGAAGCAGACGGCATTCAAGCAGGCACATGTGACGCTGTACGCGCTGACGAACACGACGGCAACGACATTCCCCGCCGCCGCGCATGCCGGCACGACGGCGACCGACCGCTTCGCCGACTACGCGACCAACAAGGCCAACTACGCGCGCCGGCTGACGTTCGGCTTTGCACCGATCGGCACGACGACCACCGGCGCGGTCGTGCCGAAGGGCGCGGAAGTGCTGCTCGAAACGCGGCTGCCGTACCTGAGCGCGGACCAGCGGCGTGTCGTGCTGAAGACGACCGCGCTTGCGTCCGGGTATCCGGTGCTCGACGATGCCGAAGGCTGGGGGCGGCTGAACCTGTTCGCAGCCGCCGACGGCTACGGGGTCTTCACGGGCAACGTCAGCGTGACGATGGACGCGTCGCAGGGCGGATTCAACGCGGCCGATACGTGGCGCAACGACGTCGGCGGCGACGGCAAGCTGACGTTTGCCGGCACGGGCACGTTGACGCTCGCGGGCGCGAACAGCTATCGCGGCGGCACCGAGGTTCGCGGCGGGACGCTCGGCGCGGGGTCGGCGCAGGCATTCGGGGCGGGTGACGTGTATGTCAGCGGCGGCACAGTCGCGATCAAGGCGGCGGCGCGCACGAATATCAACGGCAAATACACGCAGTTGAAGAGCGGCACGCTCGAACTCGATCGCGGTGCGGGCGATGCCGGACGGCTCGCGATCGCCGGCCTGACGACGTTGTCCGGCGGCACGCTGCACGTCACGTTCGCGGCGGGCGCCGTGCCGAAGGTCGGCGACGTCGTGTCGCTCATCGACAGCAGCCAGCTGCAAGGGCGCTTCGATTCGGTTGTCGTGGACGGGTTCAAGGCGACCGCGCTTTACAGCGCGTCGGGCGTTGCGATTCGTATCGACGGCTGATACACGTTGTGCTCGTGAGGGCGAGATCGTAGCGGCATGCGGACTGCCTGGTCGAATTGGCTGAGCGACCAGGCGGTCCGGGCAAGGAAGGCGCCGTTGTTCTTCGGCGCACGCTCATTCACGTGCGGCACCGCCGTTTCGTCCAGATTTGTTACTCCACCATCGCAGCGGTGCGTGTTGAATGTGCCGCCAGCGCGCCACTCCGCGCTATGGAGCACGTGAAGCGCATGCATCATTTCAATGATTCTTGAAATGTTGAAGTGGCGGCACTATCATGCATGTCATGGACTCGAACATCGCTGTTCGCTCGCTCGCCGCCCTTGCTCACGAATCAAGGCTTGCCGTGTTTCGCTTGCTCGTGGCTGCAGGCCCCAATGGCCTGCCTGCGGGAGAAATAGCGCAACAGCTGAACGTTTCACCATCAAGCCTTTCGTTTCATCTGAAAGATTTGTCTCATGCCGAACTCGTGTCCGCACGCCAGGAAGGGCGCTACGTGTTCTATTCGGCGAACTTCGACTCGATGAACGGCCTCATCGGGTTCCTGACCGAAAACTGCTGTGCGGGCGCATCCTGTGCGGTTGTCGAGGCCGCAAAGCCTTGCTGTGGAGAGGAATCGTGAAACGCATGCACGTACACGTGTCCGTCGAAAATCTCGAGGACAGTATTCGGTTCTACTCTGCGCTGTTCAATGAGCAACCGGTCGTGACGAAGGTCGACTACGCGAAGTGGATGCTCGATGACCCGCGCGTCAATTTCGCCATTTCGCAGCGCGGGCTGCAGGTCGGCGTGGACCACCTTGGCATCCAGGTGGAATCGGAAGAGGAACTGGCCGAAATGAATGCGCGTCTCGACGCGGCGGCGCTTCCGAAGGACGCACAGATCGGCACAGCGTGCTGCTACGCCAGATCCGACAAGTACTGGACCGTCGACCCGCAGGGCGTCGCCTGGGAGACATACCACACGCTGGACACCATACCGACTTTCGGCGAGTCACGCGGCGATTCACGCGCGAACCCCGACGACGATACGACGAGCGCGTGCTGTGCATCCGCGACCGCAACCGGCGCGTTCCGGAGCCGGTCATGAGCGAGCGAACGTACAACGTGCTGTTTCTCTGCACGGGAAACTCTGCACGAAGCATACTCGCCGAAGTTCAATTGAACGCATTGGGCGGTGGCCGCTTCCGGGGCTACTCGGCTGGCAGCCACCCCAAGGGTGAAATCAACCCGTTGACGCTGCAGCTAATCCAGCAGATGCGGCTTCCCACGGACGGACTCCGAAGCAAGTCGTGGGACGAGTTCGCCGTCCCTGGCGCGCCGGTGATGGATTTCGTCTTCACGGTGTGCGACAAAGCCGCCGGCGAACAATGCCCGGTGTGGCCAGGACAACCCGTCACTGCACACTGGGGTGTTCCCGACCCGGCAACTGTCGAGGGCTCTGACGACACCAGGATGCGTGCATTCAAGGATGTCGCGGCGACATTGCGCAAACGCATCGAACTCTTCAAGAGCCTGCCGCTTTCGTCTCTGGACCGCCTTGCTCTCAAGAAGGCGGTCACTGATATCGGGAAAGCATCGCCATGAGGTTGCGTCGCGCTTTTGTCGGGGAATTCTTTGGCTCTGCGTTGCTGCTCGCGACGGTCGTCGGATCGGGCATCATGGGCGAACGCCTTGCCGGCGGCAACGTGGCAATCGCACTGCTCGCGAATACGCTCGCGACGGGAGCGGGTCTCGTGGCGCTCATCGCGACCTTTATCGATATTTCGGGCGCACACTTCAATCCGTTGGTCACGCTTGCCGAGGTCTGCCTCGGCAAGTTGCGGTGGAAGCACGCGGTAGCCTATATCGCCGCGCAAGCCTTGGGGGCAATTGCCGGCGTGATAGCCGCACACGGAATGTTCGACCTGCCGCTCATCGAGGCGTCCCGTCACGTTCGCACCGGTGCGTCGCAATGGTGGAGTGAGGTGGTCGCTTCGTTCGGTTTGCTCATGGTCATTCTGAACGTTGCGAAACGCCGGATGGAATTCATTCCTGTAGCGGTCGGCAGCTATATCACGGCGGCATACTGGTTCACGGCATCGACTTCATTCGCCAATCCGACGGTCGCGATCGCTCGTGCGCTCACCGACACCTTTGCGGGCATCCGGCCAGTTGACGTGCCCGGGTTCGTCGTCAGTGAACTGGTCGGTGCTGCGCTTGCAGTCATCCTGTTCCGTTGGCTGGAGTACTCGCATCAACCGGCGGAGAGCATACCCGATCGTGGCGAGAAGAATGATGCAACCGCCAAGGCTCCAGGCTTGCACGTGGACACTGCCGACGAGCGGCGATAGCACCAATCCATGCGGTGTCGGCCGTGCTTGCTGAATCGGGTCGCAAGCATGTCGTCATGGACACGCATGCAATGCTTCACACAATGCTGATGCTATTTCGCCGCATCGGCGTGAGATTCGGCCGCAATCGCATGCCTGCGCATTTTTTCCCAAAGGCTTTTCCTCGAAATACCAAGCGCATGGGCCGTTTCCGAAATGCGCCCTTGATGTTGCAATAGCGCCGCCCGGATGAACGCGCTCTCGCAAGCGGCCATATAGCCGTCCAGCGTGGCATCCATGTTCGTCGCTACCGACTGAGTACTGTCTTCTTCGAAGATGTCGGTCGAGAAAAGCATGTTCCGGGGGCAAACGATGCAGGCACGCTCAAGCCGGTTCAGCAGTTCCCTCACGTTGCCAGGCCATCCGTACGTGGCAAGCCGTGCCTCTGCAGACGGATGAAAAAGCTTGGTTGGCTCGCCAAGCTGGCTGCCGATTTCGCGCACAAACCGGTGTGCAAGCCAGAGTACGTCGTCGGGTCTGTCGCGCAGCGCGGGAACACGCAGTTGCAGGATGTTGATGCGATAGAACAGGTCTTCACGGAAATGTCCCGCCCCGACAAGCTCCGCGAGGTCGCGATTGGCCGCGCAGATCAACCTGAAGTTGGTTTCGATCTCCCTTTCTCCGCCGACTCTCGTGATGCGACGCTCCTGAAGTGCCCGCAGCAGTTTCACCTGCATCGGCAGGGGCAGCTCGCCTATCTCATCCAGAAACAGCGTCCCCCCCTCGGCCTGTTCGAAGTACCCCTTCTTCTGCCGCTCCGCTCCGGTAAACGCGCCCCGCTCATGCCCGAAGAACTCGGACTCGAGAAGGGTCTCGGGAACGGCACCACAATTGACGGCGATGAACGGTAACGGCTCCCCTGGTGCGTGACGATGGATGAATCGTGCGAGAACCTCCTTGCCGACACCCGATTCACCGGTAATCAGGATTGCCTTTGCCCGTCCGGCGACTCTCGGGACCAGTTCGGCGAGACGACGCATCGCTTCAGATACGCCCAATTCGCTTTGTGGCGGAATGGCCTGCTCGGGGATGCCGGCGCCGGTCAGAAGACGCACCTTTTCAACCAATGCACCAATATCGAACGGCTTCGTGACATAGTCGGCAGCGCCTCGCTTGAGCAGCGATACGGCGGTATCGACCGACGCGTAGGCGGTGATGAACACGAACGGCGGCGTGGACACACGCGTTGCGGTCAAGCGCGAAAAGAGGTCTTCACCCGAAATGTCCGGCAATCGGATGTCGCTGATGACAGCCTGATAGGGGCGCGCGTGAAGCGCATTGAACGCGGATTCGCCTTCCGTATGCCAGTCGACGTCGAACCCTTCGAGACGGAAGCGGTCTGCCAATGACTCTCCCATGATGGGATCATCTTCGACGACACAGATGAGCGCTTTCGACATTGCCGTCTCCCACGTCACGCGGTTACGGGCAGCAGGACGACAAAGCAGGTTCGTCCTGGCTCGCTATCGACAGAAATCGTACCGTCGAGCTGGCGGACAATCTGATAACTGACCCACAGGCCGAGCCCATACGGCCGCCGTCCTTCAGCCATCCTCGCCGCCGAAAATGGCTCGAACAGATGCTCCATGACCGCACCGGAAATGTATTGGCCTGTGTTCGATATCGTGATTTGAAGTCCGGCCTGCAGTTCTTCCACGCGGCAGTCGACCCGACCGCCATCCTCGACTGCCTCGGCAGCATTGAGCAACAGATTGAGTACAAGCTGTCGCACGAGGTGAGCGGGCAATTCAACGACCTGCACGACGCGCACGTCCCAGTGAAAACTGGCCATCTTCACATGCAGCTGGGGCGCTATCAGCATTCTCAAATCCTGCCAGTCTGACGGAGTCATCGCCGGAGAATCCAGGTGCGCTTCAAACAGCAAGGCTCCGACGATCGACCGGATTTGGCCGAGCCCTCGCTCGAGCAGGCCGAGCGTCTTCTTCGTTTGCGCATCGGGCTTGCTATGTGTCTTCAATGTGTCGATGGCATTCAGCATGCCGCCCAGCGGATTGTTGATTTCGTGGGCAATGCCTGCTGCAACGCGTCCAACGGCCGCGAGACGCTCGGAGACCAACACTTCGCGCTCGAGTGCTTGCTTCTGCCCAAGTTCCAGCAACATCGTCTGGAATTGGCGTCCCAGTTGCCCTATCTCGTCGTTCCCCTGAACCGTGATACCGGCTCCAACCGACCCTGGCGGCTCTTTGCCGATCCGGGCCATGGCGCTGCTGAGTCGAAGCAACGGTTTGGCCATCCGGTCACCCCATAGCCATCCTAACGGAATGAGAAGCAGCAATGCGGGACCCGTTGCCAACGCCAGTTTGACGAGTGCGGACTTCACGCGGCTATAGACGACACTGGCGTCGTAGACCAGTACCACGTAGCCGAGACGGCTCCCATCGTCGGAATTCACCGGCATACCTGCAGTGATATCCCGTGGGTCGAGCAGTGCCGGAAAGTCGAAATAGAACGGGACGCCGCCATCGGCGAGATTCGCGATTGCCGTGCCATACAATGCCGGAAGCTTCGCAACCACTGTCTGGACTCGCTCCTTCCGGGGAGAGGTCGACGCGTACACCCGCTTGTTACCGTCGAAGAGGATGATTTCCTTCAAGGGATTCGAGGGTTCACGAACTGCCACCGGCGTTCGAATCACTTCGAAAGCTCGCCACAAATCATCCTTGACCATCGGGTCACGAACTGAAAGCGTGAGTACACGGCATAGATTTTCGGCACTGCTCTTCAGGTCGTTCTTTGCGTCCGTTACCGCAAGACTGATCAGCGCGACCGTGACGACGAACTCCGTCAACAGGATGACCGCGCTCAACGCCAGCGGAATCTTGTAGCGATAGCTGAGGCGGGAAAACATGCCGAGCACCCTAGACCGGACCGGTCGCCAGAATGGCGACCAAGTGCCGGATACCGTCGAACACATGGTCATTGCCCGCCACAAAGCCGTCGAGATTCAATCGACTCAGGACGTCGCGCCCACCGGGCTGGTCCTTCATGCCGAGCAACGCGTGCCTGACACGCCGAAATGACGCTTCATCGAGCGAGCTGCGCGCCACAATCGGCGGAAAGCCATACTGGGGGGACCGCCACGCCACCCGCACATCGCGCGTGCGTTCGGGATATTGCTTCTCTATGGTGTCGTAGACGTAACCATCGATCTCACCCGCATCAGCGAGACCGGAACTTACCGCATCGACTACCTTCCGGTGCGCGAATGTGAAGAAGGCCTTTTTGAAGAACAGGCTCGGCCTCGCACCGGACCGAATCAGCTCGGTGACCGGAACGAGATAGCCGGAATTTGATTGCGGGTCGCTGAAGGCGAACACGCGGTCCCTGAGTTGCGTGATGTGCGTCGTAAGACTGTCGGACTTCGGAACAATCAAGTACGAGCGATAGAGCGGCTGGCCCCGGTAGTTCGGTATGGCCATGAGCCGCATGGTGAGCGTGTTCGTGACGTATGGAAAACCGCACACCCATGCGACATCAACTTCATTTGCCGCAAGCAGTTCATCGATCTCACGATAGCTGTTGCGTTGCACAAACCGGACGTCGGTGCCGCATGAATTCTCCAGCTCACGACTCCATTGGCCCAGCAAGCCGATTTCGTTATCGAGAAATACGGCGGTTGTGCCGAACGCAAGTGACGGGTTCCTGGCGCCCGCTGAGAGCCGGACGGGCGAAAGAAAAGGCATGCTCATCGCGAAGCGCAGGATTCGCCGTCGACCGATGTTACGAATGGGTGACATAACGGTTCACTCCTTTCCGCAAACCGTTACCGGACGGTAATCGCATTCGGCATCTCTGCACCATCTGTACCAGCCCCACACGCGCCCGACCTGTCGCGCAGTGGCTTGGCATACGTCTTGCCGCTCAATTGATGCTAACGACAACACGAGCAAGATTCAAGCAAAGGAGGGGGCCATGTCTGACCTGAAAATCCGCCGCCGCACGTTCCTGAAAATCGGCGGTGGCTCGATTGCCGCAACTGCCGCGTCCGCATGGGTTCCACGAGCCGCCTCCGCTGCGAACCCGGTCGACACGAGCAGAACGAAACTTCCATACCCGACTCGACCCGTGTCACTCATCGGAAGAATGGCGTTGAACACGCCGGTCTCGTTTACGTATCCGGATGCCGCGTCGCCATGCACTGCCATCAAGCTCGGCAGTCCCGTGCCGGGGGGCGTTGGCCCGGATGGAGACATCGTGGCCTTCAGTTCCATGTGTACGCACATGGGATGCCCCGTTGTGTACGAGCCCGCAACGAAGATTTTCAAGTGTCCGTGCCATTTCAGCATGTTCGATGCGGAGAAAGCCGGACAGATGATTGCGGGACAAGCCACGGAAAATCTGCCACGCGTCCGCCTGCATTACGACGCAAAGACAGGGATGGTGTCTGCAGTCGGCGTGGACGGCCTGATATACGGCCGCCAGGCCAACATACTCTGAGTTCGAGGAGCTGAAAATGGCTACCGACAAGGACCGCATCGTGCTACCGCCGGTCACGGCCCAGCGAACCAACATGACCTGCCACTTCTGCATCGTTGGCTGCGGCTATCACGTGTTCAAGTGGCCGGAAAACCAGGAAGGCGGGCGGGCGCCAAATCAGAATGCGCTCGGCGTCGATTTCCGCAAGCAGGTGCCGCCGCTTACGCTGATCATGACGCCCGCGATGGAAAATGTCGTCACTGACCGCGACGGCTCCCGTCACACCATCATGATCGTCCCGGACAAGGGTTGCGTCGTGAACAGCGGCCTGAGTTCGACCCGTGGCGGCAAAATGGCGACGTACATGTACGCGCCGGACGGACTGACCAAGGAGCGCCTCGCGAATCCGCGCATCTATCTGAGTGACCAATGGGTCGACACGAACTGGGATCAGGCAATGGCGTTTTACGCCGGGCTGATGAAGAAGGTGCTCGACAAGGATGGTCCGAGCGGCATCGTGTTTTCTGCATTCGACCACGGCGGTGCAGGTGGTGGATTCGAAAATACCTGGGGCAGCGGCAAATTGATGTTCACGGCGCTTCAAACGCCGATGGTACGCATCCACAACCGGCCTGCCTACAATTCCGAGTGCCACGCCACCCGCGAGATGGGTATCGGCGAACTGAACAACTCTTACGAGGACGCCGAACTGGCCGATGTCATCTGGTCCATTGGCGCCAACTCGTACGAAACGCAGACGAACTATTTCCTGAACCACTGGATTCCCAATCTCACGGGTGCGACCGCCGACAAGAAAAAGAAGCGGTTCCCGGGAGAAGCGACGCCAAGGACGAAGGTGATATTCGTCGACCCGAGGCGCACGCCGACGATTGCGATTGCCGAGCAGGTCACCGGCAAGGATAACGTTCTGCACCTCGACATCCAGCCGGGGACCGATATCGCGCTGTTCAACGGCATTTTCACGTACGTGGTCGAGCAAGGATGGATTGACCGCGACTTCATCGCCGCTCATACGAACGGATTCGATGACGCCGTGAAAGCGAACAGGCTGTCTCTGGACGAATGCAGCAAGATTACCGGCGTGCCGGTCGAGAAGATCAGGACGGCAGCCGAATGGTCGTACAAGCCGAAGGCGCCGGGTCAGATGCCAAGAACGATGCACACCTACGAAAAGGGCATTATCTGGGGCAACGACAATTACCTGATTCAGTCGTCGCTTGTCGATATCGTCCTTGCGACCCACAACGTCGGCCGGCGCGGCACGGGCTGCGTTCGCATGGGAGGCCATCAGGAAGGCTATACGAGGCCCCCCTATCCCGGGAACACCAAGATATACATCGACCAGGAACTGATCCACGGCAAGGGCCGAATGATGACCTGGTGGGGATGCAACAACTTCCAGACAAGCAATAACGCGCAAGGGCTGAGGGAGGTCGTGCTTCGCCGCTCGCAGATCGTCAAGGAGGCGATGCAGAAGGCACGCGGCGCGACCAGCGAGCAGATGGTTGACGTGGTGTATGACGCGACAACCAAAGGCGGCCTGTTCGTCGCAAGCATCAACATCTATCCGACCAAGCTCGACGAAGCCGCCCATCTGCTTCTGCCCGCCACGCACCCGGGTGAAATGAACCTGACGTCGATGAACGGTGAACGCCGCATGCGTCTGTCCGAACGGTTCATGGACCCGCCGGGAACGGCGTTGCCGGACTGCCTGATTGCGGCCCGTATCGCCAACGCATTGCGCGACATGTATCGCAAGGAGGGCAACGCCAGGATGGCTTCCCGGTTTGAAGGTTTCGACTGGAAATCCGAGGAAGACGCGTTCAACGACGGATTCCGTCGCGCCGGGCAACCGGGTGTCGAGAAAATCGACAGCCAGGGCGGCAATACCGGCAACCTGGTGACCTACGAGCGACTCAGGGCAATGGGCAACAATGGGGTGCAATTGCCGGCAAAGGCGTGGGAGGGCGGCAAACTGGTCGGCACTGAAATGCTGTACATGGACAACAAATTCGATACGGCGGACGGCAAGGCGCAGTTCAAGCCGTCGCCATGGCCGGGGCTGCCGAAGACGGTGGCCGACCAGAAAGCCAAATATCGGTTCTGGATCAATAACGGCCGCACGAACGAGGTATGGCAGACGGTCTATCACGACCGGTATAACGACTTCGTCCGGATGCGCGACCCGATGGCCTACATCGAAATCAATCCGGCGGACGCGCAAGAACTCGGAATCGGCGCCGGGGATATCGTCGAGGTCTACAACGATTTCGGGTCCACTTTTGCGATGGCTTATCCGGCAGCCGAGCTGAAGCACGACCAGACCTTCATGGTGTTCGGCCACGTCAACGGAATCCAGGACAACGTCACGACGACCTGGACGGACCGGAACATCGTCCCGTACTACAAGGGCACGTGGGCGAACATCCGTCGCGTCGGCACGATGGAAGACTACAAGAGGACGGTCACCTTCAAGAGCCGTCGGTACACGTAAGTGACAGCGGCCGGCATCTTGCCGGCCGCGCGCCCTTCCCGAAACTGGCGTCGGTCTGGGCACCGGAGTTGATAGACGATGAAGTCATTCCATCTGGCACGCGTCATCCCGCTCGTGGAAGTCGGTTCCACAGACACGGTCGTCAGTGCCATCAGCGCTCCGGAAACCGTCCAGGCCGCGTCGCCTGTCCGGGATACGCGACTGCGACCGCTACGAGACCTTCGCATATCGGTCACCGACCGATGCAACTTCCGCTGCGTCTATTGCATGCCGAAGGAAGTGTTCGGTAGCGACTATCCATTCCTTCCCCGGCAAGCGCTATTGAGCTTCGAGGAAATTGAAAGGGTCGCACGCGTGTTCGTCGATCTTGGTGTCGAGAAAATTCGCCTGACAGGTGGCGAGCCGTTGTTGAGGAAGGACCTTGAAATCCTCGTCGAAAGGCTTGCCCGCTTACGCACTGCTGATGGCGAGGATGTCGAGCTTACCCTCACAACCAACGGTTCGCTGCTCGGTCGCAAGTCACAGTCGCTGCGCGACGCGGGACTCAGGCGAATTACCGTCAGCCTCGACGCGCTGGATGAAGCGGTGTTTCAAAGCATGAATGGAGTCGGCTTCTCGGCCGCGTCGGTTCTGGATGGAATCGCAGCTGCGCAACGTGCTGGTCTTTCACCCGTAAAGGTCAACATGGTGGTGAAGCGCGGCGTGAACGACACGCAAATTCTGCCGATGGCCGACCATTTCCGCGGCACGAGTGTGGTCGTGCGATTCATCGAGTTCATGGATGTCGGCATGACCAACGGCTGGAACATGGATTCGGTCGTGCCCTCGTCCGAAGTCGTTGCGGTCATTAATGACGTGTTTCCACTCGCACCCTTGGGGCGTGACAAGTATTCCGATACATCGCTGCGCTACAGATATACGGATGGACAGGGAGAGATCGGTGTCATCTCGAGCGTTACGCAGCCCTTCTGTGGCGGCTGTACGCGAATGCGGCTGTCGGCGGACGGTCAGCTGTTTACCTGTCTGTTTGCATCGCACGGCCTGGACCTCCGGGCCCCGCTGCGCAGCGGGGCGTCGGACGATGTGTTGAGCCGGCTCATCGCCGTCCTGTGGGCAAGAAGGGCCGACCATTATTCGGAACTACGCAGCGGACGCAACGCTGCCGATGGCGAGGCCCGAGTCGAAATGTCGTTTATCGGCGGCTAGTGTCCCGTTCCGTTTATGTGGGGGTGACGCCGAAGTGGGTGATCTGCCGCTACCGCCTGCATGAAGCAGCCGACAAGCTCGCCGGCGGCGAGCCGATCGACCTGGCGGAGCTGGCCCACGCGCTCGGCTATTTCGACCAGGCGCATTTCATGCGCGACTTCCGCAAGCGGGTGGGCAAGGCGCCGGCCGCGTACCGTCGCGATGACAATCAGGGTTGATGCCGTGATTCCACGCCGCCATGCATGTCGGGCTGACCGCGCCGATGCCCGAAATTGAGCGCCGTGGTTGCGCGGCAAGCGGATGCTTTGCCTACGCGCATAACGGCTGAAGGAGCGGACGTGCAATCCGCACGTAGTCGGCCGAGCTCAGGACGATGGACTTGTCGAGGCGAGCGGCGTTGAACGCGATTTCGTCAAAGCCGGCCACCAGATCCGGGTCGACGATCAGCTTGATATTCGCAGAGAACGAGAACGGAGGGATGGCCCCGATAACGCACCCCGTCTCGTGTTGTGCTTCTTCCGCAGAGGCGAGTGTGGCCTTCTTGAACCCGGCTGCGGCCGCGACCTTCTTGAAGTCCAGCTTCCTGTCCCCGGGGAGGATGGCGAGAATCAACGCCTGCCCGTCATCTTTGCTCTTGCAGAGCATGGCTTTTGCGCCTTGCCCCGGCGACGTCCCTCGAATAGCCGCTACGAGGTCGGACCGCCCCTCGGCAGGGTGTTCGATAACCCGATACGCGGCCTTCTCACGCTCGAGCAATGCGACCAGCTTTTCGTATATGGATGACATGGTGTTCGGTTACTCCGACGTCTCTCAGGTCGCGTCACAAAGACTGCCGCCCAGCGCCGACGCTGCGCATGGACGGCGAGTGGAAGCTCAAGCCGCCACCAGGGCGCAGAACCGCTCGAGGTCGATATTGCCCCCGCTGATGATGATGCCGACGCGCTTGCCTTTGAGCGAGTCCTTCAAATTCAGTGCAGCGGCCAGTCCGAGGCACCCGGTCGGCTCGACGACCATCTTCATGCGCGTCGCGAAGAACTTCATCGCGTTCACCAGATCGGTATCCGGCGCCGTGAGGATGTCGTTGACGTCGCGCTTGATGATGCCGAACGTGTAGTTCCCGAGGTGCTGGGTCTGCGCGCCGTCGGCAATGGTCCTGGGCGTATCGATATGGACGATCGTCCCGCTGCGCAGCGACTGCTGTCCATCGTTCCCGGCTTCCGGTTCGACGCCGTACAGCACGCATTGCGGCGCGAGTGCCCGAGTCGACAGCGCAGTACCCGACAGCAGTCCACCGCCGCCCAACGGCACAAACAGATAGTCGAGCGCGCCCACTTCCTCGAACAGCTCCTTCGCGGCAGTACCTTGTCCGGCGAGCACGTCCGGGTGGTCGTAGGGCGGAATCAACGTGAGGCCCTGTTCGTCCGCGAGACGGCGGCCAATGGCTTCGCGATCCTCGGTATAGCGGTCGTAAATGACGACGTTGGCGCCATACCCCTTCGTTGCTGAGACCTTCGCTGCGGGGGCGTCATGCGGCATGACGATCGTTGCCGGCATGCCCAGGATCTTCGCGGACAGGGCAATCCCCTGGGCATGGTTCCCGGACGAGAAGGCAACGACGCCGGCCGTGCGCCGTTCCGGCGAAAACTTCGAAAGCGCGTTGAACGCGCCGCGAAACTTGAAGGCGCCCATGCGCTGAAAATTCTCGCACTTGAGGAACACCTCCGCGCCGACAAGCTCGTTCAGCGTGCGCGACGTGTGAACCGGGGTGCGATTTGCGATGCCGTCGATGCGTGTTGCCGCTGCCTCGACATCGGCATAGGTCGGATATTCAAAATCGGTCATGTGAGACTCGCTAGTCAGATGTGATTCACCAAGGCCATGGAACGGAGATTCCGGCTCCGTCCTCGATGGCCCGCTCGTACAGGAAGCGCGCGACCGTCAAGTCCTGGAGCGCGAGCCCGGTCATATCGAACACCGTGACATCGCTCGAGGCACGGTCGATCGACGCCGTTCCAGCCAGCAGGTCGCCAATCTCGGTACATGGCAGCGCCGGGGCCCATTGACACTCTCCAATGCTGCGCGCCTGGTCCTGGTCGTCCACGAAAATGCGTGCACGTTCCAGCACGCCCGCCGGAAGTTCGCGCTTGCCCGCAGTGTCGGCGCCCACGCAGGTCAGATGGGTGCCGGGTTGAACCGCATCGGCGTCGAACAGTGCGCCCGCGCCCGGCGTTGCAGTGATGACGACATCGCTGCAGGCGACGGCATCGTGACGGTCTCGGGCCACACCGATGATGCATCGGTCCTTGAAGGACGATTCGAACGCAGGCTCCGGCTCTCCAGCGACATTCACGTATTGCACCGTGCACCGTCGCGGCAGTTGCTTCAGCGCGTATTCGAGCTGGACGCGCGCCTGCACGCCCGTGCCGAAAATGCAGATCCTGGTGCTGTCGGGGCGCGCGAGCAGTTGCAGTCCCAAGCCGCCAGCCGCACCTGTCCGCGCGGTGGTAATCGCATTGCCGTCCATGATGCAGAGGGGGCGGCCCGTGTGAGGGTCGAACAAGGCGACGGTTGCCTGGTGAGGCTCGCCGCCTAGGTCTCGGTTTCCTGGCCAGAATCCGGCTGCTTTGAAACCGAGAAGGTCCTGACTTGCGACGTCGCCGGACTTGATTCCGAATACGCCGCCCGTATGCAGCTTCTCGCGGACCACCGGAAAAACCCGCCCGGCCCTTCGACTGTGCAACACAAAGGCTTCGCGAACCGCAGCCATGACTTGCTCGGCTTGAAGGGCAGGCTCGACCGCATTCCGGTCGAGGAGAAGGAGTTGGGCGTCTGTCGGCATCTTCAGGTAAGCCTGTCTGGCTCCGTGCCAGTCGAGAGATGTTGATATTTTGTCTAACTGTGGACAAATAGTCAATGGCTAGGCGCCGTGGCGTGACGCGTACCGCGCCCACGAACGATCAAGACGAGCGAGCATGGCCATATCCGGACACGGAGGGCGTCTCCGCGCCCCGTCCGGCCGAGGCAGCCACCGTTTGCTCATCCTCCTCCTTCGTGCCGGCAGCAGACAGTTCGCCCTCCCACTTTGCCACCACGGCGCTCGCAATGCTGTTGCCGAACACGTTGGTGGCAGTTCGCCCCATGTCCAGAATCTGGTCGATACCCATCACCAGCAGCAATCCGGCCTCGGGAAGCTTGAACATCGGCAAGACTGCAGCAACCACGACCAGCGACCCCCTGGGGACAGCGGCCATGCCTTTGCTGCTCACCATCAGGATGAGAAGCATCGTAATCTGGGTGCCGACAGGCATATGCACCCCGAATGCTTGCGCGATGAAAATCGCTGCAAACGCCTGGTAGACCATGGAGCCGTCAAGGTTGAAGGAATATCCAAGAGGCAGGACGAAGCCGACGAGACGCTTGCGGACACCGAATCGCTGAAGCACTTCCATCAGCACCGGATAGGCGGCCTCACTGCTCGCCGTCGAGAATGCAATCATCATGGGCTCGCGCACGGCCTTCAGCAGTTCCGGCATGCGGCGACCGAGAACGGCCCGACCAGCGAAGTAAAGAACGGTCCACAACGCGAACAGCGCGACGTAGAACCATCCAATGAGCTTGCCGTAGGTCACGATAACGCCAAGGCCTTGCACGGTGATCACGCCCGCGATGGCGGCGAAGATGCCGACCGGCGCGAAAGCCATCACGGCGTTTGTGGCGCGCAGCATGACGTCCATGAGGCCGTCGATCGAGCGCTTCAGGAACTCGCCAGCGGCACCGGGCACCTTGCCCAGCGCAATGCCGAAGAACAGCGAGAAGACCAGGATCTGCATGATCTGGTTTTCCGCCATGGCCTCGGCGATGCTGCTCGGGAACATGTGGGTGACGAAGTCCTTGAAGTTCAGTGCAGTCGTTTTCAGGTTGGTCGCAGCATCCGCCGCCGGCAAGGGCATGTTGAGATGCGCACCCGGCTGCGCAAGGTTGACGAACAGCAAGCCGATGCTCAGGGACAGCAGTGAGGCGACGACGAACCAGCCGATGGCCTTCGCGCCGATTCGTCCGATGGCCTTTCCGCTTTCCATGCTGGAAATGCCCGAGACCAGCGTCGCGAAAACCAATGGCGCGATAATCATTTTGACCATGCGCAGGAATATCGTCGTCGCTACGCCGAAGTTGCCGGCGATAGACTTGGCGGCAGCTTCGTCAGCCGCGTATTGATGGCAGGCATAGCCAACCACTACGCCGAGGACCATGCTGAGCATGATCCAGCGGGAAAGGTTCCACTTTTTCATGATGGTGTCTGTTCCGGTGTCTGTGGGTGTCAGTGAGCGGGTGCCAACGCGATGGCTTCCACTTCGACGGCGGCGCCGTAGTGCAAGGAGGCCGACTCCGCGACGGCGCGGGCTGGTTTGTGAGCGCCAAGCCACTCCGCATACAGTTTGTTGAATAGCGGCCAATGCGCGATGTTCGACACGAACACTCGAACCTGCACCAGGGTGTCGCGCGTTGTGCCGGCAGCTTCCAGGCACGCGTCAACGTTGCGCAAGACCTGTCTGGTTTGCGCCTCGAACGGCAGGCCGCTCAGCGGCTTTCCTTTCTCATCAATCGGCAACTGTCCGGATACGAAGACGAAGCCGTTCGCAACGCTGACGTGAGCGTAGTGGCCGGCCGGCGGAGCGATGTCAGAGGCATTCGTACACGTGAGGCGCGCAGCCTGGTCTTGAGTGGACATTCGATTTCCCGAGTTAAGCGCAGTCGTCTCGAAAGACATTGGTGAATGGGGAGTACTAAAGGCGAGTTGCAAGGAAGGCACCCCGCCGTGCGACGGACCTCAGTACGTTGCGCTGAAAGCCTTCTGCACGTCCAGCAGCGCCGCGAAGAATCCTCGCAGCACGACGGTCGGGCGTACATTCGTCACTTTCATGGGATGGCTCCTTGCAGTGGTGTGTTTCCTGACCGCGCGCCGCGGCCCGGAAGGGGACGCTGTGCCGACGCATGGTCTGGATTAATTATCTAACATTGGATAATTAGTAAAATTCGGGAAATCACGAGTTCCCACTCGCTGCGCAAAGAACCTATACAATGTGACCAAATGTAGATGAAGAGTCCAACATGGCTAAGGGAAGACTGACCGGCGAACAGCAGACGATTCTTGAGCAGGTCAAGCAAATCGCGGCGGGGCTGGGCGAGACATTGGCGCCTTTTACGGAGGTGGTGGTTCACGACCTTCGCTCGCCGAAGCACGCCATTCTCGCGATCCACAACAACCTGTCCGGGCGCGAGGTCGGCGACCCTGCTACGGAACTCGGCCTGGCTCGAATTGCGGACGACAACTACCCGCAAGTTCTCGCGAACTACGCGAACCGGTTCAGCGACGGGCGCCAGGCCAAAAGCACGTCAATCGGAATCAAGGATTCGGAAGGGCATTACTTCGCGGCGCTCTGCCTGAACGTCGACGTGACGCTGTTCCGCAGCATCACCACACTGCTGGAACAGTTCTCGGTTCCCAATGGAGATGTGCTCAAGGAATCGCTGGACCCGTCCACCGCTGACTCGCTTCGCGATCGGATCGACCGGTTTGCGGTCAATCTGGCGACTACGCCGCAGGCGCTTCGTACTGACCAGCGCAGGGCGCTGATGCAGGCGCTCAAGGAAGAGGGATATCTGGACTTGCGGCGGTCGATGGAGACGATTGCGCAGCACCTGGGCGTGTCACGCGCAACCGTGTACAACGACGCCAGGTAACGGCGAATGCCGCGTGCCGCGGCATTCGTCCCGGCTCGGGATTCCGCTTACCACCCGTAGAATCGCGGCCAGGTCCGTACGGCGCCGTCATCGCCTACAGCGTGATACTCAGGATGTTGCGCGCCGGTGGCACACGCGTGGTTCGGCAGAATTCGCAGGCGGGTTCCGATGGGAAACGTCTTCGCGATGTCTGCGTCGGGCGTGCCCAGATGCGATACGATTCCGTGCTCCTGGTTGGCTGCGCTCACGACGTATTCTCCGAGCACCTCGCCGTCTTCGGAGCATACCTGTCCGTAGCCGAAATCCCGGGCCTGACGTTGCGTTCCCCTGTCCCGGCTCATGGCCATCCAGCCCGCGTCGATAATCGCCCAGCCTTTCTCTTCCTGATGTCCGATGACGGTGGTCAGCACCGAGAGCGCGATGTCGGAAAGGTCGCAAACGCCGACGTTGTGCATGACGAGGTCGAACATCACGTACACGCCGGCCCGAACTTCAGTGACACCCTCGAGGTTTTCTGCCGAGAGTGCAGTGGGCGTCGACCCGATGCTCACGACGGGGCAAGGCAACCGGGCAGCCCTGAGGCGCTCGGCGGCTCGCACGGCGCGGCTGCGCTCTTGCTCGGCCATCTTCACCAAAGCTTCCCTGGTGTTGTATTCGTAGCTGGAGCCGGCGTGAGCCAGCACACCGCCCAGTATCATTCCGCCGTCGACGAGTGCGCGGCCCACGTCGATCAACAGGTCGTCCTCCGGCTGGATACCCGAGCGATGACCGTCGACGTCGACCTCGATCCAGACCTCGAAGCGCTCGTCCTGCTCGCGTCCGAAGTCGGCAATTGCGTTCGCGGCCTGCAGGCTGTCCGCGACAATCTTCAGGTCGCAGCCCTGCCGGCGAAGCGCAAGCGCCTGGCCCAGCTTGGTGGGCGCCATGCCGACAGCGTAGACAATGTCTCGGACACCGCCGGCGAAGAACTGCTCGGCCTCCTTGAGCGTCGAGACCGTGACGCCTTGCGCGCCTGCCGCGATTTGTGCGTCGACGACATGCTTGCATTTGGTCGTCTTGACGTGTGGACGGAAATTGACCCCATGCCTGTCCAGATGCGCTTGCATACGGTCGATGTTATGACGCATGCGCTCGACATCAATCAATGCGGCCGGGGTGTTGAGAGTCTGAATGCTCATGATGCGTTGCCTCGATGTGTTACCGACGCGAACACTGTAGGCCCGACGATTGCCGATGTGTTTAATGCGTATCTAATCCATCATTAAGCGTGGTTTAATCGGCAGAATTGCCCGAGCACGGGGACGGCTCATGCCTTGCTTCGCCACGGTGGCGGGCTGAGGAACTGCGTCGCGGCTTCGAGAAAGATCCGTTGTCGGACGGACCTGCCGGTTCGTGACGGCAGAAGCGCCGTCACCGGCGCGGATGGCAAGCGCCAGTCAGGCAGCAACCTGACGAGCTTGCCGTCCGCCAGCAACTGTGCAACGTCCCACTCGGAGCGTTCCACGATCCCGAGCCCGGCCATTGCCCATTCCGTGATGACGGTGCCGTCATTGGAGGAAAGGGGGCCCGTGACGCGGATGACAGCGGAGCGTCGAGGGTCGCTTTCACCGTCGCGCGCTTGCGAGAAGCGCCATCGCGGTACGTCCTCGTCGTTCTCCCGCAGGCATATGCAGTTGTAGCGTGCCAGGTCGGACGGATGATTCAGTTCTTTTATGCGACGTGCGTACGCCGGGCTCGCACACAGGAATCGCTCGTTGGGTGCCAGCGGATACCCGACCCAGGATGAGGACTTGAGGTTGCCAACGTGCACGACGACGTCGGCCCCCGACGCATTGGCCAATGGGCTCTCCGACAGTTGCAGCGCTATTTCAAGTCTCGGATGAGCACGCTGCACTTCGCGCACTATCTGAGAGACGTACTTTCGCCCGAAGCCGAAAGGGGCGACAACGCGAAGCTTGCCTTGCACCTCGCCGTGGTCCCCTGAAATTTGGGTCGGCAGTGCCTCCACCCGTTCGAGAATATCAAGGGCTTCCTGGTACAGTCGCTGCCCTTCGTCAGTCAGGGAAATTCCCCTCGACTGCCGCACGGCGAGCCTTACGCTCAATCGCTCTTCCATTCGCTGCAGGCGAATCGTGACAGCAGGCGGGGTGAGATCGAGCAATCGCGCGGCAGATGCCAATGAACGCGACGCCCCTATGGCACGAACGAGGCGAAGGTCTTCCAGATCGAGCATTTTGCGTTCCTTAATGCTGGCTTCGCCTGGCATTAAACATCACATTACGCTGCGAATCCATATCGGTGCGCTTCCGCGATACGCGCAGCGCGCGTCGACGTCGACCGACTTGCCAGGGCGACAGCAGACACCAGGTTGCAGAGAATGGAGAACACGCGCCATTCCTTGATATCCGTCTTTGTCGGCACACTCAAAGCCAGGCCATTCCTTGCCGGACCGAGTCGTGTGCGTTCTCGGTCAGCGGATCGCCGTGGGCAAGCACCACACGCTCGAAAGGCCATTCCAGCAGTTTGTCGACGCATGTCCGGGCAAGCTGTCTGTCCCGATAGACCACGCGCAGCAACGGATGCCAGCCGACGCGCCCGAGGACGCCGCCGATGCGCAGGTAGTTTCGCGTCAGCCAGTGCGGCGACTGCCGGAAGTTCTCGACGAGGTCGCAGGCAATCAGCGTGCGTGTCGCCGGGTGGTAGAACACCGTCTCACCCAGCATGCAGCCTTCGATCGTCAGCAACTCCAGGTCGCCTCGCCACTCCGGGTGCGGTGCATCCGTCAGCATCGCGCTGAAGCGCAGATCCTTGCGCTTGCGTTGCAGGCCGGCCGGGCCGTGCAGCAACGCTTGCGGATAGGCCGCTGCGGCCTGGGCCGCATACAGGTGATGAAACAGGTTCGGGCAGACGATGTGCGCGACTTCCCCGAGCGCATCGATCTCGGACCGCAGCCCGCTCTCCAGCGGCACCGGCGAATGAAGCAGCAGCCTGCCGGACGACAGCCGGATGACGGTCATCCGCGTGCCGATATGCAGGCCTATGAAAGAATGAGGGACCGATACGGTCCAGATATCCTTCGCAAATGAATCAAGTCCGGACATCGCCGAATCCGACAATGTTTGAGTTGCAAACATTGTCGACCGTGCCATTGAATACCGTCAAAGGAGTAGAAACCCCGGGAATCAGGAGGCGGGCTACCGGCGAGCGACGAGACCGATATCGAGACGCGGGCCTAAGCCGCCATTGCATGCTCGATGCATGCGTTTCCCGACATTGGGCGGTGAAGCCAGGCTGTCCGTGAAATCAGGCGCGGCAATCGCAGAGACGCGCTCGCGAGCACGAGCGCGTTCCCGAAACATTCACCGTCGGAATTTTTGCGTGTTCGGAGCGGGCAGCCTTACTTGACGATATCGACCAGTTCGACTTCGAAGTTCAGCGTGCTATTCGGAGGAATGGGGCCGACGGTCCGGTCGCCGTATGCCGTTTCCGGCGGGCAAGTGAGCTTGGCCTTGCCGCCGACGCCCAGCTTCTGCACGCCTTGGGTCCAGCACGGGATGACTCGGTTGAGCGGGAAGGTGGCGACGTCACCGTGCTTGGCCGAGTTGTCGAACTCCGTTCCGTCGGCAAGCGTGCCTCGATAGCGGACCTTGACGACGTCGCTCGCGCTCGGGTGCGGGCCGCTTCCCTGCCGTGTGATTTCCACTTTGACGCCCGACGGCAGCGTTTCGACGGTTCCGGCTGCGTGCGCTGCCGAAGCACAAATCGCCAGGACACTGACTGCAAGCAATGACTTTTTCATACGTTCTCCCTCGTTGACAATGGAAATCGACGTTTTGCACGGTCGTCGGTCGAGGCCAGTTTCGGCGTCACGCTCATTGAAAAATTCATCGATGTCGCAGAAGTTTCCAGCCTCGATGTCTGCCGTTCGACAACTGCGATGTGGTTGCCCGGCAGAATGCCACACGCTATCTCATTTCCGCGGCTTCCGCTTGACTGTCGGGCTCTTCCAGCTGTCGTCATCCAGCAGGCGAGCAAACAGTCGATCCTGCATGGCGTCGCTCAACGGCGTCAAACCAAGCAGCACGTTGAACGCAATGCCGCTGGCTGCGAAGTAACGCAGCAGCGACAACTCGATGTCGTTCGACTCTTTCTCCAGTGCCTTCAGCCTGTCGGCATCGGCGACCTTCCTGCCTTCCAGCAAATCCGGACTTTCGATGATCGCCGCCAGCACAGCCCGTGCGACCGAATTCGGCTGATTGATGGCCTCCCGATAGATGGCGATCTGCGAGGAAAGAGTCGGTTCGGCCTTCGACGCGCCCTCGTTGAGCAGGTAATCGCGTCCAATCTGCTCGAATTGCTGCTGCTGGAATTCGAGCAGCGCCTTGAGCACGCCTTGCTTGGTGCGGAACTGGTGCAGCAGACCGCCCTTGCTGATACCGCTCTCGCGTGACAGCGAGTCGAATGTCAGGCCGCCGACACCGTCGCGGGCAAGGATGCCGAGTGCGGCGTCGATCGCCTTCTTGCGGGAAATTTCTGAGCGGGTCTGGTTGTCCATGGACTGATCGTGATGGCGTCGCGGTCGGGCGCTGACGCGTCGTGACGGTGGCAGGAGGGCGGCGCGAGCCCACAGGCGGGGCCCGGGCTGCAGATCGCGAATTGTACATGGTCGGTCATTCCATAAAAACAAACCGGGTAGACGGTTTACATCCGGGGAGGGCGGTGCTACGCTTCGGCCACGTCAAACCTCTCGACATTTCACCCACGGTGGCGCCAGGCACCTTTTCAAGGAACCCGACATGTTCAGGACCCCATTCATTCCTTTTTTCGTCTCGAGCGCCACGGTGCTCACATTGACGGCGTGCGCCGGTGTGCAACCCGTTGCGTATTCCGGTCTTGCATCGTCGTCGCAGCTCGCGCAGAACCAGGCCAGCGACGCCGCAAAGGTGCCGTACCGGTACGCAGCGCAAGTGGCCTGGTCGACATATCGGCAGGTCATTGTCGATCCGGTCGTCATCTACGCTGGCCAGGACAATCAGTTCGGCGACTTGAAGGCCGAGGACAAGGCCGCGCTTGCCGACTACATGCACAAGACGTTCACTGAAAAGCTCGCGAAGCGCTTTCAGGTTGCTTCGCAGCCGTCGCCCGCGGCGCTGCGGGTCCGGCTCACGCTCACAGGTGCTGAGAGGACGACGGCGGTGGTCGGGCAAGCCATGCACTTCGACATCGCCGGCAACCTCTATAACGGCGTGCAGGCCATTCGGGGCGGCAAGGGTGCGTTCAGCGGCTCGGTCACGTATGCGGTCGAGGTCTACGACAGCGCGAGCGGCCGGCTTCTGAATGCATACGTGACGAAGCAATACCCGAACGCGATGAATCTGCCCGCGGCATTCGGCTCCCTGAGCGCAGCCAGGACAGGAATCGACAAGGGCGCGGATGCGCTCGTCAGCCAGCTGCAATGACCGTCAGGCACGTGACGATGCGCGCTGCATCCACGCACGGGTTTGCGACGCATGTCATGCAAGAGGCGAATCGCCATTCAGCCGGATCGTCAAGCCGGTCGCAACCGCCAGGGAGCCGGAAACATGCGGGAAATTGCACATCTTGTTCTGAACACGCCACCACCGCTGATGGTTTCGATCGTGTTCGTCGCGGCCTATCTGGTGATCGGGATCCCCGCTCACGTCATCCGGGGTGCGGTAGCGCGGGATGTGTTCGGCACCATGGCCGGCGTGTTTGCTGCGCTCTTCTATCTGACCATCGTGCTGGGGTTCCAGGCCGACATCCAGGACTTCTCCCGTTGAATTCGCGAGCGACTTCGACAGGCGCATGCAAGCGATGGAAATCGTGCGTTCAGAACCCGGGTAATGAAGCAGTCCGCACGTTGCGGGGAGGGGGCATGAAGCCACGCATCGTGGGGGATGTAGCGGCATGACGTGCGACATCATGCGCCAACTGAGGCAGCATCGGATACGCGTCATTCGGATCGTGAAAGGCATCCGCGACCTCGTCACCGGGAAACTATAGTGTCGGGTGCGCGCTGGCTGCTGGCCGCATGTTGTGCTCCGCTTGCAGCGCTGCTCGTCGTCCTGGGGATCGAAGCGGGGATGCCATCGGAAGCGGATGTGACGGTCGGTTTCGTCAGCGCCGAGGGTCTCATGCCGGGCAGCACCCTCGTGCGCTACCGGGGTGTCGAGATCGGCAGACTGACCGCCTTGAACATGTCGGCCGACAGGACCCGAGTGCTGGCCTCCGTCAGGCTCGACACCGCTGCGAATCGCTTTACGACCTGCGACACGAGGTTCTGGATCGTGCGCCCGAGCATTGACCTGACCGGCATATCTCGCCTCGACACTGCATTCTCGGGTTCGTATATCGGCGCCGACATAGGGCGCGCGTCCCGGCGATGTCGCGTCTTCGACGGGCGCGAGACACCCCCCCTCGTGCTGCACGACTCCAACGGTACGCGATTCGCCCTTCACGCCGCTTCAATGGGTTCGTTGGCGGCGGGGGCGCCCGTCTACTTCAAGCAGATGCGAGTCGGGAGCGTGCTCGACACATCGGTGTCGGCAACGGGAGACGGTGTCGATATCAGCGTCTGGATTGGTTCGCCGTTCGACCGCTACATTATGGCGAACACGCGTTGGTGGCATGCGAGCGGCATCGACGCACGGTTCGATTCCGGCGGCTTCAGGACGGACATCGCGTCGCTGTCGGCGGTTTGGGCCGGCGGTGTTGCGTTCGAGTCTCCGGTTCCGGTGGGCGATGTGTCACGCGGATTGCCGCGTCGAGCACCGTTCACGCTGTTCGCTACCCGAGACGACGCGCTGCGTCGGGCAGACGATGGTCCGGCCGCATCGGTTCGCATGCGGTTCGCTGCGTCGGCTCAAGGTTTGTCCGTCGGTGCTCCCGTCGACTTTCATGGCGTTGAAATCGGCGAGGTCAGTGCAGTCGCAGTCGAATTCGATCTGGCTCTTCAGCGCACGGACATGATCGTTACGCTCGATCTGTACCCTGCACGACTTGGCGAAACCTACCGGCGTGCATTGGGTAGCGGTGACAGCGCGGCGGGCCGGAATCTGTTGCACGAACTGGTTGCACAAGGGTTGCGCGGCCAGTTGCGCATCGGAAACCAGCTGACCGCGCAGCGCTACATCGCACTCGATTTCTTTCCGCATGCGGCGCCGGTCAGTATCGATACCAATCGTGCACTGATCGAACTGCCCACTGTGCCGAATACGCTGGAAACACTGCGGGAGCAGGCCGTCAACATAGGCGACAAGATCGGCCGTCTTCCGCTTGACGAAATCGGGCGCCGTTTCGACGAGACATCGCGGTCAGCCGATTCGTTGTTTCGACAGGTCGATAGCGAGTTGGCGCCGGATGCGGGGTCTGCGCTGACGGCCGCAGAGCGGTCGTTTCGTCTCGCGATAGAGGCGCTGCCGAAGGGTGTGCAAGACAATTCATCGAGTCGTGAGGCTCGCTGAGTTGCCCCGGCTCCGATGAAATTGCATGGCGACATCGATCCGGGTCCGTGGCGCTGGAATCGGGTATGCCGAGGCTTTCTCGTCCGGACCGAGCCCGGTCACTGACTGGGCTCATGTCAACGCTGCCGCATCCGGTCATCGCAATCGAGAGCACGATTGCCTAAGTCGGTAAGGCTCTCCTCAGGCGCGCGCCCCAGCCCTCCATGGTGAGCACCGACCTGGTTCAACGCATGCTTCGAGTTGGCCGTGGGCCGTACCACGATATTTTGAAATGGGCACTCCATGTCGGCATGTTGCTTCGGCCGATTCATTGACTGATGCGAGAGACGTGCCTGAGCTGGTCAGGTTTGGCGTGGTTCAGTTGGAGGATGCGAAAGGAGCCGAAAGCGCAAAAATCGTTTCTCTTTTGAAACATGAATCCGCGCCATGCCAATAGAACTTGCAGGGCTTATCGGTTGATTTCGACAACTGCTTCAACGCTTCACGACCGTCTACGTCGAATCGTGCTGCGCATGTGCTGACAAGGTGCAAGACGACTGACACATGCGTTGGCAACTGCCTGAAGCGATGCGCTCGATTCGGCATGCCGTCGTGTTCACCAATGTCAAAGCACGTTGTAGTTGGCAACGGATGCACTACGCTACGAACAGGAGGGTTGCGAGCAATACGTGCGTAAAAGGGACTCCGCCATGCTTACCCGTGAAAGCTGTTGCACAAGCTTGCGCTATCTACTTCTTATCGTGATCTACGTGGTCGCTGCCTTGTGGTCTCCCACGTACGCGCAGGTCGCACGCATGGAAGTTATCCCCTTTGAATCGCTCACGCTGACAGACCAGGAGTTCCTGGCTGGCCGCGAGGACGGCAAGCCCGTGACCATCGCCGGTGAACTGCGCCTGCCGCGCGCCGGTGACGAGCGATTCCCGCTGGTCATTCTGCTGCATGGTTCGTGCGGCGCCTGTGGCTATGTGGTCGATTGGGAGCGGGAATTTCTTGCAATGGGCGTTGCCACCTTCGTCATTGACAGTTTTACGGGACGCGGCATCGCCAATACGAACGATGACCAGGGTCAGCTCGGTCGGCTCGCGCAAGCCGAGGACGCGTACCGCGCGCTCGCACGGTTGGCCAAGCATCCCAGAATCGACCCGAGCCGAATCATGGTGATGGGGTTCTCCAGAGGCGGCCACACCGCGCTCTATGCGAGCCTCACGCGGTTTCAGCGGATGCATGCCGCGGCATCGGGGTCCCATTTCGCCGCCTACATCGCTTTCTACCCGGGCTGTAACTACAGATACCGCGACGACGAAGACATCGGGACACAGCCCGTGCGTGTGTTTCAGGGTACTGCCGACAACTACACCTCGATTGGTCCGTGCCGAGCATACGTTGAACGGCTGAAAGCCAAGGGAAAAGACATTCGGCTTGTCGAGTATCCCGGAGCCGGTCACGTTTTCGACGGGCGAGCATTCAATCCGCCGCGCGTCATGCCGCATGCGCAATCGATGCGGAACTGTCGGTGGGTGGAGGAAGATGACGGGCAATTTTTCAACGCCGATTCCAAGCAGCCATTCTCGTACAACGACCCCTGTATCGAACGTGGTGCGACCATTGCATACGACGAGAAGGCGGCGATGGAAGCGAGAAAGGCCGTGGCGGAGTTCGTTGCGGCGACGCTCAAGCCGGCACGCGCGCCATAGTGCTACCACTTGACCCGCCACGAGAAGAACTGCCCGATACGCCTGCGCAACGGCTGTGGCACATAACTAGCGTCGCGTGGCAATGCTGGCGAACTCGCATGAAATTCCGGCAACACGCCCGGAATTTGATAGGGGAAGGGAATGGGACACTTGCAGAAACTGGCGGCAGTGTTCGGGGTGCTCGCAGCCTGCTGCCTATCGGCGAGCTGGCCGACCCTGGCGAAGCCGTTTACTGCCGAGCTCCGATTTGATGTCAAGAAAGGCGAGCCCGGTCTGCCGAACGAATACACAAAGCTGGAGTTTGCCGACGGCAGCAATCGCTATGTTGCGCTGGTGCGTCGTTCGGGCAAGGTGGTAAGCGAGGGAGCGCTTCATGGCGCGACA
The DNA here is from genome assembly GCF_053427715.1 of Burkholderia sp. MR1-5-21. NCBI lineage: Bacteria > Pseudomonadati > Pseudomonadota > Betaproteobacteria > Burkholderiales > Burkholderiaceae > Burkholderia > Burkholderia sp. MR1-5-21. Next base: position 62,160 of record NZ_JBSAXD010000019.1, read on the forward strand.
GTGCAGGAATGGGGATTCCACGAGGTGACGTTGGGCCCGGATACCAATGGTCGAGGAACAGGTTACCTCGTCATCACTGGCGGCCCTGGTGACATCCTGTACCTGAAGACGCGGCTGCGACAAGTCTCGTTGCCAGGAAAAGCGGACGAGGCACGCTCAGTCTTCAATGGTCTCTGGGAAGTCAGCGGGGCAACAGGAAAATTCAAAGGCCTGCAGGGTGCCGGCACACTTCGAATTAACCCGCTGTCTGAAAAGGAGCGTCAATGGATTTTGGAGGGCGAGCTAAGTGAGCCGTAACCTTTAGAGAACGCGGCGCAACTATCCGAAGGGGTCGCAAGGTCGCGCGACAGCTTGGAGGCGTGAGCGAGGTTGAGGGGGCGGTCGCGCCTGCTGCCCGTACGTCTCTACCTTGACCACGCCGTCGAACAAGGGCTCGTAGTCGCAGCCGTCGTGTGACGGCTATCTCAATCTCGAAGGCCATCATGGACCAAGACGAATTCACGACATTTGAGCACGAGGGCTGGGAGCACGTCGTCGCGCGCTATCAGGACGACTTTGAACGACTGACCGTCCAGGCTGATATTCCACTGCTCGACGCTCTCGGTGTGAGCGACGGCACACGGTTTCTTGATGTCGCCACGGGTCCCGGATGGCTCGCGGCGGCGGCCGCCTCCCGTGGCGCGACCGTCACCGGCGTGGACTTCTCGGCGGCCATGATTGCGCAGGCGCGGCGCCGCTATCCGGGCATCGAGTTTCAGGAGGGGAGCGCCGAGGCCTTGCCGTTCGCCGACGAGAGGTTTGATGCCATCGGCATCAGCTTCGGGATGCTGCACTTTGCGGATCCCGACAAGGCGCTCTCGGAAGCGTATCGCGTGCTCCGCTTCGGCGGAAAGCTCGCCTTCACGGTGTGGGCGGTACCCGAGCGGGCCGTCGGGCTCGGCATGATACTCGAGGCGGTCGGCGCGCACGGTACGCTGGACGTGCCGATTCCGCCGGGGCCGCCATTCTTTCGCTTCAGTGATGCTGACGAATCGTCGCGGGCGCTACGCGACGCGGGTTTTTCGGACCCGGACGTTCGCGAGGTCAGCCAGACCTGGCATATTGCTCTCCCCGAAACGCCTTTTGATTTGCTGAAGCGCTGTACGGTACGTACGGCCGCCATCCTGAACGCGCAAACGCCTGAGGCACTCGCCAGGATTCAGGCCGCGGTGGCCGAGCGCGCCGCCCCTTATCGGCTGGGGGATGAACTCCAGATTCCGATGCCCTGTGTCCTTGCTTCGGCAACAAAGCGCCAAGATGAGCGACACGCATGAGGTGCAATTACCGGGGATCGAGGCGCTTCGACACGAAGTGGTCGCGTTCGACGAGGTCTTGCAGCGTCGACATCGACCCGCTCCAGTACATGCCGGTGCAGCCCGCACCCCGCCGCACCGAGCGTGTAGCGCCGCTCAATCCTTGTCGAACCAGTACTCGCCTTCGGTCTTCGATTCGTTGTAACCCTTGGCAGGGTCGACTATGGTCGTGTAGTGCAGCACGCCGCGAATTCCGCGAAACTTTCCGGTGCCTCCGGTGAGGAGAAGATTGCCTACGACGTTTCTTCTTCCCTCTGACTTGCCTCCGGCGGCTTGCGCCGTGGCCTCGAGCTTCCCAAAAATCTTGTCGCCGTTTTCCAGGTTGAAAACGTAGTACGACAATACCCCCCCATTCCCGCTCACCCAATCACTCCCGCCTCGCACCCAGGAATCTTTCACCGGGACGCCAGCAAACACGGGCGGGTCCTTGGGGTACGTGCGATGAATTTCGTATGTACGTAACTGGTGGCCCGGAATGTCCCCTACGTCGAGTGTGAGTTGTTGCGTGTATTGCGTATTCTGCGCAGGCGTTTGAAAAGTCAGCGTGTTTTTCTGCTGAGCCCAGCCTTGCGGAGTCGCCAGCGACAACGTAACAACGGCGGTGAACGCTAATATGACGTGGGCCGTGAAGGGGGTTGCGGTTTTCATCGAGTGCCTCCATTTGGAGTGCTATTAAATCTTGAGTGCAGGGTTCTGCTTCGTCAGGTCATCATGGGTGAGGCTCGGAAGCAGCAAGTCAAAGTAATGCAGCCGTACCCCTCGCTTTCCAACTTTGCAAGGTACCGAGACTCACCCTGGTGAACGATGCGCAACGCGCCCGTCGCATTCAGTCTTCGTTGTAGTTGAGCGTCGCGGGGTCGCTGTTTCTAAAGATCGGGTACCACGGCTGTATGAGCGTGCCGCCATCGGCGTGGGTCGGGACGATGACGTCGCAGGCCTTGGTCGCCGGGTTGCAGCGCCGCAACTGACCAGTCGTCTGGGGCTCATTGCCGGTGATGGGGATATACAGATTGCCACCCGGCCCGAAAATGATGGCCTGCGCATACGCCCTGTTGGTGTGCGGCTTGGATAACACGAGTTCGTCGAGAAGATGGCCGTGGCTGTCAAGCTTGAGGATTTTATCGGTGTCGCTTGCGTCGCTCACATTGCGAAAGCTGGTCACCCACAAATTGCCTACGCTGTCGAACACCAGACCCTCAGGGCGGTGCAAATCGGGGATCTTGGAGTTGGACGCGAACACATCAACGAATGCGTTGGTGCGTGGGTTGAAACGCAAGACGTAGCCAATGAGCGGTGTGTTCGCGTCGGTTGCGAGCGGGCAGCCCCTCGCAGAGACATACAGCAGACCGTCAGGTCCGAAGACGACGCCGCGCGGATAGAACGCCGCCGGGAAATTATGTCGGTCGAGATTGCCTAGAAAGTCGCCCTTATCGCTGTATTTCTTGACGTCGCCTTGATTGTCACAAGTATTGGCCCGGGTACCGTCATCGGCGACGTAGAAGGCGCGGTCCGGTCCTCCGCGCACGATGCCGCGCGGCGCGAAGGGGGCATTCGGGTCACCCGAGGCGACTAAGGGGGCGAGCGGTTTTCCGGTCGTGCCGTCAAAGCGCAAAATCTCGCCGGGGATATTGGTTTGTGAATTCTGGTTGACGACGACGAGCTGACCGTCCGTAAATATCATCCCCTTGGGCCCGTTCAGCCCGGCACTTCCCGATGCAACGAAGGGGGCAGGTTTCGTGGTCGCATTCGAGACATCGAGTTGCTTGACCGAGTTGTCCCCGCCGTCGCCGACGAACAGTGACTGCGCTTGCGAGGCTTGGGTGAGCGACAGCGCACCTAACCCCAACGCTGCGGACAACAGCGCTGACCGCATTACACGACGACAAATTGACCGGCGTTTTGCCTGCAGGAAGCCGGAGTGTGAAGAGATGAGATTTCTTGCAATCATTTTGGTGCCTCCATTTGATAGGGTGCCTGCTGAAATCAACACTTCCATCACTTCTTGTATGTTGTCGGTCGTGTAATCGGGTAAGGCCACAGCGCCGCCGCCGGAGCCTTCCCTGAAGAACCGTACCGTATCGCAATCACGTCTCAGCGCTATTTCACCGTGAGGTAGTAGAGGTTGTTGATTCCGCCCGGACCGCCGGCGGAAAAACTCAGGGTATGCTGGCCCACTCGCAATGGCTTGATTGCAATCCAAAAGCCATCCGACACGGAAATCGGTGTGCCGCCGGGGGGAGAATTGATGTTCGAATAAAAGACAAAGTTGCTGATCGGCACAGGTGTCGCGAAAGAGAAAACAGGCGATTCAAAACGGAAATGGTCCAAAAAATTAATGCTTACGCCGTCAAGTGAGACATTCATAGTGCTGGATTTTGGAAAAGCTCTTTTCGAACCGGATGCCGGTGCGAACCCCTGGAACAACTGGAACACCGCCGCACGGAGATCGGCACCGCTGGGATTGTTCAGGACGGCCTCGCTCGGGTTGTTGGCAATTTCGAGATTGGAGAGTTCGGCATTAATGACGGGAAATAGAATCGGGCTCCCCGCCGGCACGGTGCAATATCGAATGACGGGCGACGACGTTGGCGCGAAAACGCCCGCCAGGAAGTAAACGGGCCCGGCGGGCTGGCTGCCGTCAGACAGGTTGCCGTTATGACACGCGTTATCAGGGGTGTTGGCCGAAAACGGGTGATTGGGACCCGCAGGGATTTGGAAATAGAATTGCCACCAGGCGACTGACCATTCGCCGTAGGTGTTGCCAAGAATAAGCTCATCCGGCGCGTAGATATGGCTGTCGAACGTTTGCGCATGGGTGATTGGATTGGCGCATAGTAGGGCGAGTGCCAATGCAATTCTGCGTGCCTTCATGATGTAGCCTCCTGATTACTCGTGTGTGGACAGTCGCGCACCGGCTTGGCAGAAATTGTCTGGATAACTGACGACTTCGCTTCGCGTTGGCTACGGATGCGAACCAACAGCGCAACGCATGCGATGCGCGTGCGAATGACCAACGACATCAAAATCAACTGAGCTAACAGCGAGCGGTGGTTCTTGCTGTTCACCCCTTTGCTCCTTGTCAGAATTCGAGGCGCGCGACGTCAAACAGAAACGAACCGCCGTGCCTCGCAAGTGGACGGCATTGAGTTCACCCCAGGTGACCGAAAAGCGGCGAAAAGAAGGACTGTGGATTGAAGTACTTTTGTCTGGGCAGTCCGTCGGTTCACGCATGCGCAGCTGGGGCGACGCGCGAACTGGTGTAGGGCTCGTGGCTGTCGGAATCGCGAGCGGGCACACAGAGGACCAATGTGGTCTCGGGTGCGCGGACAGCATCGTCAAGCATGCGAGGAGCGTGCCGAGCGGCGGGGCCGCTTCAGTGGCCTCGCGCCCGCGCACGTTGAGCTAGCTGCACTGCACCAAAGCGAGCCAAAACGTTGCATGCGTGATACGCACAGCGGCGCATGGCGCACGCCGAACCGTCATGCGGCCCGGCCGTTCCGTGTGCGAGCGACGCTCGATGACAGAGACGGTCTCCACATTGAAAGCAAAAACCCGGCGCGGTTGCGGAGTTGACGGGGGCCCGTAAGCCCGCGGGGCGGCCCCAGTCTCGAGAGGACACGCAAAGTAACGCGTGGTAACGATTGGTAATGGCGCGTAATAAATTGATTCACTCGTGATACGCACCCATTGACGCATCAGAGGCGTGATTGCGTGTCGGTAGTAGAGTCTCCCAGGACAGCCCCTCCTTGCCCTCATCCGCACGAGTGAGGACCTGCTCCGGTAGCGCGCGCTTAAGCGAGCAGCAAGAACCTCCATACGTAGACGGGGCGGCAAATCAACGCCGGGCAGCGTTCAGGAGATGCATCGCAGGAGTAGTTGGGCCGTCGGCACGACGAGCCGCGCCTCGCGAAAGAATTGAAGTGCTGCCGCAAACTTCAGGTAGCTCGCCCCCGCTTCGGGGGGGGGGCGTCATCGATTGATTTCGTTTGCGCCTCGTTCCGCAAGGCTCATCAGCCCCGACTCTTTCGCCCCGACTCTTCCGCGTAAACAAGACTTTTGCGACCGGCGTATACGAAACGAATTGACGTCTACACCGCGCCGCAACCCCCACCCGTTATTCCACCGTCACCGATTTCGCAAGATTCCTCGGCTTGTCAATATCCGTCCCCCGCGCAATCGCCGCGTGATACGCCAGCAACTGCATCGGGATCGTATGCAGGATCGGCGACAACGGTCCGTAGTACTCATTGAGCCGAATGACATCGATCCCCGCACCCGGCGACAGCCCGCAATCGACATCCGCAAACACGAACAGCCTGCCATTGCGCGCACTGACTTCATGCATGTTCGACCGCAGCTTCTCCAGCAGCGCATCGTTCGGCGCCACCGCAATGACGGGCATCTCATTGCTCACGAGCGCCAGCGGCCCATGCTTCAGCTCGCCGGCCGGATACGCCTCCGCGTGGATGTACGAAATCTCCTTCATCTTCAGCGCGCCTTCGAGCGCGATCGGGTAGTGCATCCCGCGCCCGAGGAACAGCATGTTCTCGCGGCGCGCGAGCTGCTCGGACCACGCGATGATCTGCGGCTCGAGCGCGAGCACCTTCGACATCGCGTCCGGCAGGTGACGCAGCGCACGAAGATGATGCTTCTCGTCATCGTCGCCGAGCCGGCCGCGCACTTGTGCGAGCGCGAGCGCCAGCAGGAACAGCGCGACCAGTTGCGTGGTGAACGCCTTCGTCGACGCGACGCCGATCTCGATGCCCGCACGCGTCACGAACTGCAGCGCGCATTCGCGCATCAGCGCGCTCGTCGAGACGTTGCAGACCGCGAGCGTGTGACGCATGCCGAGCTGCTTGGCGACATGCACGGCGCCCAGCACGTCGGCCGTCTCGCCGCTTTGCGACACCGCGACGACGAGTGTTTTCGGATTCGGCACGCTGTCGCGATAGCGGAACTCGCTGGCGATCTCGACGCTCACCGGGAGCCTCGCGATGCTCTCGATCCAGTACTTCGCGGTCAGCGCCGCGTGATAGCTGCCGCCGCACGCGAGCAGCAGCACGGAGTCGACGTCGTTGAACACGCGCCACGCGGCATCGCCGAACAGCTCCGGCATGATCGACGTGACGTCGAGCAGCGTATCGGCCACCGCCTGCGGCTGCTCGAAGATCTCCTTCTGCATGTAGTAGCGGTACGAGCCGAGATCGGCCGCGCCGCTGTGCGCGGCCACGCGCTGCACGGGGCGCTCGACGCGCCGGCCGTCGGCGTCGACGATCCAGAAGCGATGCAGCTGGATGTCGGCGACGTCGCCGTTCTCCAGGTACGCGATCCGGTCGGTGATGCCCGACAGCGCGATCGCGTCGGACGCGAGGAAGTTCTCGCCGCCGCCGACGCCGACGACGAGCGGCATGCCGTCGCGCGCGCCGACGATGCGGTGCGGCTCGTCGCGGCACATTACGGCGATCGCGTAGCTGCCGCGCAGCCGCGCGACCGCGCGCCGAACCGCGTCGAACAGGTCGCCGTCGTACAGATGATCGATCAGGTGCGCGATCGCCTCGCTGTCGGTCTGGCTCGCGAACACGTAGCCGTGCGCTTCGAGCTCCGCGCGCAGCGCGTCGCAGTTCTCGATGATGCCGTTGTGCGACAGCGCGATGCGCGCGTTGTCGTCGCCGGGCGAGAAGTGCGGATGCGCGTTGTGCGTGACGGGCGCGCCGTGCGTCGCCCAGCGCGTATGGGCAATGCCCGTGTAGCCCGACAGCGCGTGCACGGCAATCTCGCGCTGCAGGTTCGCGACGCGGTCGACGCTGCGCGCCCGCGCAAGCGCCCGGTCGCGGTACACGACGACGCCGCACGAGTCGTAGCCGCGGTATTCGAGCCGCTTCAGGCCGTCAACGAGGTTCGGCAGGATGTCCCGCTGGGCTACCGCCCCGACGATTCCACACATATCGCGCTCCCTGGAAGGTGCTGTTTCGATCAGTGATAGCGATGGTATGGGCGGTGCGATGGAATTAAATTTCAAAAATCGTCGACTATTGAAATTGATGTGTGGCGACGTATCATGTTGAAATTAAATTTCACACATGACTGACCGGAGGCGCCCTTGGCGAGCGTGACCCTCGACGATCTCGACCTGCGCATCCTCGCGATCCTGCAAGCGGACGCGTCGGTGTCGAACCTGGAACTCGCGGAGCGCGCGCTGTCGTCGCCGCCGACCTGCATGCGCCGCGTGCGCCGGCTGCGGGAGGCGGGCGTGATCCGCCGGCAGGTCGCGATCCTCGATCAGCAGATGATCGGCTCGGCCGTCACGGCGATCATCGAGATCAGCCTCGACCGGCAGACCGCCGAAGACTACGACGCGTTCGAGGCCTACGTGTGCGCCGAACCGGCGGTCACGCAGTGCTATCGCGTGTCGCCGGGGCCGGACTTCGTCGTGCTCGCCGATCTCGCGGACGTCGCCGAATACGACGTGTTCGCGCGGCGGCTCTTTACCGGTGCATCGAACGTGCGGAACGTGCGCACGTTTTTCTCGACGCATCGCGCGAAGTTCGAGGCGAATGCGCCGGTTGCGCATGCGCTGCGCAACCGGGGGTGACGTCCGAATTCGGCGACAGCCCGCGCGTCACAGCGCCAGTGTGTGCTGGGCCGGATCGTGCCGGCCGCCCGCATGTCCCGCGCCTTCGAGCGCCAGCAGCGCACGCTTCCTGTCGATCCCGCCCGCATAGCCCGTGAGGCTCCCCGTCGCACCGACGATGCGATGACACGGCACCATGATCGACACCGGATTGCGGCCGACCGCGCCGCCGACCGCGCGCGCAGCGCTCACGGGCAGGCCGACGCGCTGCGTCAGCTCGCCGTACGACATGAGCGTGCCGAACGGAATCGACAGCAGTTCCTTCCACACGCGCTGCTGGAATTCGGTGCCCCTCAGATGCAGCGGCACCGAGAACGTCGTGCGCGCACCCGCGAAATATTCGGCGATCTGTTCCTGCGACTTGCGCGCGACCGGTGACGCCGGCCGCTCGCCGCTCGCGACGCTCATCGACGGGAAATACTTCTGTCCGACGAAGAAGAGACCGGTCAGGCAATCGTCTTCGATGCGCATCACGATGTCGCCCAGCGGGCTTGCAATCAGGTGGCCGGGTGTCATTGCAGGTATCCGGGGTCGAGGTTCATGCCGCGACTGTAAACCATCGCGGCGGCGGATTCCGGCCGGATTCGGACACGAGTCCCGACAACTGCCCTGACGGCGGCGCGCCGCTTGCGCAGACCGGCCGGCGCTGGCCAGCTGGCCTCGCCCGGCAAGTAAAAAAACGATTAACCCCGCTAACCGGATAGGTCATCTCTTTTTCCTGTCCTTTTAGAGATGACTCATCGAAATCCCGCACTGGTCAGACGTCCGAAAACTCCCTATTCTTTGAAAAACGTTTTCCAAACCAATTGGCGGGATGCGGCGCGGCAGGCAACGCGCGGCGGCGCCTCCCGCCCCGGTGCTCGTCGCCGGCGACACACAGCGTGCGGTGCGACGAGCGACGCCGCGCAACGGAGACATTCATGCAATCTGCCGTCGTCGGCGTCGCGCGCGTCGCGAGCCGCTACCGCTGGGCCGTTTGTGGGCTGCTGTTCTTTGCGACCGTCATCAACTACATGGACCGGCAGATTCTCGGCCTGCTCGCGCCGATGCTCCAGCACGACATCGGCTGGAACCAGATCCAGTACGGCCGCATCGTGATGGCGTTTTCCGCGTTCTATGCGATTGGCCTGCTGTGCTTCGGCCGCGTGGTGGACTGGCTCGGCTCGCGCGTGTCGTATGCGCTCGCGATGCTGTTCTGGAGCATCGCCGCGATGCTGCATGCGGTGGTGGGATCGGTGATGGGCTTCGCGGTCGTGCGTGCGCTGCTCGGCATCGGCGAGGGCGGCAATTTCCCGGCCGCGATCAAGACGACGGCCGAGTGGTTTCCGCGCCGCGAGCGCGCACTCGCGACCGGCATCTTCAATTCGGGCTCGAACATCGGCGCGGTGTTCGCGCCGGCGATCATTCCGGCGATCGCGGTCGCGTACGGCTGGCGCGCGGCATTCGTGATCATCGGCGCGATCGGCTTCGTGTGGCTCGCCGTGTGGCTCGTGTTCTACAAGCCCGCCGATCCGAAGGCGCTCGCGCAGGAATTCGACGAGCCGCGCGACGAAGTGGAAGCGCTCGACGCCGCCAACGCGAACGCGGGTTCGCCGGGCTGGGGCATGCTGATCCGCAAGCGCGAAACGTGGGCGTTCCTGATCGGCAAGTTCCTGACCGACCCGGTCTGGTGGTTCTACCTGTTCTGGCTGCCGAAGTGGCTGAACGAATCGCGCGGGATGGACATGCAGCACATCGGCATGCCGCTGGTCGTCATCTATGCGCTGACGACGGTCGGCAGCATCGGCGGTGGCTGGATCTCGTCGACGATGCTGCGTTCCGGCTGGAGCCTGAACGCCGCGCGCAAGACCGCGATGCTGATCTGCGCATGCTGCGTGCTGCCGATCGCGTTCGTGTCGCAGGTGCAGAACCTGTGGATTGCGGTGCTGATCGTCGGTCTCGCGGCCGCCGCGCACCAGGGCTGGTCGGCGAACCTGTTCACGACCGCGTCGGACCTGTTTCCGCGCCGCGCGGTGGGGGCGGTGGTCGGCATCGGCGGGATGGCCGGCTCGATCGGCGGCGTGCTGTTCTCCGAAGTGATCGGCCAGGTGCTGCAGCGCACGGGCCACTACTGGGTGCTGTTCGCGATCGGCGCGCTCGCGTACCTGCTCGCGCTCGCGGTCATGCATGTGCTCACGCCGCGGATGAAGCCGGCGAAGCTCGATGCGTGATTGCATCAGCCGCAGCGGCCGAGCCAGCCGTACCGGCCACTGCGGCGGCGCGCATCCGTGCGGGCGGCGGTGCCGCCCGCCGTCGCGCTCACGTGCAGGCGGCCGTCGATGCGCGGACGATCAGCCGCGGTTCGAACGTCGAATAGCTGGCGTCGGTGTGGCCCGCGAGCGAGTCGATCAGCTTCTGCATCGCGAGCTCGCCCATCTTCTCGCTCTGGATGTCGACGGTGGTCAGCGCGGGTGCCGCGTATTCGCCGTACGGCACGTTGTCGATGCCCGCGACCGATACGTCCTGCGGCAGCCTGAAACCGAGCGACGCGGCTTCCTTCATGAAGCCGAGCGCGATCAGGTCGTTGTAGCAGATCACCGCCTGCGGGCGCTGCGGCCCGAGCATCACGCGCGAGCATGCGCGCTCGCCGGCTTCGGCGGTCGGCGCGTGCGCATCGTGCACGTCGAGCGTGAGCCCCGCTTCGGCGAGGCAGTCGCGCGCGCCCTGGATGCGTTCGTCGTTGATGCGCGCCTGCCCGAAGCCGAGATAGGCGATGCGCCGGTGGCCGAGATTGAGCAGGTGGCGCGCGAGCATGTAGGTGGCCATCCGGCTGTCGATGCCGACGCCCGGAATCGGCAGGTCCGGGCTGTGCCGCAGCAGCACGAGCGGCTTGTGGAGGTCCAGCATCCACCGCACCTCGTCGTCGGGCAGGCGGGAGCTGACGATCAGCCCGTCGACGCGCGGCGCGAGCGCCTCGATCAGCGTGCGCTCGCGCGCCTGGCTCTCTTCGGTGTCGACCAGCAGCAGCGTGTAGTCGTGCTGCAGCGCGATGCGGTTCGCGCCTTTCACGATGTTCGTGAAGTGCGGGTTGCTGATGTCGAGGATCACGAGGCCGATGGTGCGCGTGCGCCCCGTGATCATCGAGCGCGCGAGCGGGTTCGACCGGTAGCCGAGCTTGTCGATCGCGGCCTTGAGCCGCGCCTCGACCGACGGCGAGAAGCGCTGCGCGCCGTTGACGAATTTCGACACCGTCGCGACCGACACGCCGGCTTCGGCAGCGACGTCGCGGATCGTCGTGGAAACTTTTTTCATGCGAAGGGTAACGTTTTCTTCCGGTAGCACCGGATTGTGGCAGAAAAAGGTTGGCATGCGGCGCGGCGCCGGGTTAGGGAAACACCGGGGGCAAGTCGACGCGGCGTCGATTGACGTCGTATCGGTGTCGACGCTATAGTAGGAAAACGTTTTCCATCCCAGGCAAGATTCAAGGAGACTCAATGAACGCGTCAACTACTGGAGCGCGCAAGCCTTTCGGGCGCCTGCTGCTGACGGGGGCGGCCGGCAATCTCGGCCGCCAGGTGCGCGGCGCGCTCGCGAACTGGGCCGACGTCGTGCGCGTCAGCGATATCGAGGCGGTGGGCGAAGCGGCGGCGCACGAGGAAACCCGCGTCGTCGATCTCGCGGACCGGCAGGCGGTGATGGCACTGGTCGACGGTGTCGACGCGATCGTGCATCTCGGCGGCATCTCGGTCGACGCGCCGTTCGACGACCTGCTCGAAGCGAACATCCGCGGCACGTACAACCTGTACGAGGCGGCGCGCAAGCACGGCGTCAAGCGGATCGTGTTCGCGAGCTCGAACCACGCGATCGGCTTTCATCCGGTGACGGAAGTGCTCGATGCCGACTCGCCGCAGCGTCCGGACAGCCTGTACGGCGTAACGAAGTGCTTCGGCGAGGCGCTGTCGCGCTACTACTACGATCGCTTCGGGATCGAGACGGTGTGCCTGCGGATCGGCTCGTCGTTCGAGGCGCCGAAGAATCCGCGCATGCTCGTCACCTACCTCAGCTATCGCGACTTCATCGAGCTGGTGCGCTGCTCGCTGTTCACGAACCGGGTCGGGCACGCGATTGCGTATGGCATGTCGGACAACCCCGTGAAGTGGTGGGACAACACGAAGGCCGGCTTCCTCGGCTTCCGTCCGAAGGACAGCTCCGAGCGGTTCGCCGAGCAGTTCCCGGCTTCCGCGCCGACTGCGGACTACGACGATCCGGCGCAACGCTTCCAGGGCGGCGGATTCGTTGTCGGCGAGCCGATGGAGCGCCGCGAGTAGGCGCGGCGGACGATTCGGGGCGCGTGGAAACGTTCGCGGGTGGCGAAGCCGTGTCGTTGACGGTCACGTCCCGGGGGGCCGGGCAACCGCTACGACGCGGGGGTTGCGCGACGCACGTCAATGTCGGCCGGCGCGCCGGCCTCGGCGCGGCGCACGATGAACCACAGCAACGCGATCAGCACCGGAGGTCCGATCTGGATCGGCAGCAGGTTGCCGATCGGCGCCATCACCATCGGCAGCACCCACGCGGCCAGCAGCGTCTCGCGTTCGCGGTGCTGCCAGCCGTTGCGCAATCCGGCCAATGCCAGCCACGCGATCGGAAACGCGAGCCACGCGAGGTCGTAGTCGTAGACGTACGGGCTGATCAGGAACGTGGCCGTCATCAGCGATGCACCGCGCAGCGCCGGATCGGCGGAGCGCCGCCACACGCGCCAGACGACGCAGGTTGTGCCGAGCGCGACAACGGCGTGCACGACGTATGCACCGGTGACCGGCACGCCGGCCATGCGGGCGAGTGCAAACACGGTCGGCATCTTGGCCCACGGCAGCGCGCCCGTTTCCACAAATGTGCGGGCCTGCTGGACGCTCGCGAAGAACGCCTTCAACGTGCCGATTCCGAGCGCGGCGGTGCCGGCTGCGGTGACGGCGATGGCGGTTGCCGCGGCGGCGGCGCTGGCCAGCCATGCGCGCTCGGCGAGCAACGCGACTGGAAACAACAGGGCCAGGTGAGGCTTGATCGCGAGCAGCCCGACGAACACGCCCGCGACAATCGGGCGGCGCTCGAGATGCAGCAGCGCGGCGCCGGCCAGTGCGGCGGTGAGGAATGCATTCTGGCCGTGGAGCAGGTTGGACCACAGCCCGGGAAAGGCCGCGACGCACCAGAGCGCCGTGCGATTTCGGCCGATCACGCGCAGCAGCACGAACACATACGCTGCCAGCGTCGTGCCGATGAACACGCAGTAGGAGAGCAGATACGGCATCAGCGCCAGCGGCAGGACGACCAGGTAGAACGCGGGAGGGTAGAACCACGCGAGAACGCTGCTTGTGCCCGGTACGGCGACCTTCGCGGACTCGACCAGCAGCCGGATGTCGTATGCGTCCAGCGCATGGCCGGCGAGCGCGAGGCGCGATGCTGCCCAGAACGCGATGAAGTCGTAGCCGAGCGGCTTGCCTTTCGGGTCGACGAGATGCTTCGACATCGAAAACCACGTGACGCAGAGGATCCCGAGCATCAACAGGACGATGCGCGGATAAACCTTGACGCGCTCCGCATTCAGCCAGTGTTCGCCGGATTTCATCAAGGGCTCCCCGCGTCCCGGTCTGCGCCGGCGTCGTCGCGCGCGGCTGATGACAGGCATCTTAGTTCAGGCCGACGGCAGACGATAGACAGGAAAGACCGCATGCGTCGGGAAGGCGTAAGCCGGGAGCCGGCAGGCAAGAAAAATCCGCTGCATGCGCATGCAGCGGATTGCGTGTTGTCAAGAGCGGCTCGCCGCGCACGCCGTCCGCGTCAAAAAATGAATCCGGTGTTCGCGAACTTCGAATGGTGATCCGACACGATCGCGTCGAGCAGGTGCTTGCTGCTGTCGGTCTGCTTCGCGGCGACCATCGAGCGGATCGAGAACGCGCGCGGATCTGTGCCGGGTCCGAACCGAAGATGCCGGCGTGCTGCATTGGGTCCGACGTCGTTACGTGGATGACGGTCAGATGACGGTCGGACAAGCCAAGCGAAAGCCGGCCGGCAGACTCGAAAATCGGCTTGTCATTCAACGATGCGCCACCTAGGATAAACGCATCAAATTCCGATAAAGCGATGACGTCACGGATCATGGCGTCATCGCACACACTTCAAGCACACGATCTTGACGTGCAATCCGTCGCCGGACCGTCGCGACGGACCTTCCCTTCCTCGCGTTGCCCGCGGCCGAATCGTGCCGGTTCGGTTGTGTCGCACGCCCCATGATTGCCGTATCGACGATGTCCGGGGGCGTCACCAACCATCCTGATGTGGATGTGCGCGGGCGCCCGTTCCGAATCGGCTGAACAGGGCTACCTGCGCGATCCGCATTGAATCACGTGCATCGACTCAAGCGCATTGAGACAGGTGAAGCCCATGAACAGGAAACTCGCATTTGCGAAGGTCCAGTCCGTCGCCGTGTTGTTTGGCGCGGCGTTGGCGTTGGGACTGGCGTCACACCCGGCAGCGGGCGCCGGCTGGCCGCCCATTCTTGATCCGAATCCGGCGGTTCAGCCGCCGAAATGGGATTGGCAGCTCGCATCGCCGATCACGATCAATCCCGACACGACGATCCGGATCTATGACATCGACATGTTCAACAACGAGCAAAGCGGCGCCGTGCAGGCTTTGCACGGCAATGGGTACAAGGTGATCTGCTACGTGGATGTCGGCTCGTGGGAGAACTGGCGCGACGACGCCGGCCAGTTCCCCGCCAGCATTCTCGGCGCAACGTATTCGGGCTTCCCGGACGAGCAGTGGCTCGACGTGCGCGACGTCAATCCGGCGAAATCGCAGACGGGCATGGCGCTCGCGACGATACTCGGCGCGCGCTTCGACCGCGCGAAGAATATGGGGTGTGACGCGATCGAGCCCGACAATATCGACGGCTACGACACGACCGCGCACGAATCGAGCGGCTTCCCGCTGACCTACGATGACCAGCTCTATTTCAACCTGTGGGTTGCCGGCGAGGCGCAAAAACGCGGCATGCTGGTCGGGCTCAAGAACGACATCAACCAGGCGCAGGACTCGCAGATCGTCAACGCATTCGATTTCGTGGTCAGCGAGCAGTGCTTCGAGTATGGTGAATGCGGTTTCTTCTCCAGCTTCCTCGCGCTGAACAAGCCGGTGTTCGAAGCGGAGTACGACCTCGACCTGACGCAGTTCTGCCCGGATGCCAAGGCGAGCAGGATCAGCGCGATCAAGAAGAACAACTCGCTCGACGCAGTACGGCAGGATTGCAGCGCGTACTACCACTAGCGTGCGGGGGCACCGCGAAGAAAAAAATCCGCTGCACGCATGTGCAGCGGATTTCGTGCCGGCGCGGCCGCATGCGCCGGCCACCGCCTCAGAAAATGAAGCCGGTATTCACGAACTTCGAATGGTGATCCGACACGATCGCGTCGAGCAGGTGCTTGCTGCTGTCGGTCTGCTTCGCGGCCACCATCGAGCGGATCGAGAACGCGCGCAGCGCATCGCTGACCGACAGCGTGCCTTCGGCCGAATCCTTGCGGCCGGCGAACGGGAACACGTCGGGCCCGCGCTGGCACTGGCAGTTGATGTTCACGCGGCACACCTGGTTCACGAGCGGATCGACGAGCGCGCCGATCTGCGCCGGATCGGAACCAAAAATGCTGACCTGCTGCCCGTGGTCCGACGTCGTCACGTAATCGAGCGCGGTCTCGACGTCGTCGAACGGCGCGACCGGAATGATCGGACCGAACTGTTCCTCGCGGTACAGCTTCATCCCTTCCGTCACCGGATACACGACGGCCGGATAGAACAGCGTCTTGCTGAACACACCGCCCGATTCGTTGACGACCTGCGCGCCGTGCGCCTTCGCGTCGTCGATCGCGTCGGTCATGTACGCGGTGCGATGCATGCCGGGCAGCGGCGTGATGCCGACGCCTTTCTCCCACGGCATGCCGATCTTCATCTTCGCGAGCGCTTCCGTGAAGCGCTTCAGGAACGCGTCGACGATCGACCGGTGCACGAGCAGCATCTTCAGCGCGGTACAGCGCTGGCCGTTGAACGATAGCGCGCCCAGCAGGCACTCCTTCACGGTCAGGTCGAGATCGGCGTCCGGCAGCACGATCGCCGCGTTCTTCGCGTCGAGGCCGAGAATCGCGCGCAGCCGGTGCGACTTCGGGTGCTGCTTCTTCAGGTGATCGGCGACCTTGCTCGACCCGATCAGCGCGAGCACGTTGATCTTGCCCGACGCGAGCATGTGCGGCACGACCACCGCGCCCGGCGCGTAGATCGTGTTGATCACGCCCTTCGGGAATGCGTCGCGGAACGCTTCGAGCAGCGGCTCGAACAGCAGCGTGCCGTACTGAGGCGGCTTGAACACGACGGTGTTGCCCATCAGCAGCGCGGGGATCAGCGTCGCAAACGTTTCGTTCAGCGGATAGTTGTACGGCCCCATGCACAGCACGACGCCGAGCGGCGTGCGGCGGATCTGGCCGATCGTGCCTTCGGCGATCACGAAGCGCGAGTTCGTGTTGTCGAGCTCCTTCAGCGCGTCGATCGTCTGCAGCATGTAGGTGACGGTGCGGTCGAACTCCTTCTGCGAATCCGCGAGGCTCTTGCCGATCTCCCACATGATCAGGTTCACGACCAGCTCGCGCTGCGCAACCATCCGCTTGATGAAGTCCTGCATGCACGCGATGCGCTGCTCGACTTTCATCGTCGGCCACTCGCCGCGGCCGGCATCGTACGCGCGCACCGCGGCGTCGAGCGCCGCGTCGCTTTCCGGCTCACCCATCACCGGGTAGCTGCCGATCTCGAGCTGCTCGACGCTGCCGTCGGGCTGCCGCACGCAGACGGGCGACAGCACCGTCTTGGTCGCGCCGTCCCACGGTTTCAGTTCGCCGTCCACGAGCGACACGCGCTGGTGGATCGGGGCTTTCAGCCGGACGTCGGCGGGGATGTCTTCGAGGGCGGGAAAGAGCTGCTGCAGGGCGGCGGAATCGGGCATGACGGTCTCGTTTGACGGGGTGTCCTGGATGGACGGGCGACGCGGAATCCTCGGCTGGGCGATCCTCGATCCTGAATCGTCATGATGACGCGCACGCGACGAAGCGTCACGCGGAGGCATCAGCGAAACGGCGAATGGAACCAGTTCCATTAAAAGACAACACCGGAGTGAATGCAAGACGCGAATGACAGGATCGAAACACGGGCAGCCGAATCGGGCCCGGCTGCTGCGTGCAACCGAATCACTGCGCAAGGCCAATGCGCGGGTATTCCCTGTATATCCGCCGGTTCGTGAAATTTGTTAATGTTACGAACATAACAAATAGTGTTAATTACATCTCAAGTCGATGAGATGTAATCAACAACCTGGACGCATGTCAGGCGGACGCTCGAACGTATCCGGCACGACACCGCCCCGGAGGGCCACGGTACGAAGGGTTGCGACCGGTCCCCGAGCGCGTGGTGCGTGCGGCGCTGCCGGCACGGGCCGTTACTTACCGTGAAGGGAAGCACAACCTTGGACCCAATCAGGAGACCGTCGCGCGAAGCGGTGCGTGCGGTGCGCGCATGTCGTTCGCGTAGCTCGCGTCGTTTCGGCGTGGCCGGCATCGCGGCCGTCGTTGCATTGAGCGTGTCGCCGGCCCGCGCGGACACGCTCGCCGAAACCGGCGAAACGCCGCCCGGCGTCACGGGCACAGCCACGCTCGAGCGCCCCGCAACCGGCACGCGGTATCTGTCGGACTGGCTGCACCAGAGCATCGCGATCGTCGGTTCGAAGAACATCCGCTTCGGCCCGTACCGCACCAACGACCTGTATCTCGAATACGAGTACTTCGGCAGGAAAGGCCCGTTCGACCTGTACGGCTATGTCGACGTCCCGCGCGCATTCGGCGTCGGCAACGGCTACGACACCGGCGTGACCAACAAGGGCTCGCCGCTTTTCAGCGAGCAGGAGCCGCGTGTGTCGATCGACCACCTGCTGGGCCGCAGCCTCGGCTTCGGCCCGTTCAAGGAGTGGTATGCGGCGTTTGACTGGATCTACGACCAGGGGCATAGCGTCGCCGGCCGCCAGAACACGCTGTATGCGGGAATCGGCACGGACATCGCGACGCCGCTGCCGGTCTACCTGTCGGCGAATCTCTATGTGCGCCGGCAGTGGGAAAACTACGGCGCGGCGAACGCGAACAGCTGGGACGGCTATCGCGCGCAGATGAAGGCCGTGTACCCGATCGGCACGTTCGGCGGCGGGCACCTGACCTTCGTCAGCTTCTTCAATTACGACTTCGGCTCGCGCCTCGCCGAAGAGACCGGCGGCAACACGCGCAGCGACACCGCATTCGTGTCGACCAACGTGCTGATCTACGAATTCGATCGATGGCGCTTCTGGACCGCCGCGCGCTATTTCCACAACGGCGGCCAATGGAACGGCACCGGGCTGAATTTTGGCAACGGAAGCTTTGAAAACCGTTCGACCGGCTGGGGCTACTACGCCAGCATCGGCTACCGGTTCTGACTCAGGGCCTGTCATTGGCATGAACAGGCCCAAATCCTTCGAGGACTCAACGTGGATATTCTGCGCAGTGTGTGCGGCATTCTGGTACTGCTCGTCGTCGGTTACTGCCTGTCGATGAACCGGCGCGCGGTGAAGCCGCGCACCGTGATCGCGGCGCTCGCGACGCAGCTCGTGGTCGGCGCATTCGTGCTGTTCGTGCCGATCGGGCGTCACGTGCTCGCGTCGATCGCATACGGCGTGAACGGCGTGCTCGACATGGGCAAGCACGGGCTGATGTTCCTGTTCGGCGGCCTGGTCGGCGACAAGATGTTCACGCTGTTCGGCGCGGAAGGGTTCGCGTTCGGCCTGCGCGTGTTGCCGATGATCATCTTCGTGACGTCGCTGATCGCCGTGCTGTACTACATCGGCGTGATGAAATGGGTGATCGCGATCGTCGGCAGCGGGCTCGCGAAGCTGCTGGGCGTGAGCCGCATCGAAGCGTGCTCCGCGGTCGCGACGATCTTCCTCGGGCAAAGCGAGATGCCCGCGTTCGTGAAGCCGTTCGTGCGCCGCCTCAGCGGGCCGGAGATCTTCGCCGTGATGTCGAGCGGGATGGCGTCCGTCGCCGGATCCGTGCTCGCGGGCTATGCGGGCCTAGGCGTCAGGATGGAATATCTGCTCGCCGCGTCGTTCATGGCGATTCCGGGCGGGCTGCTGTTCGGCAAGATGCTGTGTCCGTCGGTGGAAGCGAGCCACGTGGAAATCGGCTCGCTCGAATTCGACGAGAAGCGCCCGGCGAACGTGATCGAGGCCGGTGCGTCGGGCGCGAGCGTCGGCCTGAAGATCGCGGTCAATGTCGGCACGATGCTGGTCGCGTTCATCGGCCTCATCGCGCTGCTCAACGCCGGCGTCGGCGTCGTGGCGGGCTGGCTCGGCTTCGCGAACGTGACGCTGCAGTCGTTGCTCGGCTCGCTGTTCGCGCCGCTCGCGTGGATGATCGGCGTGCCGTGGCAGGATGCGTCGGTCGCGGGCAATTTCATCGGGCAGAAGCTGATCCTGAATGAGTTCGTCGCGTACAGCGGGCTGTCGCCTTACCTGCAGGACAGCGCGCACGTCGCGGCGGCGGGGCTGCAGGTGCTGACGCCGAAGACGATCGCGATCGTGTCGTTCGCGCTGTGCGGCTTCGCGAATTTTTCGTCGATCGCGATCCTGACGGGCGGCTTTACCGCGGTCGCGCCCGAACTGCGCGGCGACGTCGCACGCTATGGCCTGCGCGCGCTCGCGGCCGCGACGCTGTCGAACCTGATGAGCGCGACGATTGCCGGGCTGTTTCTTTCCCTTACCTGACAAGGCTGCTTGATGACTCACGCATTGACCCGTAACCCGCTTGCCGAGGCAGCGCTGAAAGCGTTGCATCTGATCGATCTCACGGCGCTCAACGACGACGACACGGACGCGTCGATCGACGCGCTCGCCGCGTCGGCCGACACGCCGGTCGGCACGCCGGCCGCGTTGTGCGTGTACCCGCGCTTCGTCGCGACCGCGCGCGCGGCGCTGGCCACGCGCGGACTTGCACTGCCGGTCGCGACCGTGACGAACTTTCCGGGCGGCGCGGCCGACCCCGACGCAGCCGCGCGCGAGACCGCCGACGCGGTCGCGCTGGGCGCCGACGAAGTCGACGTCGTGTTTCCGTATCGCGCGCTGCTCGCGGGCGATGCGCGCGTCGGCCGCGAGCTGGTTGCGTCATGCCGCGTCGCGGCGGGCGATAAGTGCCTGAAGGTGATCCTGGAAACCGGCGAGCTGAAGGATCCGGCGCTGATCCGCCAGGCGAGCGAAATCGCGATCGACGCGGGTGCGGATTTCATCAAGACGTCGACCGGCAAGGTCGCGGTCAACGCGACGCTCGAAGCGGCTGAAGCGATGCTCGCGACGATTCGCGATGCCGGGCGCGCGGTCGGTTTCAAGGCGGCGGGCGGCGTGCGTTCCGTGCACGAGGCCGCCGCGTACCTGGCGCTCGCGGAACGCGAGCTGGGCGCGGGCTACACGGTGCCCGCGACGTTCCGCTTCGGCGCGTCGAGCCTGCTCGGCAGCCTGCTCGCGACGCTCGGCCACGGCGCGGCCGCGGCGCGGCCGGCCACTTCTTACTGACTGGAGGGCACATGTTTCTGCCGCAGGAATTCATTCGCAAGGTGCGCGACCGCCTGCCGCTGGACGGCGGCGAGATCTCGCAATTCGTCGATGGCGTCACGACCGGGCAGGTCACCGAAGGCCAGATCGCGGCATTCGCGATGGCCGTCTATTTCAACGAGCTGCCGCTCGACGCGCGGGTTGCGCTGACCCGTGCGCAACGCGATTCCGGCGACGTGCTCGACTGGCGCGCGATGAACCTCAACGGGCCGGTGGTCGACAAGCACTCGACCGGCGGCGTCGGCGACCTGACCTCGCTGCTGCTCGGGCCGATGGTGGCCGCGTGCGGCGGCTACGTGCCGATGATTTCGGGGCGCGGCCTCGGTCACACCGGTGGCACGCTCGACAAGCTCGAGTCGATTCCCGGTTACGACGTCGCGCCCGAGCCCGACGCGTTCCGCCGCGTGGTGAAGGACGTGGGCGTCGCGATCATCGGCCAGACCGCGCGGCTCGCGCCCGCCGACAAGCGGATCTATGCGGTGCGGGACGTCACGGCGACGGTCGAGTCGATCTCGATGATCACCGCGTCGATCCTGTCGAAGAAGCTCGCGGCGGGGCTCGACGGGCTCGCGATGGACGTGAAGGCCGGGTCGGGCGCGTTCATGCCGACCTACGAGAAATCGGTCGAGCTGGCGCGCAGCATCGTCGACGTCGGCAACGGCGCGGGCATGAAGACCACCGCGACGCTGACCGACATGAGCCAGTCGCTGGCGCCGTGCGCAGGCAACGCGCTCGAGATCCGCTGCGCGATCGATTACCTGACCGGCGCGGCGCGCCCCGCGCGGCTGCACGAGGTGACGATGGCACTTGCCGCGCAGATGCTGCTGATCGGCGGGCTCGCGGCGAACGAAGCCGATGCGCGGGCCCGCTTGCAGGCGTCGCTCGAATCCGGGCAGGCGGCCGAGCGGTTCGCGCGGATGGTGACGGCGCTGGGCGGCCCGGCCGATCTGCTCGAACGGCCGCAACAGCATCTGGCCGCCGCCGACGTGATCGTACCGGTGAGCGCGCCGCGTGCCGGCCGGGTCGAACGCGTCGATGCGCGCGCGCTCGGGATTGCCGTCGTCGGCCTCGGCGGCGGGCGAATGAAGACGACCGACACGCTCGACTATGCGGTCGGCCTGTCCGGGCTGGTCGAGCTCGGCGAGCACGTGGCGGAGGGGCAGCCGCTCGCCGTCGTGCACGCGAGCAGCCGCGAGGCCGCGGAGCGTGCGGCGGCCGACGTGCGGCGCGCGTACGGGATCGGCGACGAGGTGGGTGCGTTGCCGCCGACCATTCACGCGTTGCTCGATTGAGCGCAGGAGGTTCGTATGCGCGCAATCGTGCTGGTGATGGACTCGCTCGGGATCGGCGCGGCGCCTGACGCCGCGCGCTTCGGCGATACAGGTTCGAATACGTTCGGCCACATCGCCGAGCAGTGCGCGCTCGGCGCGTGCGATATCGACGGCCACGACGGCCACGACGGCCGACGGGGCCCGTTACGGGTGCCGCAGCTCGAACGCCTGGGGCTCGCGCTGGCGAGCGAGCTGGCGACGGGCACGCTGCCCGCCGGGATGTCGGCCGAGCCCGAACTGACCGGCGCTTACGGCGCGGCACGCGAGGAGTCGTCGGGCAAGGACACGCCGTCCGGACACTGGGAGCTGGCCGGTGTGCCGGTCCGGTTCGACTGGGGCTATTTTCCGCGGGCCGACGCATCGTTTCCGCCCGAATTGCTCGACACGCTGGTGCGCCGTGCGGGCTTGCCCGGCTATCTCGGCAATTGCCATGCGTCCGGCACCGACATCATCGCGGCGCTGGGCGACGAACACGTCGCGACCGGCAAGCCGATCTTCTATACGTCCGCCGATTCGGTGTTCCAGATTGCGTGCCACGAAACGGCCTTCGGGCTCGACCGGCTGTATCGCCTCTGCGAGATCGCGCGCGAGGAGGTCGATCGCTACAACATCTGCCGCGTGATCGCGCGGCCGTTCATCGGCGAGCGTTCGGCGGATTTCAGGCGCACCGGCAACCGGCGCGACCTCGCGGTGCCGCCGCCCGCGCCGACCGTGCTCGAAAAGCTCGCGGCGGCGGGCGGCCACGTGATCGCGATCGGCAAGATTTCCGACATCTATGCGGGCGTCGGCGTGACGCGCAAGATCAAGGCGGACGGCCTCGCCGGCCTGTGGGACGCGACGCTCGACGCGGTGCGCGACGCGCCCGATGTCAGTCTGGTGATGACGAACTTCGTCGATTTCGACCAGCTCTATGGACATCGCCGCAATGTCGCGGGCTATGCGGCGGAACTGGAGCGCTTCGACGCGCGGCTGCCGGAGCTTTATGCGTTGCTGCGCGACGACGACGTGCTGATCCTGACCGCAGACCACGGTTGTGATCCGACCTGGCCGGGCACCAATCACACGCGCGAACACGTGCCGCTGCTCGCGTACGGTCCGCGGATCGCGCCGGGAAGTCTCGGTGTGCGTGCATCGTTCGCGGATCTCGGGCAGAGTCTTGCGAACTGGTTCGGGCTGGAGGCGTTTGCAGACGGCACCGCGTTTCTCGACGCGCGTGCCGCGCGATGAACGTGCGCCGGCAGGTTTCGTGAAAACAGGATGAGAACATGGAAACACAGGCATTGATCGACGCGGCGAAGGCCGCGCGCGAAAAAGCGTATGCGCCGTATTCGCGCTTCAAGGTCGGCGCGGCGCTGCGCACAAAGGACGGCAAGGTCTTCCACGGCTGCAATGTCGAGAACGCGTCGTATGGCCTCTGCAATTGCGCGGAACGCACGGCTATGTTCGCGGCCATTGCGGCGGGGTATCGCCCCGGCGATTTTTCGGCGATCGCGGTCGTCGGGGAGACGGAAGGCCCGATCGCGCCGTGCGGCGCGTGCCGGCAGGTGATGATCGAACTCGGCACGCCGTCGCTCGACGTGGTGCTGGCAAACCTCACGGGCGACGTGCGCGTGACGCGTGCGGATGCGTTGCTGCCGGACGCGTTCTATCTGGAGTAACTGGAGTAACAGCGAGCGACGGTGCGGCGCGCAGTCGCCGCATCCCGTGCGGCACCCGGTGCCGCATTCCATGTCGCGTCAGGTGCGCGACCGCACGGTCTGTCCCTGCTCGGTGATGATCGAATCGAAATCGCCGAGCTGCGAAAAGCGCACCGCCTTGACGACCCCGAACTTGCTGGAGTCGACGACCAGATGTCGTTCGACCGCGCTGTCCATCGCGGCCTGCTTGATCGCGACTTCATGGAAATTCCAGCACGTGACGCCGCGCGTGTCGTCGACGCCGCCCGCCGACACGAACGCCTTGTTGATCCCCATCCGGCGCAGCATGTCGAGGCTCTCGTCGCCGGAAAACGAATCGGACGACGGCACATAGACGCCGCCGAGCAGGATCATCCGCACATTGGGCTTGCGGCGCAGGATTTCAGCGACGTTCAGCGAGTAGCAGACCACGGTCACGTGCAGGTCGGCGGGAATCAGCCGCGCGAGCGTCGTGAGCGTGCTGCCGCAATCGATGAAGATCGTCTCGTTCTCGACGATCAGCCTGGCGGCGATCGCGGAGGCTTCCGCCTTGGCCTGCGCGAAGTGATCCTTTTCCAGTTCGAGCGAGTAGCCGGCGCTGTTTTGCACGTCGGTCGCGCTGACGATGTAGCCGCGCAGGTAGGTGAACTGATCCGGGCTCGCTGCGATGTCGCGGCGCACCGTCATTTCCGACACGCCGAGCAGGGCAGCCGCGTCGCGCAGGTGCATCACGTTGCGTTGTGCGAGTGCGTCGGCGAGCGTGCGCAGACGTTCTGATTTCTGCATGGAAGTCCCGGAGGGCGGTGGCGCGGGCGGATGTGAGGCTTTGTGCACTGCAATGGTGAAATTATAACAACACGAACGCGCCGCGCCGATGCGCGGCCGGCGTCCGATCGCGCCTGAAAGACAATCGAAGGCTGCGCCGGCGATGGCGGAATTGCACCGGATCGGCTTCGACGAAACCGTGCGCAAACGTTTCACTTGCGCCGGATTGAGCAGATAATGGCAGCACGCGAAAGCGTTTAAAAAGAACCAATAGAGCCTGAGAGATTACGAGGCGCAGTAGAAAAAGAAGAAATAAAACAGCCACGACGCCGGTACGGGTTCTGGCTGCCGGTGCGCCGGGCCGGGGTTGCCCGGTTCGGCGCGCGCCGGACGCGCATCCGCTTCCCTGCGACATTCGACGTCTTCCCCGTGCTTCCGGGGCGCGATTCGATGCGTGCGTGCGTTTCGCGATCCAGCACGAACCCGGCACGCCGATCGAGCCGCTGCCGCGCGTCATTCGACGTCTTCGTCGTCCTCGTCGAAGTCTTCATCACGCCCCGGCGACGCATACGCGCTCGCCTGCTCGAGCAGCCACGCGCGGAACAGCTCCAGCGGCTTGCTGTGGCTGAATTCCGTCGGATACACGAGGTAGTACGCGGAATCCTCGACCGTCGCCGCGTCGAACGGCACGATCAGGCCGAGATGCTGCAGCTGTTCCTCGACGAAGAACTTCGGCACGAGCGCGATGCCGAGCCCGGCCGAGGCGGCGCTGATCAGCATTGTATGCAGTTCGTAGCGCACACCCTGCATCGTGCGGGTGTCCTCGACGCCGAGCGCCTCGAACCACTGCGCCCATGCGCCCGGCCGCGTCGTCGAGTGCAGCAGCGGGTACGCGAGCAGGTCCTGCGGCGCCTTCACGGGCCCGTCGAGCAGCGCCGGCGAGCAGATCGGCACGACTTCCTCGCCGAACAGGTAATCGGACGACGTGCCGGGCCAGGTCGGCTTGCCGTAGTGGATCGCCGCTTCGAAGTGGGTGCCCTCGAACGAGAACAGGTCGGTGCGGCTGCCCATGTTGACACGCACGTCGGGCGTGCGGTCATAGAAGCTCTTGATGCGCGGGATCAGCCAGTGCGACGCGAAGGTCGGCAGCACCGCGAGCTCCAGGTAGCCGCCGCCGCTGCCGTGCGCGATGATCGACAGCGTGTCGCGGTCGAGCGACTCGAGCGCGCGCCGCACCTGCGTGCCGTACAGCTTGCCGGCGCGGGTCAGCACCACGCGCTGCTTGACGCGCGCGAACAGCCGCACGCCGAGGCTCGCTTCGAGTGTCGCGATTTGCCGCGACACCGCGCTTTCGGTCAGGAACAGCTCCTTGGCCGCGTGCGTGAAGCTCTCGTGGCGCGACGCGGCTTCGAAGGCCACGAGCGCGCCCATGTTCGGGATCTTGAATTTACGCATGAGGGTCGATTCGTCAGACGAACGGGCCGGCGCCGGACGGGGCGGCGCACCGGGCAAACAATCGTCGATAGTTCCAAAAACTCATTACGTGTCAATTTAATCTCGCTTTACGCCCGCCTGCAACCCTTTGAATAATGCATCCCACGCAAGGTCAGGCGTCCAACGGGCGGCTGGCCGACGAGTTGCCGGCACCGCTTGCCGGCCGGTCCCCCCGACGAGAACCCATGATGCGCAATCCGAATATCGAGAGCTTGCTGACGAAGCTGCTGGGACAGGCGAAAACCGACGCCCTGTTTGCCACCCTGAACATGCCGGCCATCCTCGACGAGTGGGAAGACGGTGTCGTGACGCGCGCGGAAATCGCGCAGGCGATGAACATGGCGCTGTTCGAAGGGCTGCTCGAACGTTCGGAGAACGGCCGCGCGTACACGGCCGATGCGATCGGCAACGGCGGCTCGGTGTATTTCGATCACGGCGCGCTGCGCACGGTGCGCTGGCCGCACACCGGCGCCCTGCCGCCGGGCGAAGCCGCGTTCACGCGCATCCTGCGCCCGCTCGGCTTCCGCCTGAACGGCCGCTATCCGCTCGACAAGCTCGGCATGACGGGCCGCGCATACGCGCACGAGGACGCGCCCGACGAGATCGCGCAGTTCTTCGTCAGCGAGCTGCATCCGGAACGCTTCTCGAAGGAATTCCAGCAGGCGGTGACGAACGTCGTGAGCTCGTCGCGCGATCCGCTGAGCCCGGCCGCCGTCGCGCTGCTGTGGGAAATCGAGCGCGAAGGCTGGCTGTCGCTCGACGCCGCGCACGCGCTGCTGCCGGAGATCGTCGGCGCATTCGCGCGCCAGCACGACGTGCCGGGCGAACTCGACTACGAGACGCTGCTGCTCGAATCCGCGGAAATGGCGTGGATCGCGACCGAAGGCAACGCGTTCAATCACGCGACCGACCGCGTCGCCGACGTGTTCAAGCTGTCCGACGACGAGAAGGCGAAGGGCCGGCCGATGAAGCCGGAAGTCGAGCGTTCGCGCTCGGGCCGCGTGTTCCAGACCGCGTATCGCGCGGACGTCGTCGAGCGCGAGTTCCGCACGCGCGACGGCGCGATCGCGAAGCGCAACGTGCCCGGCTCGTTCTACGAGTTCATCACGCGCAAGCGCACGTTCGACCAGGCGCAGCGCCGCTGGGTGACCGACCTGCGCTTCGATGCCGGCAACGCGCAGGGCATCTTCAAGATGACCGCGAACGCCGCGAAGTAACCGTGAAGCGCGCGACTCCGATCGAAGTCGGGCAGGAACTGCTCGACACGCTTGCCGCCGACCTGCGCACCGCCGTGCGCGGCGAGGTGCGTTTCGATGCCGGCTCGAAGGCGCTCTATGCGTCCGACGCGTCGAACTACCGGCAGGTGCCGCTCGGCGTCGTGGTGCCGGCCGGCGCGGACGATCTCGCCGCGGCGCTCGGCGTGTGCCGGCGCTACGACGTGCCGTTCCTCACGCGCGGCGGCGGCACGTCGCAGAACGGGCAGTGCGTGAACGTCGCGGTCGTCGCCGATACGAGCAAATATTTCAACCGCGTCGTATCGGTCGATCCGGACGCGAAGACCGCGATCGTCGAGCCGGGCGTCGTCTGCGACACGCTGCGCGACGCGGCCGAGGCGCACGGGCTGACGTTCGCGCCGGACCCGGCGACGCACAGCCGCTGCACGCTCGGCGGGATGATCGCGAACAACTCGTGCGGCGCGCATTCGATGATGGCCGGCAAGACGGTCGAGAACGTCGAGGCGCTCGAAATCCTCACGTACGACGGCGCGCGCTTCTGGGTCGGCCCGACCCCTGAGCACGAGCTCGACGCGATCATCGCGGCGGGCGGCCGGCGCGGCGAGATCTACCGCCAGCTGCGCGACCTGCGCGATCGCTACGCGGACCGCATCCGCAACGAGTTTCCGCAGATCAAGCGGCGCGTGTCCGGCTTCAACCTCGACCAGCTGCTGCCGGAGAACGGCTTCAACGTCGCGCGCGCGCTGGTCGGCACCGAAGGCACGTGCGCGGTCACATTGCAGGCGAAGGTGCGGCTCGTGCACAGCCCGGCGTGCCGCGTGCTGCTCGTGCTCGGCTTCACCGACATCTTCACCGCGGCGGACGCGGTGCCGCATTACAACCGCTTCTCGCCGATCGCGATCGAGGGCCTCGACCGTGCGATCATCCGCGGCCTGCAGGCGCGCGGGTTGAAGGCGGACGAAATCGCGCTGCTGCCGCCGGGCGACGCGTGGGTCGTGCTGGAGTTCGGCGCGGACACCGTCGACGCGGCGCTCGCGCAGGCGCGCGACGCGGAAGCGCATTTCAATGGCGGCGGCGCGGGGCCCGACGTGAGCGGCTTCGTCGTGGCCGACAAGGCGAAGCAGCAGAAGATCTGGTCGATCCGCGAAACCGGCGCGTCGGCCGTCGCGCTGTCGGTCGATCCGTCGAAGCCCGATCCGATCGCGGGCTGGGAAGATGCGGCCGTCGATCCGCTGCGGCTCGGCGATTACCTGCGCGCGTTCCAGGCGCTCGTCGACCGCTACGGCTACGAGACCTGCCTGTACGGCCATTTCGGCGACGGCTGCGTGCATGCGCGGATCACGTTCGACCTGCGCAGCGCGACCGGCGTGCAGATCTGGCGCGGCTTCCTGCGCGAAGCGGCGCAACTCGTCGTCGACTTCGGCGGCTCGCTGTCCGGCGAGCATGGTGACGGCCAGGCGAAGGCCGAGTTCCTGCCGATCATGTACGGCCCCGAGCTGATGCAGGCGATGGCCGAGTTCAAGGCGATCTGGGATCCGGCGAACCGGCTGAATCCGGGCAAGGTGATCAACGCGTACCGCGCCGACGAGAACCTGCGCCTCGGCCCCGCTTACAAGCCCGTGACGCTGCAGACGAAGCTGACGTTCGCGAGCCCCGAAGGCGACGGGATGCAGCGCGCGATCGAGCGCTGCATCGGCATGGGCAAGTGCCGTTCGCTCGACGGCGGCACGATGTGCCCGAGCTATCGCGCGACGCGCGAGGAGAGGTTCTCGACGCGCGGCCGTGCGCACCTGTTCTGGGAGATGCTGCAGGGCGACGTGATCAAGGACGGCTGGAACAGCCCCGAGGTCAAGGAGGCGCTCGATGCGTGTCTCGCATGCAAGGGCTGCAAGTCCGATTGCCCGACGCATACCGACATGGCGTCGTACAAGGCGGAATTCCTGTCGCACTACTACGAAACCCATCGCCGGCCGCGGCAGGCGATGTTCATGGGGAGGATCGGACAATGGGCACCGCTGGCGAGCCGTTTTCCTCGGCTTATGAATTTTATGACCTCGACCCCGCCCTTGGCGCGTATCGGCAAGTGGATCGCGGGCGTCGCGCCGCAGCGGGCGCTGCCGACGTTCGCGCCGCGCCCGTTCCGCGCGATGGCGAAGCGGCGCGGGATCGGGCAGCGCACGGGCATGGCGCCGGCCCGCAAGAAGGTCATTCTGTGGGTTGATACGTTCAACGAGCATTTCTCGCCCGACATCGCGGGCGCGGCGGTCGACGTGCTGACCGCGCTCGGCTTCGACGTGACGTTGCCGGAGAAGCGCCTGTGCTGCGGCCGGCCGCTCTACGACTACGGGCTGCTCGACGAAGCGCGCGCGCTGCTGCGCACCGCGGTCGACGAACTCGCCGGCGAGATCGGCGCGGGCGTGCCGGTCGTCGGGCTGGAGCCCGGCTGCCTGTCGGTGTTCAAGGACGAGCTGCTGAAGCAGTTGCCCGACGAGCCGCTCGCGAAGCGTCTCGCCGCGCAGACGTTCCTGTTCTCCGATTTCGTCGCGCAGGCGGATTTCGCGTGGCCGACGCTCGATGCGGACGTGATCGTCCACGGGCATTGCCACCAGAAATCGCTGTTCGGGATGAAGGGCGAGACCGCGCTGCTCGACAAGCTCGGCGTGCGCTGGAAGCTGCTCGATACGGGCTGCTGCGGGATGGCCGGGTCGTTCGGGTTCAATGACGAGCACTACGACCTGTCGATGAAGATCGGTGAAGGCAAGCTGCTGCCGCTGGTGCGGCAGGCGAGCAAGGACGCGATCGTCGTCACCAACGGCTTCAGCTGCCGCGAGCAGATCGAGCAGGGCGCGGGCCGCACGCCGCTGCATATCGCGCAGTTGGCGAAGCGGGCGCTCGGCGTGTGATGCGGGTGGGCCGGCGGCGCGCATGCGCCGGTCTGCTCGCCCACCGGAACTTGATGACTATTGCTCACAACATTGTTCCGATAATTCGTTTGCTGCGCGGGTATTGGCTACCCACAATCCTTTCACCTCTTTCGCGGTGAAAGGTTCTTCGGAGACGGAACCCCGGCCGCCGCGGCCGCTACGGTGCGCCGGGCGGCACGTGCGCAGGCCGGCGCGACGGAGGTTGCCGGTGCGCGATCCGCGCGCCGCATCCCGACCCACAGACCAAAGGAATGCCCGATGAAATTCCGAATTCGCGCGCTGTCCGGCGCGGCGCTGGCCGCAGCGATTCTCGCGCTCCCGACGAGCGCGGCCCTTGCGCAGGAGACGGTCGTCAAGGTCGGCGTCGCCGGTCCGCTGACCGGTAGCGGCGCCGCCTACGGCAAGGACATCGAGAACGGCGTGCGGATGGCGGTCGACGAGGCGAACGCGACGCATCCGACGATCGGCGGCAAGCCGGTCAAGTTCGTCGTCGCGTCGCAGGACGACCAGAGCGATCCGCGCGCGGGCGTGCAGGCCGCGCAGCAACTGACGGACGCGCAGGTCGCGGTCGTGATCGGCCACTTCAATTCGGGCACGACGCTGCCGGCGTCGAAGATCTACGCGAAGGCGGGCATTCCGATGATCACGCCGTCCGCGACCAATCCCGACATCACGCGCGCGGGCCTCGGCACCGTGTACCGCGTGATCGCGACCGATACGCAGAACGCCGGCAACGCGGGCGCGTATGCGGCGACGGTCACGAAGGCGAAGCGGATCGCGATCATCGACGACCGCACCGCCTTCGGCCAGGGCGAAGCCGACGAGTTCGAGAAGGCCGTGAAGGCGAACGGCGGCACGATCGTCGCGCGCGAATTCACAAACGACAAGGCGGTCGACTTCAGCGCGCAGCTCACGAAGATCAAGAGCGTGAACGCCGATCTCGTGTTCTTCGGCGGCCTCGACGCGCAGGCCGCGATGCTCGTCAAGCGGATGCGCCAGCTCGGCATCCGTGCGCAGTTCCTGGCCGGCGGCGGCGTGATGAACGCGAACTTCATCAAGCTCGCCGGCAATGCGGCCGAAGGCGCGTCGGTGTGGGAATACGGAATGCCGCTGTCGCGGCTCGACAAGGGCAAGCTGTTCGAGACGAAGTTCAGGCAGAAGTACGGCGTCGACATGCTCGCGTATGCGCCGTTCGCGTACGACGCGACGTGGATCGCGATCAACGCGATGCAGAAGGCGAACTCGGTGAAGCCCGCGGACTTCAACGGCGCGCTGAAAAGCACGCGCTACGACGGCATCACGGGCACGATCGCGTTCACGAGCACGGGCGACCTGAAGAACCCGAGTTCGACGCTGTATGAGGTGAAGAGCGCCGCGTGGCAGCCGGTGACGACGAAGTCGGCCGACTGAAGTCGTGCGGCCGGTTGCGGCACGCTGCGCTTCCGGCGAGCGGCGAGCGGCTGTCGCGCGTGTCCGACGCGGATCTACAGCACGAGGCTTTCGCGTGGAGGCCGTCCGTGCTGAAATACCCTGACGCGTCAGGTGCGATTGCGGCGAGCCATACGGTCGCGCCGTTCACGCGGGAGATCGGTTCCGGTTTCGACGCCGGCCTCGAACCAAGCGGACGGTCCGCGCAGCGGACCCGACGCCGGGCGGTGAAGATTTTGATCGGTTGCGGCCGGCGTGTCGCGCCAACCCTTGCAATCTGGAGTCAGTCGTGAGTTCTCAAGTCGTAATCGTCGGCGGCGGCGTCATCGGCAGCTCGATCGCCTATTTCCTGCGCGCATCCGACCCGACGGTCGCCGTGACCGTGATCGAACGCGATCCGACCTATGCGAGATCGTCGTCGGCGCTGTCGGCCGCGTCGATCCGCCAGCAGTTCTCGACGCCGCTGTCGATCCAGATGTCGCTGTTCGGCATCGATTTCCTGCGCACGATCGGCGAGCGGCTCGAAGTGGACGGCACGCGGCCGTCGATCGACCTGCACGAAGGCGGCTACCTGTTTCTCGCGACGCCGGCAGGCGAGGCGACGCTGCGCGAGAACCACGCGCTGCAGACGCGCCTCGGCGCGAACATCAGCCTGATGGACCGCGATGCGCTGCGCGTGAAATTCCCGTGGCTGAACGTCGACGATCTCGTCGCGGGCGCGTACGGCGTGAGCGGCGAAGGCTGGTTCGACGGCTACGGTCTCGTGCAGGCGCTGCGCAAGAAGGCGCAGTCGCTCGGCGCACGCTACGTGTCGGCGGACGTGACCGGCGTCGTGCGCGACGGCCGCAAGGTCACGCACGTCGTCACGGGTGACGGCGAACGCTACGCGTGCGACACGCTCGTCAACGCGGCCGGCGCGTGGGCACGCCCGCTGTCCGCGATGATGGGCATCGACATTCCCGTGCACGCGCGGCGCCGCAGCATCTTCAACGTGTCGTCGCCGGCGAAGCTGACGGCCTGCCCGCTGCTGATCGATCCGACGGGCGTGTATTTCCGGCCGGAAGGCAATACGTATATCTGCGGCACGTCGCCGAGCCCGGACAGGGACCCGGACGACCTGCCGCTCGACGAGGTCGATCACGCGCTGTTCGACGACGTGATCTGGCCGACGCTCGCGCATCGCGTGCCGGAATTCGAGGCGCTGCGCGTCGAGAACTGCTGGTCCGGCTACTACGAATACAACGTGTTCGATCACAACGCGATCATCGGCTATCACCCGGACCTCGACAATTGCGTGTTCGCGAACGGCTACAGCGGGCACGGACTCCAGCAGGGACCCGCGACCGGACGCGGCGTCAGCGAGCTGATCCTCGGCGGGCGTTATGCGACGCTCGACCTGTCGTCGCTCGGTTGGGCGCGCGTGCTCGAGAATCGGCCGATCGTCGAAAAGAACGTCGTGTAGTTGAGACGGCGTAGCCGTTCCGTGTGGTGGACGGCTTTCTCCTTGTGTCTCACCGATTGGCCCGACTTCGTCGGGCCTTTTTTCTTTGACGTCTCCGCAGCATGCCGTCGCGTGATCGCGCCGGTTAATGACCAAACCGCAAGACCTAGTGCATAGATATCGTTTGCGGCGGCGTTAATGGCTGTCGACAATCAGGGCTTGAACTCGCCGTCGGCGCGCGGGAAGCGCGCACCGACGGCCGGCACGCCGGCGGCCAGCGCGGCCAACACCGCAGCCGCCACCTTCGCCCCTCAGCCCACGATCACATGTACGCGTTCACACCTTCGTTCCAGCATCCCACCGGCTCGCCGATCCGCGAGCTGTTCAAGTATCTCGGCGAGCCCGGCATGATTTCCTTCGCGGGCGGCTACCCCGCGAGCGACCTGTTCGACGTCGACGGCCTGGACGCCGCGGCCGCGCGCGCGTACGCGCAGCCGACCCGCTGCCTGCAGTACGGCCCGACCGACGGCCTCGCGGAACTGAAGAACGCGCTGATCGCGCTGATGGCGCGCCGCGGCGTTGCGTGCACGCTCCCCGAACTGCTCGTCACGACCGGCTCGCAGCAGGGCCTCGATCTGCTGCTGCGCGTGATGGTCGCGCCGGGCGACGTCGTGCTGACCGAACAACCGGCGTATCCGGCGACGCTGCAGGCGATGCGCCTGCAGCAGGCGCGCATCGTCACGATTCCGGTGGATGGCGACGGCCTCGATGTCGACCGCCTCGACGCATTGCTCGCGTCGGGTGCGATCGCGCAGCCGAAGCTGCTGTACACGGTGCCGACGTTCGCGAACCCGACCGGCGCGACGCTCACGCGCGAGCGCCGCCTGAAGCTGCTGCGCCTCGCGGTGCGCCACCGTTTCCTGATCGTCGAGGACGATCCGTACGGCGACCTGCGCTTTGCGGGCGAAGCGGTGCCGTCGATGCTCGCGCTCGCCGCCGAAGTGGACGGCGCGCGCGACTGGATCGTGCATTTCGCGAGCCTGTCGAAGATCGTCGCGCCGGGCCTGCGCGTCGGCTGGACGATCGCGCCCGCCGAAATCGCGCGGCGCTGCGTGATTGCGAAGCAGACGGTCGATCTGTGCAGCACGCCGTGGACGCAGGCGGCGGCCGCCGAATATCTCGCCGACGGCGCGCTCGAACGCCATCTGCCGCGCATCACCGACGCGTACAAGCGCAAATGCGATGCGATGTGCGATGCGCTGCGCGACGGGCTCGGCGACGCGATCGAGTTCCATCGCCCCGAAGGCGGCATGTTCGTGTGGGCGCGGATCGGCGCGGTATCGTCGGCGCAACTGCTGCAGCACGCGATCGCGAACAAGATCGTATTCGTTCCCGGCAACGCGTTCTTCGCGGACAACGTCGACGACGCATCGCTGCGCCTGTCGTTCGCCGCACCGGACGTCGACGCGATCCGGGAAGGCGTCGCGCGCCTCGCGCGCGCGTATGGTGCGGCGCTGGCCGCTTGAGGAGACACCACGATGAACATGACCGTCAACGAAACCGCATGGATCGATGAAGCGCCGGGCATGGCCGACATCCGGCCGATCGCGCATCTGTCGTCGCAGATCAGCGCAGGCCCGCAATACGTCGCCGACGTGCTCGGGCGGCTGGGCGCGGCCCCGGCCGATTCCGGCGACGCGGCGTCGGCCGTGCTCGGCTACAACTGACGGCAGCCGCGTCGAAGCCGGAACAGGTAAGCTTGCACGACCGACACCACGCATCGCGCAGCAACGCACCCATCATGTCCGACCCCGGCTTCGAATCGATCGAACACACGTACACCCGGCTCTGGGCCTGCCTCGAGTCGGGCGTCAGCGTGAAGCGTTCGCCGTTCACGATGCTGCAGGCCGCAACGCTCGGTCTCGACGGCGCGCCGAAAGTGCGGACGGTCGTGCTGCGCGCCGTGCGCCGCGCGGACCGCGTGCTGTCGTTTCACACCGATGTGCGCTCGGAGAAGGTCGCGGAGATTCGCCGCGATCCGCGCGTCGCGCTCGTCGGCGTCGATCTCGATGGCCTCGTGCAGATCCGCATCGAAGGCATCGCGTCGATCTGTACCGACGAAGCGGAACGGCGCGCGGTCTGGCAATCGAGCCGCCCGCACACGCTGCTGCTGTATCGCGCGCCGCTGCCGCCGGGCACGCCGGTCGCGTCGCCTGCCGATGCGCATCCTCCGTCCGGCGCAACCGTCGATCCGACGGACGACGGCTATGCAAATTTCTGCCTGCTCCACGTCAAGGCGACGCGGCTCGACTGGCTCGAGCTTGCGCCGTCCGGGCACCGCCGCGCGGTGTTCGACCTGAGCGATGACGGCTACGACGGTCGGTGGATCGCGCCTTGACGTAAGGCCGCCCGTCAGCGCCGCTGCGCAAGTGCGCGCGCATCACGGCTGCCCGTCCAGCTCCGCCTGCCCGATCAACCAGTCGCGCATCATCGCGAGCTCGTCATCGTCGCGCCGTTCGCCCGGATACACGAGATAGAACCCGACCGCCAGCGCAAGCGCGACGTCGAACGGCTTGCACAGCCGTCCGGCGGCGATGTCGTGCTCGACGAGCGGATCGGCCGCAAGCGCGATGCCCTGGCCGGCGACGGCCGCATCGATCGCAAGCGACGTCTGGTTGAAGCGCAGTCCCTTGTGCGGATCGACGTCGACGGGCTCCGGCAACGCGGCGAGAAAATCCGGCCACAGATCGTGCGCGTCATGCAGCAGCACGTGGCCGGCCAGCGCGTGCGGCGCCGCCGGCGCGCTCAGCAACGCCGGGCTGCACACAGCGCTGACGTCGAGCGGAAACAGCGGATGCGCGGCGAGGCCCTTGCCGAACGGCGGCTTGCCGAACCGGATCGCGAGATCGACGCCGTCGTGACGGAACGTCGCAAGCTGCTGGTCGGCGATCACGCGCACGTCGATATCGGGGTGCGCATCGGTGAAGCGCGCGAGCCGCGGGATCAGCCATTTCGACGCGAACGACGGCGTCGTGCTGATCGTCAGCGTCGCGCGCCGTTTCACGAGCTTGTCGGTCGCATCGGCGATCGCGTGCAGCGCGCGCTGCACGTCGGAAAAATACGCGGCGCCGTCGTGCGTCAGCGCGAGGCCGCGCGGCAGCCGCTCGAACAGCTTCAGGCCGAGCACGTCCTCGAGATGCCGCACCTGCTGCGCGACCGCGCCCTGCGTAACGCCGATCTCGTCCGCGGCGGCGCGGAAGTTCAAATGCCGCGCGGACACCTCGAACGCACGAAGCGCATTGAGCGGCGGCAGGCGGGAAGGGCGGCGGATCGGCATTGCAAGACAGTAGAAAATCTATTGGTGGAAGGCAGAAATACTGGTTCGACAGCGAGGGTCGACGCGCACTACATTACACCAGTGCGCGGCCGACAGGCGGACGCGCGATTGTTTGAATCGGACGAGGAGCACATCGTGACTGTAGAAAAAGTGGCGCTGATCACGGCGGCGGGCAAGGGCATGGGCGCGGCGATTGCGCGGGAACTGGCGGCGACCGGCTATCGGGTCGCGCTGATGTCGCCGTCGGGCAGCGCGGTTGCGCTCGGCGAGGAACTGGGCGGGTTCGGCATCCAGGGTTCCGTGACCGACGACGCCGACATCGAGCGCCTGGTGAGCGAAACGATGGCGCGCTATGGCCGGATCGACGCGGTCGTCAACAATACCGGCCACCCGCCGAAGGGCGACCTGCTGTCGATCACCGACGAGAGCTGGCACGGTGCGCTGGACCTGATCCTGCTGAACGTCGCGCGCGTGATGCGCCGCGTGACGCCGATCTTCCAGGCGCAGGGCGGCGGCGCAGCGGTGAACATCTCGAGCTACGCGGCCGATGCGCCGGAGCAGGCGATGCCCGTGTCGTCGACGCTGCGCGCGGCGCTGGGCGCGTGGACGCGTCTGTATGCGGAACGCTATGCGGCGGAGAACATCCGGATGAACGCGGTGCTGCCGGGCTTCATCGACAGCTGGCCGGAAACGCCGGAGATCGTCGCGCGCATTCCGGCGGGCCGCTTCGGCAAGACCGGGGAGATCGCGAAGACGGTCGCGTTCCTGCTGTCCGACGGCGCGGGCTACATCACCGGGCAGAACATCCGCGTTGACGGCGCGATCGTGAAGGCGCTCTGAGGGCCGATCCGGCAGGCGGCCGCGCCGGGCTGCCTGCCGTCGAGAACCGTTTCCTCACGGGACGCTGCGATACCGTGTTGACGTGTGTCGTGAACCGGATGCCATCGGCGCAATACCCGATAGTCGTTATCGACAGCTCGTCGAACCAGGAATGGCGGGCGATTCCGGATCGCCGCAGTACAGCAAGTGGTAGTGCTGCGGATCGCTATAGAGGGCGTGGAAGCCTGTCTCGACAAACACCGATATCAGGTTCGCGATCACCAGGGCCGCGAACAGCCAGACTGCGAGCTTGACGAATGGTGACCGACCCGCTTCGCCGGACCGCGGCGCACCGACGTGGATCGCCTGCAGGCGCGTCCGGAAGGCGAGCATCAGCACGCAATAGATGAGGCTTGCGGTCAGTGCGACATAGGACGCGGTGTACATGTGCATTCCCAGAATCGCACCGCCATAGGGCGGCGTGCCGGGCAGCACGTGCAGGAACATCTGCGTCAGCCCGATCAGGCTGCCGACCAGGGCGCCGACTGCGCTCAGCGCATAGTTGGCAGGTGAAGGATTGCGGCTCCACACGTTCGACAGCAATCCCGCGCCGACCAGCATGAACGCGACCCGCTGGAGATTGCAGAGCGAACACGGCAGCTCACCGTGCGCCAACTGGAAATAGAACGCGACGAGCAGCACTGCATTGACGCCGTATAGCGCCAACAAATCGATCAGGCGATTGGCTTTCATTCTTTTGACCTCTTACCAGGACCCGTAGGTGGCGAACTGCGGAATGTGATGCGACCCGTGATGAATGGCCCATACCGCGACCAGCAGCGTGGTCAGCCACCAGGTCGCACTCGCTGCTCTGTCGCGCCCGAACAAGGACAGCAGGAGCGCGACGGCGGCGGACAGAAATGGAATAAACCCGATGAACATGATCTACCTCGATTAATTTGAAATTGTCGCCAGGCAAGGCGCATGGAACAGGCCGCCGTGCAGCATTCCTCGGCACGTCCGCACGATCACCATGGCCCACAATCCGCCGAGCAACATCGCGAGCGCCGTGCCGAATACGGCGAATCCACCAAAATCGGTCGCGTGGTACAGGCTCAGCGACGCGGCGGTATAAACTCCCAGCGGAAATGTGAAACCCCACCAGCCGAGATTGAATGGCAGTCCTTCGCGGCAATAGCGCATCGTGAAGAGCGCGGCGCAGGCAAGCCACCAGAGACCGGCGCCCCAAATCAGGAGCGCGCCGGCAATGCCGAAGTCCTGCGCCAGCACCGCCACGCTGGCCAAAGGCGTACCGGCGAATGCGACAGGCGCGGCCTGACCGAGTGTCAGCAGGCCGAGCGCCCCGGTACCGATCGGGCCGAGCGTCAGCCAGCTCGACGGACCGAGGTCGCGGTGCGGCAATTTGTGGATGACGAGCCGGAAGAACACGATCGTCAGGATCGCGAACGCGAGCGGTACCGAGATCGCCCACAGCACGTACCCCGCGCCGATCAGCAGACGGGCCTGCGCGCCAACGAAATGCGGCGCGAGGGTGGCCGCGCTCGATGCCGCCACTTCCGGTGCGACGATCGGCAGCAGCAGGACCGCGGTCACGCGCTCGAACGCATGTCCCTGCTCGGTGAACATCATGAACGGCACGCCGATCGCGACGACGACCGACAGCAGCGCATCGAAGCACCACAACGCGTATGCGAGCGCGTTGGCCTCGGCATGCCCGCCTGCGAACAGGACGATGCCGTTGATGATCGGCACGAGGCCCATCGGCACCGCGCCGAGAAACATCGACTGGACCGGATGGTGCAGTAGCGGCCGGATCGTTTCGGGGAACCGGATCGCTCGGGCTGTCAACATCGCCGCAAAGGCGAGATACAGCACGATGTCGATGGCCCACAACGCCGACGCCAGCGCGCGTTGTCCGCCGAAGTGCAACGGCAGCGCGGCGAGCACCAGCGACACGATGCCGTTTCCCATCGTCACCGCAAACCAGTTCGGCGTGAATTGCCTGACTTTTTCGGAAAGGCCACGCGGCGCGTGTGCCGTCAAGTTCATCTTGGTCATTGAAATCTCCCGTGTCGAGGAACTGTTTGACTCGATTCTAGGGAGCGGCTTTGTATAATAAAAATACATCGTTTAGATACTTCCTATATCACTGGAATATACGTCGATGAACTTCACCCACTTGGCCGCGTTCTACGCGGTCGTCGAAACCGGCAGCGTCACCGCAGCATCGGAAAGACTGCACGTCAGTCAGCCCGCGCTTACACGAGAGATTCGGGAACTCGAGGAACGGCTGGGCACGACGCTGTTCGACCGCATGCCGCGCGGCATGCGGCCCACGGAAGCGGGCCGGCTCCTCGCCGAATATGCGGCGCAGATTTTTTCGTTGGCCAATGTGGCCGAGGCGGCAGTCAGCGAGTTCGCGGGCCTCGCGAGAGGTCAGCTCGGCATCGGTTCGAGCCGGACGATCGGCGTGTATCTGCTGCCGGCCGTGTTGAACGAATTCCGCACGCGCTATCCGGGCATCACGGTCGATCTCAGGATTTCGAACAGCGAGAACATCGAAAGCGCCGTCCTCGCAAACGAGCGCCAGATCGGCATGATCGAAGGGCCTTACGACAACACGGCATTCGATGCCGCCGTCATCGGCCGGGACGCACTGATAGCGGTCGCTGCGCCGACTCACCCGCTGGCCCGCAAACGTCAATTGACCGCCGATGCAATCGGAACAGCCGAGCTCGTCATGCGGGAACCCGGTTCGGGAACGCGAACGGTCGTCGAGCAAGCCTATGCGCAGCAGGGTTTGACGCTGGCGCCGAAGCTGTCGGTCGGCAGCGCCGAGGCGATCAAGCAGCTGGTGCGGCTCGGCAACGCGATCGCCTGGGTCTCGCGCAGCACCGTGACCGAGGAACTCTCGTCCGGCGCGCTTGTACAACTGCCCGTCAAGGACCTGAAGATCGAGCGCAATCTCTGCATGATCTGGCGAAAGGGGGGCAGCTTGAGCCCGAGCGCGCGCGCGTTTCGCGAACTCGCCACGGACTTGTTCAAGCGTAAGCGGTGACGGTAGACGGCATCGCGCGAGGCAAGTCGCGGCGCACGCTGCGTGCTGACTCGGGATGTCCCGGCGCGGTTCGCCCGCGCTTGCCGTCAACGACCGGCCTGGACCGCGTCACGCCGCTGCGCGGCGGCCTGCGCCGCGACCCTCGCTTCGGCCGCCTGGATGTCGTCCGGGTAGTGCGGGTCGTCGCCTGCCGCGGGCTGGTAGCCTGCCTGCTCGAGGCGCACCAGGTCGGCAACGACGTCGGCACGGGTCAAGGGGGCTGAAGTCGTTTGCGCGTAGCTTGCGGTGGCACCTGTCAGCGCGGCGGCAGCCAGCGCGAAACAAATGAGCGATTTCATTTTCTTCTCCTGAAAGCGTAAAAAATGGGCGCGCGCGGGTTTGCGCGCTGCTGGCCCGACTGTCGGCTCAACTGCCGAAAATTCCTCAGAAACCACTGGGCCCGATGCACGGCGCCTGCCCCCTTTCATGGTGGCCGGCGTTCGCACGATCTCGCGGGGGCGCTTCGACGGCGCGATCTCCGAGAATGAAACGCCGGCGAAGAGTCGCGTATTAATATCGGTATCCTTAATAAAGACGAGCGGAGATGGAACGATCCATCGAGTCCGAACGCGTCGATCAAGCAATGGGCACGTTGATCACGTCGCTGATCTGGAACACCGTGAATCGCGTCAGCGGGTCAAGGTCGATATCCTAGGCGGAGGATACGAAGATGAAAAATATATAGCTGGCATTGGTTGCATGCGTTTTTGATATATGAATATCAACGCGGCTGCACGGTATCGAGAGGAAACGCCCCCGGACGGCGTCGTTTTACGCGGAAATTTGAATCGCTGTGTATCGCAGTGAAATACAGATACGTTGAGATACAAAGCATTCGGCCGGGTCGGATATAAAGCCGGTGACGGATTTCGCGAGACGGCGCGGTTCACCGGCGCCGTGTTCGCGAACAGCAGTTCCCGCGCGCTCGCGCCGTTGCAGCGGGCACTTTCCTCAGCGATCCACAATGGAGAACGAGTCATGCCTGATTCCGTGAACACCCGACGCCGCCTGCTCCTGGGCACGACGCTGGCCGGCCTGAGCCTGGTCGACCTCGGCTTCGGCAACCTTGCGCGCGCCCAGTCGGCGCCCGACGCACCGGCGGCGAAGCGCGCGGCTGGCGGCGCGTCG
Source organism: Burkholderia sp. MR1-5-21 (assembly GCF_053427715.1). Classification (NCBI taxonomy): domain Bacteria; kingdom Pseudomonadati; phylum Pseudomonadota; class Betaproteobacteria; order Burkholderiales; family Burkholderiaceae; genus Burkholderia; species Burkholderia sp. MR1-5-21. Next base: position 103,539 of record NZ_JBSAXD010000019.1, read on the forward strand.
TTCGGCGCCTCGTTTGGCGAAATTCGCCAGATCGACGCGGGCGTGCTCAACGTCGGGTATGCGGACGTGGGACCGAAGGACGGCCCCGTCGTGTTCCTGCTGCACGGCTGGCCGTACGACATCCACAGCTACGCCGAGGTCGCGCCGCTGCTCGCGGCCGCCGGCTATCGCGTGATCGTGCCGTACCTGCGCGGCTACGGCTCGACGACGTTCCGCTCGGCCAACACGTTGCGCAACGGCCAGCAGGCCGTGACGGCGGTCGACATCGTCGCGCTGATGGATGCGCTGAAGATCGACCGCGCGGTGTTCGGCGGCTACGACTGGGGCGCGCGCACGGCCGACATCATCGCGGCGCTGTGGCCGCAGCGCGTGAAGGCGCTGGTGTCGGTGAGCGGCTACCTGATCGGCAGCCAGGAGGCGAACCGCAAGCCGCTGCCGCCGCAGGCCGAATTGCAGTGGTGGTATCAGTTCTATTTCACGACCGAGCGCGGTGCGCTCGGCTACGCGCAGAACCGCGACGCGTTCAACAAGCTGATCTGGCAGCTTGCATCGCCGAAGTGGCAGTTCGACGACGCGACCTACGCGCGCACGGCGGCGTCGTTCCAGAACCCCGACCACGTGGCCGTCGTGATCCACAACTACCGCTGGCGTCTCGGGCTCGCGAAGGGCGACGCGCAATACGACGACATCGAGCGGCGTCTCGCCGCCGGGCCGGCGATCACGGTGCCGACGATCACGATGGAAGGCGACGCGAACGGCGCGCCGCATCCGGAACCGGCTGCGTACGCGAAGAAGTTCACGGGCAAGTACCAGCATCGCACGATCAGCGGCGGCATCGGGCACAACCTGCCGCAGGAGGCGCCGCAGGCGTTCGCCGATGCGATCCTGCAGGTCGAGCATCTGTGATGCGGACAGGAAGCAGTATTGGGCGTCGCGGCCCGGCTCTTGGCCCGCATCGTGGCCCGCTTCGTGCGTTCGTCGCGGGCGCGCTGCTGCTCGGCGCGCTGGCGGCGGGCGGCCCGGCCGTGTGCGCGGAACCGGCGCAGCCGGCCGCGTCGCCGATCTACGGCGTGACGATCCCGCCCGGGTACCGGAAATGGGAAATGGTCGCGCCGGCCGAGGAAGCCGCGCCGCTCGACGAGCTGCGCGTGGTGCTCGGCAATCCGGTCGCGATCCGCGCGCTCGAGCAGGCGACGCTGCCGTTTCCGGATGGCACGATCCTCGTCAAGCTCGCGTACAAGCGCAAGCAGTCCGATGAGTTTTCGTCGGCGACGGTGCCCGGGCAGGCGACGACCGTGCAGGTGATGGTGAAGGACTCGCGCCGCTACGCGGCAACCGGCGGATGGGGTTTCGGACGCTTCATCAACGGTGTGCCGGCGGACCTTGACCAGCATCAGACCTGCTTCGCGTGCCATCAGGCACGCGTGAAGAACCATGACTTCGTGTTCACACGGCTCGCACCATGACGTGAAGCGTGAGCGAGCGAATGGCGTGCCGTGTTTGGCATGCTTTTTTGAGGGGCTTCGTGGGTTTCCGTGGCTGTTGTTTACCGACTCGAAGCGGACGACTGAAGGCTATGACCGCTTACTTGCGAGAAGCGGACAAATTGATCCGCCGAACCGCACGGAGTCTGTCGAAGAGGAGATACGAGCGCTTAAAAGGACCTTCCCCGATCAAACATACATGCCGATGCGCTGGCTCGTGTCGACATCGAAGCCGTGGGGCGGCGACATCCAATACATCGGTGATCGGACCTTGCGTGACTCGGGCGGCACGCTTCGACGCGAAGAAGGCGTGCCCTGGAGGCCGAAGCCGCTTCATGGAGCGAAGAGGTTCTGACCTTGTCCACATCACGCTCACATTTCTTGCAATGCGGCCAACGACCCGAGGTGCGAAGTCATTCGGCCCCCCGCAAGCCCGGAGGCACTGCCGCCCTGTCGTCGCTCTACGATTGAGTAGGCGATTTCCGGCAGTCGAGGCAGAGCTGTGCCGCTCAGCGCCGGAAGCCCGAGTCCGGCCTCCGTGCGGCACGTGATGCCCAAACCAGCCTCGACCGCTGCGCGCAACCCGTCGAGGCTCGGCGTCGTGAGCGCCATGCGCCAAGGGCAACCAGCGTCATCCAGCACCCGTTGCGCCGCGTGGAGGAACGGGCAAGGAGGTGCGATGCCGACCAGCGATACGACCTCACTGTTCAACAGGTCGGCATTGCCGAACCATTGCATCGGGAGGCGGATCACGACGTTTCCGCCGAATGGCTCGCCAGCGCACAGCGCGACGTCTATGCGGTCCTCGCTCATCGCCTGCAACAGTTCCGCAGTGCTGCCGATAACGATCGCAAATGCGGCGTCAGGGGTGGCCGCCCGGACATCGGCGAGCGTTGGGCGGAGCACAGTCGCCACGAAGTCCTGAACGACGCCGATCCGAACGGGCGCTACTGCGTTCGGTGCGAGCTCTGTGCGTGCGGCATCGATGCGACCGAGAATCGCGCGCGCATGCGGCAGCAGCAGGCCGCCAAAGCCGTTCAAGCGGAGCGCCCGGCCATCCCGATCGAATAGTGGCTGCCGAACGATTTCCTCGAGCCGCGAGATTTGCAGGCTCACTGCCGACTCACTGCGGGCGATGCGTTTGGCTGCAGCGGCCAATGAGCCGCAATCGACCACGGCGACGAAAGTGCGGAGCAGAGGTGAAGGGAGATCCGAAATCATGAGAAAAACTCAATTCTGATGTCGAAAAGATTGCAAGTATACTTTCGATTTTCTCAATTACGATTCGAACTCCAACAACCATGGAGTTCGAAAATGCCTTTCGCCAAACTGACGCTGTCGATCAATCCTTCACCCGTCGACGCACATCGCCTTTCCAGCGAGCTGACGGAACTGATTGCAAGCGAACTTGGAAAGCGCCGCGAACTCACGTCTGTGCTTATCGACGTTCCGTCCGACTATCTGTGGACGATTGGCGGCAGCCGTCGGCACATTGCTGCACATCTCGAAGTTTGCGTGACCGCAGGGACCAACTCGGAACAGGAAAAGCGGACCTTCATCGCAAGTGCGATGGCGCTCCTTCGCCGAACGTTCGCGGACCTGGACCCCGCGACTTATATCGTCGTGAACGAGATCACGGCGACTGATTGGGGTTACGACGGAATGAGTCAGGCGGATCGAGCGCGGCAGAAGACGTAAGCGGGCCTCGATTTGACGATCGCAATCCCGAAGCGCGCCTCGCGTTCTTCCCGGATTCCCATGGTCGTCGTACGGCGGGATGAATGCGGGCCGAGGCTGGGTGATTGGCGAACAGTCCGCTGTCAGGCGCGCAATTCATGGCGGAAGGCCCAGGCTCGCCAATTGCTGCGGCAGGGGTGATCAGTATGGCGTCAATCATGATCGACTCGTCCGTTGAATCAACGCGAGCCAGTTGAGCGCGTATAACCCGTGGCACTCCTGTTGCTCCTCGTGAAAGATCGATCGGCAGAAAGAACCCCCGACCTGTCTTCAACGAAAAGCCGTCATTGGCTTGCAACCCCGCGGACGACCGAAACTGCCCGAACGCCGACGGTCGCCCCGCGTGCCCCGGTAAACCTCGATGAACCTCTTTTGCGCGGTTTCGGGATGCGGTGCAGCGGGGCATGTGTGCTGTATGTCGGCCGCATGACGCGGGCGCCGGCGCCTGAGCGACAGTCGAAGAGAGGGCGGCACAGCATCACTCGATTTTGTATCCCACTGTATCTGCGGCCACCCGGGAAACATTGACATGCGCTGGCCCCTGTTGCGGAAACATGCGCGATACGTTGCCGGGTTCTACTGTCGACACGCAAGCTGATCTGCTAACCGATATCGAATCGGAAGCCGAACGATCTGCTTGCCAACCTCAGGAGAACGCTCATGAACACCGCCCGAATCCTCGCCGCAGCCGTGCTTGCCATTGCGCCCGCCTTGTCCTTCGCCGATGCCGGACACGGCCTCACGCGCGCCGACGTGCGCGCCGAACTGGCCCGGCTGGAGCAGGCCGGCTACAACCCGGCCCGCAGCGAACCGCACTATCCGGACGACGTTGTCGCCGCCGAGCAGCAGGTCGCACGTGCCGACCAGAACGGCCCGTCGAAATCGGACGGCGACAACATGGCCGGCATGTCCGCGCAGGACCGCCATCACGACGAGATGCCGGCGCGCTCGGGACGCAGTGCCGACGACCTCTATGCGCATTCGTGATCCGTTGCCGCGCCGTCGCCGCGTTCGGACGGCGACGGCGCGGCACACCATCTGTACAACACGACACCAAGGAGCTTCGAGATGATTCGTTTGATGAAACGGGTTCTGGTATCCGCGGCGGTACTGGGTGGGCTGCTGGGCGCAGTCGCCGCGCATGCCGCGCCGCAGGACGACCTGAACGGCACCAATGTCGTCCTCGTGCACGGCGCGTTCGCCGACGGTTCGAGCTGGAACCGCGTGATTCCGCTGCTCGAGGCGCGCGGGCTGCACGTCGTGTCCGTGCAGAACCCGCTCAGTTCGCTCGCGGACGACGTGGCCGCCACGCGGCGCGCGATCGACCAGCAGCAGGGCCCGGTCGTACTGGTCGGTCATTCGTGGGCCGGCGTCGTGATCAGCGATGCCGGCAACGACGACAAGGTGAAATCGCTCGTCTATGTCGCGGCGTTCGCGCCCGACAACGGCCAGTCGATCGCCGACGTCACGCAGGGGCTGCCGCCGCCGGCGTGGGCGGGCGAGCTGCGCAAGGATGCGGGCGGCTTCACGCGGCTGTCGGACAAGGCGATCGCGGAGGACTTCGCGCCCGATCTGCCGGCGGCGCAGCAGCACATCGTCGCGGCGACGCAGGGGCCGTGGTACGGCGGCTGCATCGCGGACAAGGTCGCGCAGGCCGCGTGGCACGCGAAGCCGTCGTCCTTCGTCGTCACGACGCAGGACCGGATGATCGATCCGAGGCTGCAGCAGGCGATGGCCACGCGGATCGGTGCGACGGTGACGCGCGTGGACGGCAGCCACGTCGCGATGCTGAGCCAGCCGAAGGCGGTGGCCGATGCGATCATCGCGGCCGCGGTGCGCGCGAAGCAGGATGCGCAGTGAGCGAACGCGGCGCCGTGGCCGGAGCTTTTTCCATCGATCGCGCGACAACCCGAGGTCTCGGCGAAGCCGGGACGGCCGCTGCCGTATGCAGCAGTAGTCGTCCTTATCGCTTCAGCAGATAAAAGTATCGAATATGCTTCGTTGACGGGCCGCGACGCGCGATCGTAGATTCGCGTTTTCATCGCACTCGACGGGGCCTGCTTCGTGACCATCATTGCTACCCACACTGCTGCGGACAGGCCGTCCGTCCGGATCGCCGCACCGTCGCCGGATGCCGAGCCGCAGCACTTCGAGATTCGCGCTTTCGATGGGCCGCTGGGCGCCGAGGTGATCGGTCTCGACCTGTCGAAGCCGCTCGGCGGCGCCGACTTCGCACGCATCCACCGCGCGCATCTCGACCATCACGTGCTCGTGTTCCGCGACCAGCGCATCACGCCGGAGCAGCACATCGCGTTCAGCCGCCGCTTCGGTCCGCTGCAGATCCACGTGCTGCACCAGTTCGCGCTGGCCGGGCATCCGGAAGTGCTGGTCGTGTCGAACATCGTCGAGAACGGCAAGCCGATCGGGCTCGGCGACGCCGGCCACTTCTGGCATTCCGACCTGTCGTACAAGGAGAAGCCGAGTCTCGGCTCGCTGCTGCACGCGCAGGAACTGCCGTCCGAAGGCGGCGACACGCTGTTCGCGAACATGCATCTCGCGTGGGAGACGCTGCCCGCGCATCTGCGGCGCGCAGTCGAAGGCCGGCGTGCCGAGCACACGTATCTCGCGCGCTATGCGGAACTGCAGGCGCGCAGCCCGTGGCGGCCGAACCTGTCGGCCGAGCAGATCGCACAGGTGAAGCCGGTCGTGCATCCGGTCGTGCGCACGCACCCGCAGACGGGGCGCCGCGCGCTGTTCGTCAGCGAGCACTTCACGACGCGCATCGTCGGCCTGCCCGAAGACGAAAGCCGCGCGCTGCTCGACGCGCTGTTCGCGCACAGCGTGCGCGACGACCATCTGTACCGGCACGCGTGGCGCGACCGCGACCTCGTGTTCTGGGACAACCGCTCGTTGATGCACCTGGCGGCCGGTACGCCGGATCACCTGCGCCGCAAGCTGTATCGCACGACGATCGAAGGCGACGCGCCGTTCTGACCGGCGCGCCGCTTCATTGCCTGCACGCCCGCTTTCCCCTTTTCCGACCGGAGTTCCGATGTCGTTTTCGATTCGCGCGGCGCTCGCCCGCACGACGTTGTCCGCACGCCGTGCGGTCGTCACCACGCTTGCCGCGGCGATCGCCGTCGCGGGTCTCGGGGCCGCGCGGCCCGCGCTCGCCGAAGGGCAGCTCCGCATCGCCGAGCAGTTCGGCGTCGTCTACCTGATGCTGAACGTCGCGCGCGACCAGCAGCTGATCGAGAAGGAAGGACGCAAGGCCGGCCTCGACATCAAGGTCGACTGGGTGCGCCTGTCGGGCGGCGCGGCCGTGAACGACGCGCTGCTGTCGGGCGCGGTCGACATCGCGGGCGCGGGCGTCGGCCCGCTGCTGACGGTCTGGGACCGCACGCACGACCGGCAGAACGTGAAGGGCGTCGCGTCGCTCGGCAACCTGCCGTACTACCTTGTCAGCAACAATCCGAACGTGAAGACGATCGCCGACTTCACCGCGAAGGACCGCATCGCGGTGCCGGCCGTCGGCGTGTCCGTGCAGTCGCGCGTGCTGCAATACGCGGCCGCGAAGCAGTGGGGCGACAACGCGTATGCGAAGCTCGACGGTCTCACGCAGGCGATTCCGCACCCCGACGCGACGGCCGCGATTCTCGCGAACGGCAGCGTGATCACCGCCCACTTCGGCAATCCGCCGTTCCAGGAGCAGGAGCTGGCGGGCAATCCGAACGCGCACGTCGTGCTGAATTCGTACGACGTGCTGGGCGGCCCGAGCTCGGCGACCGTGCTCTATGCGACCGAGAAATTCCGCATCGAGAACCCGAAAACCTATCGCGCGTTCGTCGCGGCACTCGCGGAAGCCGCGCGCGTGATCGCGGCCGACCCCGAGCGCGCGGCGGACGCCTACATCCGCGTGAACGGCTCGAAGATCGACCGCGCGCTGCTGCTGACGCTCGTGCGCAATCCTCAGGTGCAGTTCAGGACCGCGCCGCAGAACACGTTCAAGCTCGCGCAGTTCATGTATCGGATCGGCGCGATCCGCAACGAGCCGAAGTCGTGGCGCGACTACTTCTTCGACGATCCCGCGACGGCGGGCGGAAGCTGAACGCCGGCCCATCGGCGGCCGTTCGAGCAGCGCAATCGACACTTATGCGCCGCAATGGTTTGAATATGCGCAATGATTGGTTGGTGCGTGTTCGGGCTGACCGTATGGTGACGTTTTGCTTGCAGGAATCCTTATCGTGAACGTCACCACGTCCAGAAGCTGGGCGCTGCCGGCCGCGGCGCGTCAGGGCGCGTTGCCCGTTACGCGGGCTGCGGCCGAAGCGCCTGACGCCGACGTCCGGCCGTCGCCGAACGTTGCCGCTTTCTCCGCGCCCAGCGAGTGCCTGCTCGCGATCGACCGCGTCAGTCTCGAGTATCGAAGCCAGGCGCGCATCGTCCGCGCGACGAATCAGGTGAGCTTCGACGTCTACGGCGGCGACCGCTTCGTGCTGCTCGGGCCGTCGGGTTGCGGCAAGTCGACGCTGCTGAAGGCGATCGCGGGCTTCATCGAACCCGTGTCCGGCACGATCTCGCTCGGTGGCGAACCGGTGCGCGGCCCCGGCGCCGATCGCGTCGTCGTGTTCCAGGAGTTCGACCAGCTTCCGCCGTGGAAGACGGTCGCCGAGAACGTCGCGTTCCCGCTGCGCGTCGCGCAGAAGCTGCCGCGTGCGCAAGCGCGCGAGCGTGCGCTGCACTACCTCGACAAGGTCGGGCTGGCCGCGTTCGCCGATGCGTATCCGCATACGCTGTCGGGCGGCATGAAGCAGCGCGTCGCGATCGCACGTGCGCTCGCGATGCAGCCGCGCGTGCTGCTGATGGACGAACCGTTCGCGGCGCTCGACGCGCTGACGCGCCGCAAGATGCAGGAAGAGCTGCTGCGGCTGTGGGACGACGTGCGGTTCACGCTGCTGTTCGTCACGCATTCGATCGAGGAGGCGCTCGTCGTCGGCAACCGGATCCTGCTGCTGTCACCGCATCCGGGCCGCGTGCGCGCGGAGCTCAACAGCCACGACTATTCACAGGACAGCCTCGGCCGCGCCGATTTCCGCGACAGCGTCGCGCGCATTCACCGGCTGCTGTTCGAGACGGACGCGGCACGGGAACAGGAGGCCGCACGATGAGCACGCCGCATCAGGTCTTGCCGCCGCTGCCACCGGTGCGCGCCGAATACGAACTGCCGCTCGAAGCGCCGGCAGAGGCCGAGCGCGCCGCGCCCGTGCCGTTCGCGCGTCGTGTGCTGGACGCCGGGTGGTTCCGCCGTACGCTGATTGCGTTGGTACTGATCGCCGCATGGGAGATCACTGCGCGGCTCGTCGCGAACGATCTGCTCGTGCCGACGTTCGGCGCGACACTTGTCGCGTTCGTACAGGGCATTGCGTCGGGCGAACTGCTCGTGAAGACCGGTATCTCGATGTCGGTGCTGCTGCGCGGGTATGCGCTCGGCGTCGTGCTCGCGTTCGCGCTGACGTCGATCGCGGTGTCGACGCGCTTCGGCCGCGACTTGCTGTCGATGCTGACGTCGATGTTCAATCCGCTGCCGTCGATCGCGCTGTTGCCGATCGCATTGCTGTGGTTCGGCCTCGGCACCGGCAGCCTGCTGTTCGTGCTCGTGCACGCGGTGCTGTGGCCGCTCGCGCTGAACATGTACACGGGTTTTCTTGGCGTGCCCGCGACGCTGAAGATGGCCGGCCGCAACTACGGGCTCACGGGGCTGCGCCTGGTCGCGCTGATCCTCGTGCCGGCCGCACTGCCGTCGATTCTTGCGGGCCTGCGCGTCGGCTGGGCGTTTGCGTGGCGCACGCTGATCGCCGCCGAGCTCGTGTTCGGCGCGAGCGCCGGGCAGGGCGGGCTTGGCTGGTACATCTTCCAGAACCGCAACGAGCTGTATACGGATCGCGTGTTTGCGGGGCTCGCGGCCGTGATCGTGATCGGGCTGCTGGTCGAACATCTGGTGTTCGATACGCTCGAGCGGCTGACCGTGCGGCGGTGGGGGATTCAGCACTGAACGCGTGGAAGGGTTGCGTAGCGTCGGCGCTGGCTTGATCAGGCGTCGGGTTACGCAAACGCATTCAGACTCTCCACGGCGTCTTGGGTTGAACCGGAGATTCTTGACGATCGGCCCGGGCTGGCGCTTTTCGGCCGAGGCGCCGGACCCATCCCCGCAGCCCGGCCTGTCAGACAACGCGAGTCCCCCGGGGCCTTGCAGATCTTGCCCGACCCTTTGGAGCCGGCCATGCCTGCATGGCGACATCCGCGATCGCCTTCAGCTTTTGCGGCCCGCCTCCGTCTCGTGCCTGGACGGCCATTCCGCGGGTCACGGCGCTGTAGAAGGCAGCAAGCGCGGGCACGTCGGTGTCCGGCGGCAAGTCGCCGTCTTCGACCCCCTTGCGCAACCGCTGCGCCATCATCTCTTCGGCGTTTGCGCGGTGCCCGGCCATCGTCTGACGAATGGACGCGAGATCGGGGGGCACGTGAGTGCCGGCCAGCGAGATCATGCAGCCCGATGGATGGCTGTTTCGCGTGAATTCCGCGACGGTTGCCTCGAGCAGCTTCTCGAATGCCTCCCGCGTGTCGGCCGTGCCGAACAGCCTGCCGGCGAACCAGACTTCGGACAGGCTCAGGTAGGCGTCGGTCGCTTCGTTGTAGAGCTGCTCCTTGCTGCCGAACGCGTTATAGAAACTCGAGGGACTGATCCCCATCGCCTGGATCAACTGGTCGAACGAGGTGCCTTCGTATCCCTGCTCCCAGAAGAGCTTCATCGCCCGGTCCAGCGCTTCCGCACGATCAAAGGTCGAGGGCCTGCCGCGGCCGCGCCGGGCTGGCGTATCTTTTTTTGTAGTCATGGCTCCAAAAATAATTGACAGGCTGTAGAGACGATCCTATTCTGCCATAACGGAGCGATCGCTCCAATAATCAAGTCCTTGCAGAAGGAGTTCGTGATGCAGCGAATTGTTCACACCCGCCATGGCGAGCCCGCCGAGGTGCTCACGCTGGACGCATTTTCCGACGCCCCTCCGCTCGTGGGCGGAGGGGCGCTTGTGCGTGTGTCTGCCGCACCGGTTCATCCGGGCGACTTGCTGGGTATTGCCGCTTCCCCGGCCTTCGGGGCGGCTCCCGCGATCCCGAGGGGAGGTCGAGTGCCCGGCGTCGAGGGTGTCGGCGTGGTCGAAGCGCTGGCCGCCGACATCGCCCCTTCGCACCGGATCCAGGTCGGCACACGGGTGGCTTTCTTTCCCGTCAACGGCGCCTGGAGCGCCAGGATCGCCGCGCCTGTCCAGTCGCTGATACCCGTGCCCGATGAAGTGAGCGACGAGGTCGCCGCGCAGATGCTGGTCAACACGTTGACTGCACGCGTCGCGATGCGGGCCGGTCACAATGCGTTGCCTGAAGACAAGCGCGAAGATGTCACGGTGATTCAGACAGCGGCCAATTCCGCCGTCGGAAAGCTGCTCACGCATCTGCTCGTCGAAGCGGGCGTCAATCCGATCCTGCTCGTCGGCTCCGCTGCGAGTGCGCAAGCGCTCAAGACTGCTCGCCCCAACCTTTCCGTCATCGTCACGGAGAACCAAGGCTGGAGGGACGAGCTTCGCGATGCGGTGGCGAACAAGTCCGTCTACGTGGCGTTCGATGGCGTCGGCGGCGCGCTGTTGCCCGACGTCGCGAGCTTCCTCGCTCGCGGTGGAACGATCGTCAGCTACGGCTCCCTGGGCGGTGCTGCGACGGACATTCGCGCCATCGCCCCGCGCGCGCTGACCATCAAGGGGGTGTCGCTGTTCAACTGGCAATTCGAACCTGCGGCGGTGCGCGATGCAGACGTCGCCAAGGCGCTCGAGCTCGCACGCAACTTCCCGAACCTTTTCCCCGTAGCGGAACGCTATCAGGCGACCGACTACCTCGAAGCGCTCGAACATGCGCACCGCAGGGGAAGGACCGGCACGGTGCTGCTGACGTTCTAGCGCTACGCATGCTGCGAGTGCGAGGCGCCCCTCGTCATGACGGGCGGCTCGGTAACGTTCACCCCGGCTTTTTGCACGATTTCGAAACGCGCCTCGAGTGCGGAAGCATCGCCTCCCGGCTCTCCAGCCAAGCATCTCATGAAAGGACGCAAGCCATGCGTGCCATCCAGAACACCGCTTTCGGCGACCCCGTCGAGACGCTGAAACTCGTTGACCTTCCGGAACCGGCCGACCCCGGCCCGGATGAAGTCCTGATCGCGATGGAGTATGCCCCCATCAACGGCAATGACCTGGCCGTCATCACCAATCGCTTCGCCTATTCGACGCCGTTGCCCTCGATCGTGGGCAACGAAGGCGTCGGGCGAGTCCTGCAGGTCGGCTCGGATGTCTCGAACGTGAAGGTCGGCGACCGCGTGTTGCCCTCGCTTTATGCGTTGACCTGGCGCGAGCGCCTGACGATCCCGGCCAAGGGGCTGACTGCGCTGCCTGCCAACGTCGATCCGCATCAACTGGCCATGTTGCGCATCAATCCTCCGACGGCCGTCCTTCTGCTCGAGCGCTTCGTCGACCTCAATGAAGGCGACTGGGTCGTGCAGAACGCGGCCAACTCCGGTATTGGCCGCACCGTGATCGCGCTGGCGAAGAAGCGCGGCTTGCGGACCGTCAACTTCGTCCGTCGCCCGGAACTGGTCAAGGAACTGGAACAAGCGGGCGGGGACGTCGTTCTCGTCGATGAGCCAGGTGCCATCGACAAGGCCAGGGCCGCGGTCGGTCCGGGCAACGTCCGTCTGGCCATCGACGGCCTGAGCGGTTCGGCTGCGGCGCGCCTGATCGACGTGCTGTCGCAAAACGGAACGCTGGTGAGCTATGCATTCACGAGCGGCGAGACGGTCACGCCGCTCAAGGTCGTGGACCTGCATCTGCGCGGCATCGTCGTGCGCGGCATATACATCGACCTTCCCGAATACCAGCCGTATATCGCGGACGCAATCAACGCGTCTGCTGACCTGATGGCGCGCGGCGAGCTTGACCTGCCGGTGGCCGCCGTCTATCCGCTTGCGGACTACCAGGAGGCCGTCGCGCACGCAATCCAGGGTGGCAAGGTGCTGCTCGACTTGCGCGCATCGAACTGACCTGGCCGTTCTCGCAAGTGCCGTGCTCGCGGACGAGCATGGCTTCGTTCACTTACGTTGCCGCCGAGGTGCGAAATGAAGATTGGTTTTATCGGAGCCGGTGCTGTCGCGCAGTCGATCGCCAGCAGCGCCATTCAAGCAGGACACGAAGTTGTCTTCAGCGCTCGTCGCGGGCCGCAGGCATTGGGCGATATCGTGGCCGGACTCGGTCCGAAGGCGTCGGCCGACACGGTCGAGGAAGTGGCCCGGCTCGAACTGGTCATGCTCGCCGTTCCATGGCTTCAAGTGCCGTCGGCCCTGGACGGGTTGCCCCAATGGGCAGGTCGCATTCTGGTGGATACCACCAACCCCTTTGTGCAACTCGAGCCGGAGCTCGTTCTTGCGGACCTCGGGGGCACCGGCGCCAGCGAGATCGTCGCGGCACACGCGCCAGGGGCGCGCGTCGTCAAGGCGTTCAATGCCATCCGCATGGAGCACTACGACAAAGGCCCGAAGTTTCATGACGGAAAGCGCGTGATCTTCGTCTCCGGTGACGACAACGACGCAAAGGCAGTGGTGATCGGACTCGTCAACGATTTTGGCTACGCACCCGTTGATCTTGGCGGTCTGGTTTCGGGCGGTCGCATGCAGCAGGCGGGTGGTCCGATTGCTGGCCGCGATTGGGTCGTCGCGTAGAACACTTCGAACGGCGGAAACGGGGCGGCAAGCGCCGCCCCATCTCCCCGCAAATCCGCAGAGATTCGCGTCAGATCAACAGCGTCAGCGTGCGGAACAGCGCAAGGTCCTCCTTGCGCGCCGAGCGCGCATGCCGCCGGATCACCTGCAGCAGGCAGTCGATGAAGCAGCGCGCCGCGTCGCTCAGCGTGCTGCTGCGGCGCGTGACGATGCCGAGGTCGCGCGGCTCGAACGTCTCCTTCAGCGCGAGCACGCGCATCCGCTCGCCGGACGGCGGCACGGCGGCGAGGATCGTCGGGCACCACGTGCACATGTCGGCCTGTTCGAGCATTGTCTGCAGCATCGCGACCGATTGCGCGCGGACGATGCGCCGCTCGTCGATCTGCGCGCCGTGCTGCGTGAACAGGTAATCGACGAGCGCGGCCTGGCCGTCGGCCGTGAAGTTCAGCACCCAGTCCTGGTCGAGCAGGTCGTGGATCGAGCGGGCGCGCTCGCGCGGGTGGCCCGCGCGCACCATCACCGACGTCTCGTAGGTCAGCACCGGCTCGCACGCGAACTCCTGCGCGGCGGCGCCCGGCTGCACCTGCCCGAGCGCGAAATCCATGCTGCCGTCGCGCAGCAGCGGTTGCGTGACGGCCATCAATCCTTCATACAGTTCGAGGCGCACGTCGGGCATCCGCTCGCGGAACAGCAGGACCGTCTCGGCGAGAAACGTCAGCGTGAGCCACGGCGTGACGCCGACGCTCAGGCGTCCCTCGACGCGGCCGCGCATTTTCGCGAGATCGCTCTGCGCGTGTTCGAGTTGCTTGAGCACGAGCTTCGCGTGCGTGAGCAGCGCCCGGCCGTAGTCGGTGAAGCCGATCCCTTCCGGCGCGCGCACAAGCAGCGGCAGGCGCTCGCTCGCCTCCAGTTCGCGCAGCGCCCGCGTGACGGCCGCCTGCGACAGCCCGAGCGCGCGCGCCGCGCCGCGAATGCTCCCCGCTTCCGCGCTCGCGACGAGCGCCTGCAGCTGATGCAGCTTCATGGTGACAAACCCGACAACGAAAGGTTGTCATCATAACGAAACCGGGGCTGTTCCAGCGGATTTTTGCCGCATACGATCCTTCCACGATTCGCCGTCCCGGCGATCGGCAGAGCAACGGAATCGAGGAGTGTCGGTGGTGGGTCCGGAACGTATTTATCCCGAAATGGCGGCGATCGAAGCGGAAATGACTGCGCTGCGCCACCGGCTGCACGCGCATCCGGAGCTCGGCTTCGACGAGCACGCGACGAGCGACCTGGTGGCCGGATGCCTGACAACGTGGGGTTATCGGGTGACGCGCGGTCTCGGCGGCACGGGCGTGGTCGGCACGCTGACGCGCGGCGCCGGGCGCCGGCTCGGCCTGCGCGCCGACATGGACGCGCTGCCGATCCGCGAGACGACCGGGCTGCCGTACGCGAGCCGGATCGACGGCGTGATGCATGCATGCGGCCACGACGGCCATACGGCGATGCTGCTGGCCGCCGCGCGCTGCATCGCCGAGCGGGCGCGCTTCAGCGGCACGCTGAACCTGGTTTTCCAGCCGGCCGAGGAAGGGCTCGGCGGCGCGAAGCGGATGATCGACGACGGCCTGTTCACGCAGTTCCCGTGCGACGCGGTGTTCGCGATGCACAACGTGCCGGGCCTGCCGGCTGGCAAGATCGGCTTCTGCGACGGCGCGTTCATGGCGTCGGCCGACGAGGTGCGCGTGCGCGTGACGGGCCGCGGCGGGCATGGCGCGGTGCCGCATGCGACGGTCGATCCGGTCGTCGTCTGCGCGTCGATCGTGATGGCGCTGCAGACGATCGTGTCGCGCAACGTGAACCCGCAGGATCTCGCGATCATCACGGCCGGGTCGATCCATGCAGGCACCGCGTCGAACGTGATTCCGCCGCACGCGGACCTCGAGCTCAGCGTGCGCGCGCTGTCGCCCGACGTGCGCGCGCTGCTCGAGCGGCGCATCCGCGAAACGGTCGCGGGGCAGGCGGCGAGCTACGGCGCGACGGCCGAGATCGACTATCGCCATGCGTATCCGGTGCTCGTCAATCACGCGGCCGAGACGGCGTTCGCGCGGCAGGTCGCGCACGACTGGGGCGGCGACGATGCCGTCATCGACCATCTGCAGCCGATCGCGGCGAGCGAGGACTTCGCGTTCATGCTGAACGCGTGCCCGGGCAGCTATCTGTCGATCGGCAATGGCGATGGCAATGGCAATGGCGCTGCCGGATGCGCGCTGCACAACCCCGGCTACGACTTCAACGACGCGTGCCTGCCGATCGGCGCGAGCTATTGGGTCGCGCTGGCGGAACGGTTTCTCCGCTGACGCGCGGCGCGCGCAGCGGACGGGGGCGGCGCCGGATGCCGCGACGATTTCGGTTGACACGGGTTCACATCAGTTCACACAAGGAGACACATGATGAAACAGTGGATGGCGGCGCTCGCGGTGGCGCTGGCGGCAGGATCGGCGCATGCCGGCGACTGGACGGGCAAGGAGATTCGTCTCGCGGTCGACCCGACCTATCCGCCGCTCGAATACAAGCTGCCGGACGGCACGCTGACCGGCTTCGGCATCGACATCACGAATGCGCTGTGCGCGGAGCTGCATGCGCGCTGCGTGTGGGTCGAGACGAGCTTCGACGGGATGATTCCCGGCCTGCTCGCGCGCAAGTTCGACGTGATCGCGTCGTCGATGACGATCACGCCGAAGCGGGAGCAGCAGATCGCGTTCACGAACCGGATCTCGAACGCCCCCGCGCGTCTCGTCGTGCGCAAGGGCTCGCCGCTGCTGCCGACCGCCGAATCGCTGAAGGGCAAGCGCGTCGGCGTCGAGCAGGGCTCCGCGCAGGCTGACTACGCGATCGCGAACTGGCAGCGCGCCGGCGTGCAGATCGTGTCGTACCAGAACCAGGACCAGGTGTACTCGGATCTCGTGACGGGCCGGCTCGATGCGGCGTTCCAGGCGTCGATCGCGGCCAGCGACGGGTTCCTGAAGAAGCCGCAGGGCAAGGACTACATGTTCGCCGGCGCGCCGATCGACGACGTGAAGTATTTCGGCCAAGGCGACGGCCTCGGGCTGCGCAAGCAGGATGCCGACCTGCGCGAAGCGTTCAACCATGCGCTCGCGGCGATCCTCGCGAACGGCACGTACGCGCGCATCAACAACAAGTATTTCGACTTCGACATCTACGGCGCGAAGTGAGCGGCGGTCCTGCGCGCCCGTCGTGGCGTGCACGGAGCGACGAGGCGCGCGGCAGGTGGCACGTCGCAGCGGAAAACGGAAAAGCGGTCGCGCAAACGGCGGCCGGCGCGCCGGGAAATGCCGGTGCAGGACATAATCACTAAGGACCACATAATGAATTGGAGATCGATTCGACTCGTCGTGCCGGCACTGTGCGCGGCGCCCGTGTTCGCGTTCGCGCAGAGCAACGTCACGCTGTACGGCCTCATCGACGCGGGCATCGACTATACGAACAACGTCGGCGGCCACAGCGCGTGGCAGATGGCGAGCGGATTCGCGCAGGGCAGCCGCTGGGGGCTGAAGGGCAGCGAGGATCTGGGCGGCGGCTACAGCGCGGTGTTCCAGCTCGAGAACGGCTTCAACGTGAACAACGGCACGCTCGCGCAGGGCGGCCGCGAGTTCGGCCGGCAGGCGTACGTGGGTCTCGCCAGCACGCGCTTCGGCACGCTCACGCTCGGCCGGCAATACGATGCGGTGGTCGACTACCTCGCGCCGACGACCGCGAACGGCAGCTGGGGCGTCTATCCGTTCTCGCATCCGCTCGACAACGACAACACCGGCAATACGTTCCGCGTGAACAACACGGTCAAGTATGCGAGCCCGGATTTCTCAGGGTTCTCGTTCGGCGGCACGTACAGCTTCAGCAACGACACGAACTTCGCGAACAACCGCCAATGGAGCGTCGGCGCGCAGTATGAGAACGGCGGGCTGCTCGTCGGCGCCGCGTTCCTGAACGCGAACAACCCGGGCGCGAAGTCGGGCGGCGCGATCGCGGGCTCGGGATCGGGATCGGTCGGAGCCGACGCGAACTTCGTGTCGTCGCGGTTGCGGATCTTCGGCGCGGGCATCAACTACACGGCCGGGCCCGCAACGGTCGGGTTCGCGTACACGAACAGCAACATCAGCCGCCCGAGCGCGAACGTCGGCTACCTGTTCGGCGACGAGACGATCCAGCCGGTGACGGGGCCGCTCGCAGGCGGGACCGTGACCGCGCTGAAGTACCAGAACTTCGAGGTGAACGGCAAATACCAGTTCACGCCCGCGTTCTTCGTCGGCGCGCAGTACGTGTACACGCTCGCGCACTACGATGCGACGACGGGCAACGTGAAGCCGAAGATCCATTCGATCGGGCTGATGGCCGACTACAACCTGTCGAAGCGCACCGATGTCTACCTGATGGGCGCATACCAGAAGGTCGCGGGCGACGCAACCGGCTCGTCGCTCGATCAGGCGCTCATCCCGGGCGCGGCGGACCTGTCGTCGACGTCGAAGCAGCTGATGGTCCACGCGGGGATCCGGCACAGGTTCTGAGCGAGCGATGCCGCCCGACGTCAGGCGGGTGGCGCGCGCGGGCGGCAGATGCGGCGCGACGATCCCTGTCGTCGCGCGTCAGCACATATTCCCGCACCTCACCAGCATGTGGCGATTCCGACTTTGGGTGCTGCGCGGGCGCAGACAAGATCGCTTTCCATCACAGCGCCTCGACGAGCCGCCGGTTGCTCTTTTCGCAATACTCGTGACACGCGGCGCGTGCCGCGATCGACGCGCCGTGCACGAAGCGCGGCGCGTCGGCCCGCCGCGACATCGACACGACGATCGACGGCGGCGACGGCTGCAGCGGCAGCTCGACCACTTCGCCGCTTTCGATCAGCGCATCGACGAACAGCCGCGGAATCGCGGCGACGCCGAACCCGTCGCGCACGAGCTGCACGATCACCGAGATCGACGGCGAGCCCGTGATGCGCGTATCCGACAGCGGCACGCCATGCGCGTGCGCGAGCGTGCGGACGATGTCCTCGAGCGCGCGATGCGGCGCGGTGCCGCGCCCGAACGTCAGGATCGGCTGGCGCAGCACCTGCCGCGCGAGCCCCGTGCGCGTGTTCGGCAGCAGGCCCGCGCGCGCGATCCAGCGCACCGGGTAATTCGCGAGCGCATCGCAGACGACCGACGCCTCGTCGCTGCCCTCGACGCGGATGATCAGGTCGAGCTCGCCCGCCATCAGGCGGCGCTGCAGCACGACGCTGACATCGACGGTCAGGTCGATCTCGAGCTGCGGACAGTCGGCCGCGAGGCGCCGCATGTAGTGCGGCAGCCAGCTATGCACGACGGTCTCGATCACGCCGAGCCGCAGCTTGCCGCGCAGCGCGCTTTCGCCGGACGCGGCGGCCTGCAGCTGCTGCGTCGCCTCGACGACGGCCTTCGCGTAGCCGAGCAGGTATTCGCCGTTCGGCGTCAGGCGGAATTCGCGGCTGTCGCGATCGACGAGCACGGTCCGCAATTCGTCCTCGAGCACCTTCACCCGCTGTGAAATGGCGGCCGGCGTCGCGTGCAGCGCCGCCGCCGTCGTGCGGAAGTTGCGGAGCTTGGCGAGCGTGACGAAGGTCTCGAGAAAACGCGTGTTCATGGCGATCGGCAAGGCAATGGGCGCGCAGATTGCCTCGCTGAAAAAATGAACGGGAGTGGGGAAAACCCGGCTTCTTGTTAAGGAACTCTATACACTGGCCGTAAAAAAACTCGTTGGCGGCAATTTTTTTTCTTTCCTATCCTTCGCCGTATCCGATGAGCCAACAGCGTCATCGCACCGACACCCTGATACGCCACCGACCATCATGACGCCTTCCGAATTCCGCCAGTCCGTGCGCCGCGGCGCGTTCCGCGGCCCGACCGCCGGCCATTGCGGCCCGTACGCGCAAGCGAACCTCGCGATCCTGCCCGATGCGTACGCGCACGATTTCCTGCGCTTTTGTCAGGCGAATCCGAAGGCGTGCCCGCTGCTCGCCGTCGGCGAACCGGGCGACTTCCGCGTCGACGCGCTCGGCCGCGACATCGACATCCGCACCGACGTGCCGCGCTACAACGTGTATCGCGACGGCCGGCTCGCCGAGCAGGTCGACTCGCTCCACCCGCTGTGGCAGGACGATTTCGTCGTATTTGCGATCGGCTGTTCGTTCTCGTTCGAGGACATGCTGGCGCGCGAGGGCATCGGGCTGCGCCACGTCGAGGAAGGGCGTAACGTGCCGATGTACCGGACGTCGATTCCGAACCGCCGCGCCGGCATCTTCGGCGGCAACCTCGTCGTGTCGATGCGGCCGATGCGCGGCGCCGACGCGATCCGCGCGGTGCAGATCACGAGCCGTTTTCCGGGCGTGCATGGCGCGCCGATCCATATCGGCCACCCGCAGGAACTGGGGATCGACGATCTCGGCGCGCCCGAATTCGGCGACGCGGTGACGATCCGCGACGGCGAGCTGCCGGTGTTCTGGGCGTGCGGCGTCACGCCGCAAACCGCGCTGATGGATGCGAAGCTGCCGCTCGCGATCGCGCATGCGCCGGGCCACATGCTGATGACCGACATCACGAACGCATCGCTCGCGGTGTTTTGACCTGCGGGGCGGCCAGCTTCGCGCAGCAGCGGCCGCCGCGTTCCCGATTCCGTCACGGCGGCGCGGCCGCCGTGACTGTACACCATCCGCCTGCCCGGAGGGCGACGCCCATCCGCGTCCCGGCATCCGGCGGCACATGACGATACGACGGTTCTTCCGGCGCACTTCGACAGGAGCGACATGATGGACAGCAAGACCCTGACGGCATCCGCCGCCGACCCCGCGGACGGCGAGCGTGGCGGACTCTTCTCGTGGTATGCGGATGCGGGGCCGCGCGAGCGCCGCGCGTTCTGGAGCTGCAAGGTCGGCTACATGCTCGACGGGATGGACACGCAGATGCTGTCGTTCGTGATCCCGACGCTCGTCGCGACGTGGGGCATCTCGCTCGCGGACGCGGGCTTCATCGGCACGCTGACGCTGCTCGCGTCCGCGCTCGGCGGCTGGATCGCCGGGATCCTGTCGGACCGGATCGGCCGCGTGCGCACGCTGCAGCTCACCGTGCTGTGGTTCGCGGTGTTCACCGGCCTCTGCGGGCTCGCGCAGAGCTATCACCAGCTGCTCGCCGCCCGCGCGCTGATGGGCTTCGGCTTCGGCGGCGAATGGACGGCCGGCGCGGTGCTGATCGGCGAGGTGATCCGCGCGCGCGACCGCGGCAAGGCGGTCGGCCTCGTGCAGTCGGGCTGGGCGATCGGCTGGGGGCTGTCGGCGCTGCTCTATGCGTTGCTGTTCTCGGTGCTGTCCCCAGAATATGCATGGCGCGGGCTGTTCCTCGTCGGCCTGCTGCCGGCGCTGCTCGTCGTCGTGATTCGCCGCTACGTGAAGGAGCCGGACGTCTACGAGAAGGAGAAGGCCGTGCAGGCGGACGTCAGCGACACGCCGCGCCTCACCGAGATCTTCGCGCCGAAGCTGCTGTCGACGACGTTGCGCGCGGCGCTGCTGACGACCGGCGCGCAGGGCGGCTACTACGCGATCACGACGTGGCTGCCGACCTTCCTGAAGACCGAGCGTCACCTGACCGTGATGGGCACCGGCGGCTACCTCGCGACGATCATCGTCGGCTCGTGGGTCGGCTACCTGGCGAGCGCGTACCTGACCGACCGCCTCGGCCGCAAGCCGAACTTCATCGTGTTCGCGCTTGGCTCGATGGTGATCGCGTTCGCGTACACGTCGCTGAACCTGACCAATGCGTCGATGCTGTGGCTCGGCTTCCCGCTCGGCTTCTTCGCGTCGGGCATCTTCTCCGGGATGGGCGCGTTCCTGACCGAGCTGTTCCCGACCCGCGTGCGCGGCTCCGGCCAGGGCTTTTGCTACAACGTCGGCCGCGCGGTCGGTGCGCTGTTCCCGTTCCTGATCGGCGCGCTGTCGAAGCACTATGGCCTCGGCGCGAGCATCGGGATCTTCGCGGTCGCCGCGTACGGCGTGTTGATCGTCGCGGCGCTGACGCTGCCCGAGACGCGCGGCCGCGAACTCGACGCGGCGTAAGCGCCGGCCGATCCCTCCACGGATTTCCGGCGCGGCGACGCTGCGATTGAATGCGGTAACCAAGCGCAGCGATTGAACGCAGCAGCCAGGCGCAGCGATTCAACGCCGCCCAAGCGCCGCGCGAGCGAAATCCGATTTCCGATTCGATACGCATGATGCCGCGCGGCGTTCGCGCTGCGCGGCCGGCGTTCGCCTTTCCGATTCAACGACGCAGTGATTCCATCGCCATGACGACTCGACACATTCCTTCCGTTCCCTCCGACGCGCAACGCTGGCAGTTCTGGATCGACCGCGGCGGCACGTTCACCGACATCGTCGCGCGCCGGCCCGACGGCTCCCTGACCACGCACAAGCTGCTGTCCGAGAACCCCGAGCAGTATCGCGACGCAGCGGTCGCGGGCATCCGTCACCTGCTCGGCCTCGCGGCCGGCGAGCCGATCACGCCCGAGCGCGTCGAGATGGTGAAGATGGGCACGACGGTCGCGACCAACGCGCTGCTCGAGCGCAAGGGCGAACGCACCGCGCTCGCGACGACGCGCGGCTTTCGCGACGTGCTGCGGATCGCGTACCAGAACCGGCCGCGCCTGTTCGATCTCGACATCGCGCTGCCCGAGGCGCTGTACGAGACGGTCGTCGAGATCGACGAACGCGTCGGCGCGCATGGCGACGTGGTCGAGCCGCTCGATCTTGCGTCAGCGGAAACGGTGCTGCGGCAGGTGTTCGACGCGGGCATCCGCGCGCTCGCGATCGTGCTGATCCACGGCTACCGCTACACCGCGCACGAACGTGCGCTTGCCGATCTCGCGCGCCGCATCGGCTTCACGCAGGTGTCGGTGTCGCACGAAGTGTCGCCGCTGATGAAGATGGTGTCGCGCGGCGACACGACCGTCGTCGATGCGTACCTGTCGCCGATCCTGCGCCGCTATGTCGAGCAGGTCGCGCGCGAGATGCCGGGCGTGAACCTGCAGTTCATGCAGAGCAACGGCGGGCTGACGCGCGCCGACACGTTCCAGGGCAAGGACGCGATCCTGTCGGGCCCGGCGGGCGGCATCGTCGGGATGGTGCGCGCGGCGCGCGCCGCGGGCTTCGGTCACGTGATCGGCTTCGACATGGGCGGCACGTCGACGGACGTGTCGCATTTCAACGGCGAATTCGAGCGCGTGTTCGAGACGCAGGTGGCCGGCGTGCGGATGCGCGCGCCGATGATGAGCATCCACACGGTCGCCGCGGGCGGCGGCTCGGTGCTGGGCTTCGACGGCGCGCGGCTGCGCGTCGGGCCCGAGTCGGCGGGCGCGAACCCGGGGCCGGCCGCATACCGGCGCGGCGGGCCGCTGACGGTGACCGACTGCAACGTGATGCTCGGCAAGATCCAGCCCGACTACTTCCCGCGCGTGTTCGGCCCGCATGCGGACGAACCGCTCGACCGCGACGGCGTCGTCGCGAAGTTCGAGGCGCTTGCCGACGAGATCCATGCGGCGACCGGGCGGCGCGAGACGCCGGAGACGCTCGCCGAAGGCTTCCTCGAGATCGCGATCGGCAGCATGGCGAACGCGATCAAGAAGATTTCCGTGCAGCGCGGCCACGACGTGTCGCGCTACGTGCTGACGACGTTCGGCGGCGCGGGCGGCCAGCATGCGTGCGGCGTCGCCGACGCGCTCGGGATGACGCAGGTGTTCGCGCATCCGCTCGCGGGCGTGCTGTCCGCATACGGGATGGGTCTCGCCGACCAGACCGCGATGCGCGAGCGCGCGGTCGAGGTGGTGCTGTCCGATGCGTCGCTGGCGACGCTGAACGCGGCGCTCGACCGCCTGGCCGACGAGGCGGTCGGCGCGCTGCTCGAGCAGCGCGTGCCGCCGGAGCGGATCGCGACCGAGCGCCGCGTGCACCTGCGCTACCAGGGCACCGATTCGGCGCTCGCGGTGCCGGCCGGCAGTGTCGACGCGATGCAGCAGGCGTTCGAAGCCGCATACCGGCAGCGCTACGCGTTCCTGATGCCCGGCACGCCGCTCGTCGCGGAGCTCGCGTCCGTCGAGGCGATCGGCCGGTCCGACGCGCCGGTCGACGTCGCGCCGCTCGCGCCGCGTGAAGCCGGCGCGCCGCAAGCCGACACCGCCGTGCGGTTCCATTCGGGTGGCCAATGGCACGACGCGGGCCTCTACGTGCGCGACACGCTGCTGGCAGGCGACACGATCGACGGCCCGGCGATCGTCGCCGAAAAGAACGGCACGACTGTCGTCGAGCCCGGCTGGCGCGCGGAAATGTCCGTGCAGGGCAACCTCGTGATGACGCGCATGACGCCGCTGCCGACGCGCCGCTCGCTCGGCACCGAAGCGGACCCCGTGCGGCTCGAGATCTTCAACAACCTGTTCATGTCGATCGCCGAGCAGATGGGCCTGCGGCTGCAGAACACCGCGTACTCGGTGAACATCAAGGAGCGGCTCGACTTCTCGTGCGCGATCTTCGACGGCCACGGCAACCTGATCGCGAATGCGCCGCACATGCCCGTGCACCTCGGGTCGATGGGCGAGAGCATCCGCACGGTGCTCGAACGCAACCGCGGGCGGATGCGCGACGGCGACGTGTTCATGCTGAACGATCCGTACCACGGCGGCACGCACCTGCCGGATGTGACGGTCATCACGCCGGTGTTCGCGGATGGCTCGGACGAGCCGCTGTTCTACGTCGGCTCGCGCGGCCACCATGCGGACATCGGCGGCACGACGCCGGGCTCGATGCCGCCCGATTCGACGCACATCGACGAAGAGGGCGTGCTGATCGACAACTGGCAGCTCGTGTCGGCCGGCGTGCTGCGCGATGCCGACACGCGCGCATTGCTCGCGTCGGGCCGCCATCCGGCGCGCAACGTCGAGCAGAACATGGCCGACCTGCGCGCGCAGATCGCCGCGAACCAGAAGGGCGTCGACGAGCTGCGCCGGATGGTCGCGCAGTTCGGCCGCGACGTCGTGCTCGCGTTCATGCGGCACGTGCAGGACAACGCGGAAGAAGCAGTGCGGCGCGTGATCGGCGCGCTGCAGGACGGCGACTACCGCTATCCGCTCGACAACGGCGCCGAGATTCGCGTCGCGATCCGCGTCGATCGCGCGGCCCGCGGCGCGACGATCGATTTCACGGGCACGTCCGCGCAGCTCGACAACAACTTCAACGCGCCGAAGGCCGTGTGCATGGCGGCGGTGCTGTACGTGTTCCGCACGCTCGTCGGCGACGACATCCCGCTGAACGCGGGCTGCCTGAAGCCGCTGACGGTGATCGTGCCCGAGCGCTCGATGCTGAACCCCGTGTATCCGGCGGCGGTCGTGTCGGGCAACGTCGAGACGTCGTCGGCGATCACCAATGCGCTGTACGGCGCACTCGGCCGCGTCGCGTCGAGCCAGGGGACGATGAACAACTTCACGTTCGGCAACGCGCAGGTCCAGTACTACGAGACGATCGCGGGCGGCAGCGGCGCGGGCGACGGCTTCGCGGGCGTCGACGCGGTGCAGACCCACATGACGAACTCGCGGCTGACCGATCCCGAGGTGCTCGAATGGCGCTATCCGGTGCGGCTCGATTCGCACCGCATCCGCGCGGGCTCGGGCGGCGGCGGGCGCTGGCGCGGCGGCAACGGCGCGATCCGCCGGATCCGCTTCCTCGAGCCGATGACCGCGTCGATCCTGTCGAACAACCGCATCCATGCGCCGTTCGGCGCGGCGGGCGGCGACGCGGGCGCGCTTGGCCGCAACACGATCGAGCGCGCGGACGGCACCGTCGTGACGCTCGACCACATCGGCCGCGCGCAGATGGCGCCGGGCGACGTGTTCGTCGTCGAGACGCCGGGGGGCGGCGGGTTCGGGACCGTCGCCGGCTGACCGGACGACACGCTGCACGCGCGCTGAACGCGCCCGGCTCGCGAACGACGCGGCCGGGCGCGTTTGCGTTTCGACGCGGCTTCGGTCCTGGTCTCGGCCCCGGCACCGGCCCGGATCGGATCGGATCGGATCGGATCGGATTCAATGCGCGAAGAATGTGCGCATGCGCACTGAATGACGCGTGTGGCTCATTCAATGTGACGATTGGAAAGACTTGTCGGTCCGATTATTTTCGCAACGGGATTGCCATGAACGCGTCGATGACGGCGGTGATGCCGCAATTGCGGTAAATCCCATCCCGGTAATTGGGATGACGACATGAAGCCGCAAAAAATGCCTGTCAAAAACGCGCATTGCGGATACGGGAATGCAATATTTTCCTGATGTCGAATTCGGGAGGTGATCTGGCCCTGACCTCAGTATCCGCCAATCAATCCCTTCCATCATGGGCGGAAGGCCGCCGGAACAGGGTTCGAGCCCGGCTGGGCGCGCGGGTGCCAGGGACCGTTTCCATCGTGTCCCGTGCGCTCGGGCACGCCCTTTTTCGACGAATCTGCCGGGAAAATGCAATATCGGTCAACGGCCCAATTGCTTGACACCCATTTGAAATTGTGTGTGCATTTCGCGTCCTTCATTTGATAAGATGAGCCATCATTCTTCTGTGGGAATCCGGGCGCGACATGCATCAGACATGCGCGAACGCCGGATCGGAGCAGTCGGGCACGAAAGCGGGGCGAGGAACGTCATTTCTGCACGACCGGACGTCCGGGAACGCGATGGCGCGTCCGGGCATGCGGCCGGAAGCATGCGCCTCCGTCTACACTTAGCGGTTTTTTTGGTCGGGGCTCGTCCATGGATGACGAAAACGAAAGCGCGGTAATCGAGCTGCACTTCGGCACGCGCAGTCCGTGCTGGCGCCTGGGCAGCGACAGCAATGCGCTCGAGCTGGCCGCCGTGCGCGGCCTGACCAACGTCAGCGTCGCACTGAGCGCCGAGCAGGCCGCGCGGATTCGCGCGCTCACCGGCGTGACCTCCCACCTCGTGCTCGAGATATCGCTGTTCGGCGAGCCGGTCAGCCTCCATCTCGTCGGCAAGAAACTCAGCACGACCGACTGGGCCGGCACCGCGTGCGCGTATTCGGACGCCGTGTCCGTCGCGGAGGACCTGTCGCACGGCCTCGCGTTCGCGGAGCAGGTGGTGTCCGAGGTCAATTCGCTCGTCGTGATCCTCGACCGCAACGGCATGGTGCAGCGCTTCAACCGGCTGTGCGAGGAAGTCACCGGCAAGCGCGAGGTCGACGTGATCGGGCGCAGCGCATTCGAGCTGTTCATGAGCGCGGACCAGGGCGCGCAGTCGCGCACCAACATCACCGGTTTCTTCGCGAGCAACAAGCCGTTCTCGGTCGAGCGCTACATCAACACGGTCAACGGACCGCGCCTCTTCGAGTTCCGCAACAAGTTCGTGCAGAGCGGCAGCGGCGTCGACGAGCAGTTCCTGATCTGCTCGGGCATCGACATCACCGAGGAGCGCAACGCGCAGCATCGTCTCACCGAACTCGCGAACACCGACGTGCTGACCGGGCTGCCGAACCGCCATGCGATCAGCGAACGGATCAAGACCGTGCTCGATGCCGGCGGCGACGACACGCTGCGCCAGGTCGGCATCCTGTTCCTCGATCTCGACAACTTCAAGCGCGTCAACGACCACTACGGCCATATCACCGGCGACCGGCTGCTGAAGGACGTGTCCACGATCATCAGCGACTGCCTGCCGCAAGGCGCGACGCTTGCGCGTCTCGGCGGCGACGAATTCCTCGTGCTGTTCGAGCACGGCTCGCGTCCGCTGCTGGAGGCGACCGCGCAGATCATCCTCGACCGGCTGCGCACGCCGATCCATCTCGGGCTGATGGAGGTGTACACGAGCTGCTCGATCGGCATCGCGATGTTTCCGCAGCACGGCGACACGCTCGAAACGCTGATCCGCAGTGCGGACACCGCGATGTATGTCGCGAAGGAAGCCGGCAAGCACACGTATCGCGTGTTCACGCTGGAGATGAACCAGAAGGTCGCGAAGTACATGTGGCTCGACACGAACCTGCGCAAGTCGCTCGAGGAAGAGCAGTTCGTGCTGCATTATCAGCCGGTCGTCGACATCGCGACGGGCGACGTGCACAGCGTCGAGGCGCTGGTCCGCTGGCAGTCGCCGGACCGCGGGCTCGTCGCGCCGGTGGAATTCATCCAGTTCGCCGAGGAGTCCGGCCTGATCGCGCCGCTCGGCCGCTGGGTGATGCGCACCGCGGCAGCGCAGGCCGCCGCATGGAAGGCGATGGGGCTCACGACGCGCATCGCGGTCAACGTGTCGGCGCGGCAATTGCAGGACATGAACGTCGTGCGCCAGTTCGCGACGATACTCGAGGATGAGGGGCTGAAGCCGGGCCTGCTCGACATCGAGCTGACCGAGAGCTGCTTCATCGAGGATGAAGGCTCGGCGATCAGCCTGATCAAGCAGTTCCGCCATCTCGGCGCCGAGATTCATCTCGACGATTTCGGCACCGGCTATTCGTCGCTGTCGCAGCTGTCGCGACTGCCGCTCGATTCGATCAAGCTCGACCGCAGCTTCATCACCGGCATCGACCGCAATCCGCGTTCGCAGGCGCTCGTGAGTTCCGTGGTGTCGCTCGCGCGGGCGCTGAATTTCTCGGTGGTCGCCGAAGGCGTCGAGACGCGCGCCGAGGCTGAGTTCCTCAAGCAGATCGACGTCGACCAGGCGCAGGGCTATTACTACGCGCGTCCGATGGCCGCGCACGCGTTCGAGGCATGGCTCACGGAAAAAAGAAAGTTCAGGCTCATCGCCTGAACTTTCCGGTCATGCGGGGCCGTCAGGCTGCGACGGCACGCATCAGGTCACCGTGCGCAGCTTCGACACGCGACGGTTCTGCAGCATCACGAGGCGTTCCATGAACGCGAGATCCTTCGTCTCGATCGTGAACGCCGCGCGCACCCACTCCTCGGTGATGTCCATCAGCTCGGCGCGCGTGAGCGGGAACACGCGCTGACGCGCGCGCAGCATCGCGCGCACGCCGTTCAGCTTCGGCCGCAGCACGTCGATGAACGTGCGCGTCGCGAGATACGCGTCGCCGGGTTCGAACGTCTGCTCGACGAGCCCGTGATCCTCATACCATTCGGCGACGTGCGGCTCGCCGCTCGCGATCAGGTCCTCCGCGACGCGCCGGTGCGCCTTGCGCGCGACGAGCGAGTAGCCACCCATCCCCGGGAACAGGTTGAACGCGATCTCGGGGAAGCCGAGTTTCACGCCTTTCTGCGCGAGCACGTAATGATGCGCGAGCGCGGCTTCGAAGCCGCCGCCGAGCGCGCTGCCCTCGACCATTGCGATCGAGACCGCGCCGGTGCCGAAGCCCGTGTAGATCTCATAGACGCCGTCGATGCACGAGCGCGCGTAGGCCATCAGCTGATCGCGCCTGCCGCTGCGGATCGCGTCGACGAAAAAGCTCAGGTCGCCGCCGACGTTGAACAGCTCGGGCACGAGCGAACCCGTCACCCAGAAGTCGAACGTCAGTCCCGAATCGCGCGCGATGCGCGCGAGCTGGATGATCTCGGTGACGAGCTGCTGGTTGAAGCACGGCCTCGGTTCGGAGCGAAGCATCATCCACATGACGTTGCGGCCCTCTTCATAGAACGCTTTCAGTTGCGTCATTTCGCCAGCTTCGTAAAACGGCCGGCATGCGGGGTGTGATTGGAGTTGCATGGATGGGTCCTCGATTTAAGAGTGGTTTGCTTGGGTAAAACCGTCGCGCACCTGATCCATGCGAATGCAAAACGGCCGCATGGCCCCGGGTCGCGCGGCACCGCCATTGTTGCGCGCACAAACTCGGCCGATGTGTGGAATGGATCACCTGATTGCGCGGCCCGCGTGCGCGTGACGGACGCGATTTCCGGTGCAAGCGGTCGCGCCGGCACGCGAAATCGGCGCAATGCCGAAGAGCGCTTGACGGCGGATTTCGCGACGGAATTGCACGAATCGCAGCGACGCAAACGTTTTGTCTGTGGAATGAGCAAGATGGCCCGGACGCTCGCGCAACACGCGGGTTCCGGCGTGGATCGCCGCGCGGGTTGCGGGCCGATGCCGGTCATTCGCACGCGAATTTTTTTTGCGGAACCGGCAATGCCGGCAACGCAGCGGGACTCGCGTTACGGCGGAATTCCGGCGGACCGCAATAGCGTGACCATGCGAATGGCGCGGTAATGCCGGATTCGGCGTTGGCAATCTCAACGTCTCGTTGGCAATGCACGGCAGATTTCGTTTGTGATGCAGACGAAACGCGCATTCGACGCAATGCGGCGTGTGACCTGCGCATGTGGAGACATGCCTGCTCGGTGAAATCGTTTCGACAGCAGATCGCATGCTTGGCTGCCCCGCGATGCGTTGGCGCCGATGTGCATGCCGCTCGCGTGGCTTTCATCGTGCCGTCGTCGGCGAATCGTTCCGGGGCGACGCGATGACATGCGCCGCGCGCCGCGGCTCCATGCTGCCGAACGCCGAACGCCGAACGCCGAACGCCGAACGCCGAACGCCGAACGCTGAACGCTGAACGCCGAACGCCGAACGCCGAACGCCGAACGCCGAACGCGTGCCGGCAGGCCGACGCCGAATCGACACGTCTGCCGGATACCGCTGCCGCGCGCAGGCCATTGACGCGACGTCGCGCATTCCCGGCGGAATTTTTCGGCGTTAGAATCGCGCGCGCGATTTTTGCGGCGCCCGGCCTTCCTCCGCACGGCCCGCACTCGCCGGCCTTGCCAGGGTCGGCCGGTATCGGCCACCATTCGATTCCGGCGCGACTGCAATTGCCGACCGCAGTCGGCCTCGCACGGATATAAAATGCCCGCCCGCACCCGGCGTCCGACCACCGGATCGGCGCGCGCGGCAGGCTTGGAGGAGAACACGCATGTCAGAAAAACATCGGATCCTGGTACTGGACGACGATCCGGAGGTGCGCACCTGGCTGAAGGGCGTGCTGGAGGAGGCGGGCTTCGACGTATCGGCGGCCGACAGCGCCGCTCAGATGCAGCAGCAACTGGCGGCCGCGCCACACGCGCTCGTCATTCTCGACCTGAAGCTGCGCGGCGAGGACGGCCTGACGGTCGCGCGCGAACTGCGGCGGCGCTCCGACGTGTCGATCATCATGATCAGCGGCCTCGGCGACGAGACGGACCGCGTGCTCGGCCTCGAGACCGCGGCCGACGATTTCGTCACGAAGCCGTTTTCGGGGCGCGAACTGATCGCGCGGGTGCGCGCGCAGCTGCGGCGCACGACCGAGCTGTCGATGCCGCGTCCCGCGTCGAACGGGGGCGGACCGCGCTTCTGCTTCGACGGCTGGACGTTGGACCTCGCCGCGCGCACGCTGACGCACAACGGCAACGGACCGTGCGCGCTGACGCAGGGCGAGTTCGAGCTGCTCGCCGCGATGGTGCAGCAGCCGTCGCGGGTCTGGTCGCGCGACCAGCTGCTCGAACACACGCGCGGCTTCGGGATCGACGTGTACGACCGCACGATCGACGTGCTGATCCTGCGCCTGCGCCGCAAGATCGAACCGAACCCCGAGCAGCCGACCTATATCCGCACGCAGCGCGGCGTCGGCTATGTGTTCGCGGTGCCGGTCGTGCGCGTGTGACGCGATGCGCACCACGTTCAGGCTGTTGCCGCCCTGGAGTGTCCGGGCCAAGCTGATCGCGACGTTCCTGCTGCTGTTCGGCATTACGCTCGCGGTCGTGGTGGTCGGCGTGCTCGGCATGCGCGCGAACCAGAACGCGCTCGACGAATACGAGGCGAACGTCGTGCCGGAGATCGCCCGCGCGCTCGAGCTGTCGGACAAGGTCGCGCAGCTCGCCGCGGTCGCGCCGAGCATGATGCTGACCGATTCGCCGGACCTGCTGCACAGCGATACCGAGCTGCTGCGCGGCCTGCTCGGCGACATCCGGCGGCTGTCGCCGGGCTTCGGCATGCCAACCGGACCGGCGACAAAGGCCGGCGAGCGGCTCGCGGTGATCGACGATCTCGACGCGGTCGACCAGGATCTCGCGCGGCTCCTGATCGTGTCGGGCCGGCAGCGGCAGCTCAAGGAAGAGCTGGGCGCGCTGCGTGCCGCGAACGACCGCCTCGGCGACGGCATCGCGCGCGAAAAAGGCCTGATCGCCCGGCAGGCGCCGACGCTGCTCGAAATCTGGGCACGCAACGCCGGCGCGTTGCAGGCGGCGAACGCGGCGGAGCTCGGCAGCGCGGAAAGCGACAACGAGGCGCTGTGGCTGCGCGTGCGCGAACGCGGCGAGGATCGGCTGCAGCCGGCGCTCGCCGACGCGCTGCAGCAGCTCGACGGCGGCGCGCGCAGCGTGTTCGCGGTGCGCCGCGAGTTCCTGTCGAGCGAAGCGCAGACCGGCTATCTCGTCACGCTGCTGCGCGGCCACGCGGACCACCTGAGCGGCAAGTCCGCGCGCTATGTGGAGCGGCTGCGGCAGATCGCCGGCGAACGCAGCGACAAGGTGCGCAAGGTCGCGGTCTCCAGCCAGTCGGGCCTGCTGCTGCTGGCGTTCGCGGGTGTCGCGGTCGCGCTGCTCGGCGTCGCGTACGCGAGCCGCATCCTGCACAAGCTGCAGGCGATGACGCGCGTGATGGCGCGCCTCGCGAAAGGCGTGACGTCGGACCGAATGCCGTCGACGCACCGGCCGGACGAAATCGGCGAGCTCGCGCGCGCGTTCGAGGTGTTCCGCACGAACCTGATCGAGAAGGAGCAGCTGACACACGGGCTCGAGTCGCAGCGCCGGCTGCAGGAATCGGTGCTGAACTCGATGAACGACGGCGTGTCCGTCCACGATACGCACGGCAGCCTGATCGCGTGGAACCCGACCTTCGCGACGCTGCTCGGCATCGATGCCGCCGCGCTGCATGCGGGCCTGCCGCTCGCGGCGCTGCGGCGCGCGGTCGCTCCGCCCGCGCGCTGGCGCCAGGTGTCGCGCGAGACCGCGACCCGCACGTCGGACGGCGCGCGCATCGCCGCGTCGGCCGAGCTGCACCTGCGCGACCAGCGAACCCTCGAATTCCACTGCCAGCCGCTCCCGGACGGCGGCTGGGTCGCGGTCTGCCGCGACCTGACGAGCCGGCGCGCGGTCGAGGCGGAACTGCGCCAGGCGCAGAAGATGGACGTGCTCGGCCAGCTGACGGGCGGCGTCGCGCACGATTTCAACAACTTCCTCGTCGCGATACTCGGCAACCTGGAGCTGTTGCTGCCGCGGCTCGACGGCCAGCACGACGCGCAGACGATGGCCGAGCGGGCGCGCCGCGCGGCCGAACGCGCGTCGCGGCTCACGCGGCGGCTGCTCGCGTTCGCGCGGCGCCAGCCGCTGCAGGCCGAGCGCGTGTCGGTGCGGGCGATGCTCGCGGAGATGCTCGACCTCGTCGAATACTCGGCGGGACAGCGGGTCACGGTCGTGCTGGAACCGGCTGCCGACACGATGTGGGTGAACGTCGACCGCGGGCAGCTCGAGAACGCGATCCTCAACCTGACGCTCAACAGCGCCGCGGCGATGCCGGATGGCGGCACGCTCACGCTGGCCGCCCGCCTTGCACCGGCGCCGGCGCAGGACGGCGCGGCCGCGCCCCGGGCGGTCGTGCTGAGCGTGACCGACACCGGCTGCGGGATCTCGCCCGTGCTGCTCGACAAGGTGATCGAGCCGTTCTTCACGACCAAGGCGGCCGGCGAGGGCAGCGGGCTCGGGCTCAGCAGCGTCTACGGGTTCGTGCGCCAGAGCGGCGGCGATCTGCGGATCCACAGCGACGTCGGGCGCGGCACTTGCGTCGAGCTGTGGCTGCCGGAGAGCGCGCCGCCCGAGCGCCGCGGCGCGCCGGCTGCCGCGATTGCGCCGCCCGCGGCCCGCCCGGCCGGCGCGCGCGTGCTCGTCGTCGACGACGATCCCGAGGTGCGCGACACGGCGCTCAGCCAGTTCGCGGCGCTCGGCGCGCACGCCGACGCGGTGCCGAGCGGCGAAGCGGCGCTGCACTGGCTGGCCGAGCACGGCCCCGTCACGCTCGTGCTGTCGGACATCTCGCTCGGCGCGGGCGGCAGCGGCATTGCGTTCGCCGCGCGGCTCGCCGAGCGCTGGCCCGCCCAGCGCGTCGCGCTGACCTCGGGCCTGCCGCCCGAAGTCCATCAGGCCCACCCCGACTGGCGAGCGGACCTGCCGTTCGTGCCGAAGCCGTTCGATCTGGCGGCGCTCGCCGCGCTGCTGGGCTGACGCCAATTGTTTCGATTGTTAATGGCGCGTCGCATTTCCGAAATTTTCGATTAACGGGACTGGAGTCTCATACACCCACGGCACCCGGTGACGCACTCGCGGCACCGAGGGGCACGATTCGAAAGACAGCTCTGCATGGGACTGGAGACACCCGATGATGAAGATCAAGACAGGTTTGCTGACGATGGCGCTCGCGATGACGGCTGCAACGGCCGCCACGGCAAGCGCCGCAACGCTGCGGATCGCGTGCGGCGCGGCCGGCGTCGATCAGGACATTTGCCAGGTTTCGGCGAAGCGCTGGGCCGAGAAGACCGGCAACGAGGTCGAGTTCATCAGCATGCCGAACAACTCGAGTGAAACGCTGGCGCTGTACCAGCAGTTGCTCGGCAGCGGCTCGGACAAGATCGACGTGATGCAGATCGACACCGTCTGGCCGGGCATCCTCGCGAATCACCTGATCGACCTGAAGCCGTACAGCAAAGGACTGGAAAACCAGTCGTTCCCGAGCATCGTCGCGAACGACACGGTGAACGGCAAGCTCGTCGCGATGCCGTGGTTCATCGACACGGGCCTGCTGTACTACCGCAAGGACCTGCTCGACAAATACCGCATGAAGGTGCCCGCGACGTGGGACGAGCTCGATGCCGCCGCGCGCAAGATCCAGGCGAGCGAGCGCGCCGCCGGCAACGAGAAGGTCTGGGGCTACGTGTGGCAGGGGCGTGCGTATGAAGGGCTCACCTGCGACGCGCTCGAATGGATCGCGAGCCACAACGGCGGCACGGTGGTCGACGACAAGGGCCGCGTGACGATCGACAACCCGGGCGCGGCCAAGGCGCTCGAACAGTCCGCGAAATGGGTCGGCACGATCAGCCCGAAGGCGGTGCTGAACTACGGCGAGGAAGAGTCGCGCGGCGTATTCCAGGCCGGCAACGCGGTATTCATGCGCAACTGGCCGTATGCGTGGGCGATCGCGAACCGCGCCGGCAGCCCGATCAAGGGCAAGGTCGGCATCGCGCCGCTGCCGAAGGGCGGCGCCGACGGCCGTCCGGCCGCCGCGCTCGGCGGCTGGCAGCTCGCGGTGTCGCGCTACTCGCCGAACCCGAAGCTCGCCGCCGATCTCGTGATGTACCTGTCGAGCGCGGAAGTGCAGAAGATGCGCGCGGTGCAGGGTTCGTACAACCCGACGATGCCGGCGCTCTACCACGACAAGGACATCCTGCAGGCGAACCCGTTCATGGCCGACCTGCTGCCGACCTTCAGCACGGCCGTCGCGCGGCCGTCGACGGTCACCGGCGCGAAGTACAACCAGGTCAGCAACCAGTTCTGGAACGCCGCACACGACGTGTTGTCGGGCAGCGATACGGCGTCGGGCGCACTCGCGCGCCTTGCCGCGTCGCTGAACCGGCTCGCGCCGGGCGGCGTGTGGCATTGAGCGCGACGCTTCACGATTGATCGACCGGGCCGCGCGCTGCAACGTAACGTTACGCGCCGGCCCCGCAGGAGACATCGCATGAGAACCGGAAGCATCCAGATCGATAGCAGTCCTTCATTTGTGGCGGCGCCAGCTCGCGCTGGTTCCGGGATCGCGCAAGCGCGCCGCCGCCAGGCGTGGCTGCTGGTCGCGCCGGCGCTGCTCGCGCTGGTGGCGATCGCCGGCTGGCCGCTGTTGCGCACCGCGTGGTTCAGCCTGACCGATGCGCAGCTGTCCGACCTGTCGCAGCGCCATTTCGTCGGCCTCGGCAACTATCTCGGTGCGGCGGGCGTGCTGCGCGACCCGGCGTGGTGGCAGGCGGTCGGCAATACGGTGCTGTTCGCCGTCGTGTCCGTCGTGCTCGAAACGGCGGCGGGCCTCGGCGTCGCGCTGCTGCTCGACGTGCCGTCGCGGCTGCGCACGCTGCTGCGCGCCGCGGTGCTCGTGCCGTGGGCGATTCCGACCGTCGTGTCCGCGAAGATCTGGAGCTGGATGCTCAACGACCAGTTCGGGATCGTCAACGCGATGCTGATGTCGATCGGCGCGATCCACGAGCCGCTCGCGTTCACCGCCGATGCGCAGCTCGTATTCCCGACGATCGTGCTCGTCGACGTCTGGAAGACGACGCCGTTCATGGCGCTGCTGATGCTCGCCGCGCTGCAGACCGTGCCGCGCGACTGCTACGAGGCCGCGTGCGTCGACGGCGTGCCGCGCTGGCGCGTGTTCCGCTCGGTGACGCTGCCGCTGATCCTGCCGGGCGTGCTGGTCGCGATGATCTTCCGGTCGCTCGACGCGCTGCGCGTGTTCGACCTGATCTACGTAATGACGTCGAACAGCCGGGTCACGAAAAGCATGTCGGTCTATGTGCGCGAGCAGCTGATCGACTTCCAGCAGGTGGGGTTCGGGTCGGCATCCGCGATGCTGCTGTTCTTGACGATCGTGCTGTTCACGGTCGGCTACATGGCGGTCAGCCGCCGCCGGATGCAGGAGGCATGACATGAAGAAGCATCCGCTCGAGATCGCGATCCACGGGCTGCTGTCGGCGCTCGTGCTGGTGATCGCGCTGTTCCCGTTCGTCTACATGATCGGCACGTCGATCAAGCACGGCGACGCGCTGTTCGAAACGTCGCTGTTCCCCGCGAGCCCGTCGCTCGACAACTACCGGCAGCTGTTCCGCGACCAGCCGTTCGGCGCGTACCTGCTGAACTCGGCGTTCGTCGCGGGCGGCGCGGTCGCGCTGTCGCTCGCGGTGTCGGTGCTCGCCGCGTATGCGCTCGGCCGCGTGTCGTTCCGCGGGCGCGGCGTGCTGATGATGTGCATCCTCGGCGTGTCGATGTTCCCGCAGGTCGCGATCCTGTCGGGCCTGTTCGAGCTCGTTCGCGCGCTCGGCCTGTACGACCATCTCGGCGCGCTCGTGCTGTCGGACCTGGTCTTCACGCTGCCGTTCACGATCTGGATCCTCGTCACGTTCATGCGCGAGCTGCCGCGCGAGCTGGAAGAAGCGGCGCTCGTCGACGGCGTCGGCGTGTTCACGCTGATCTTCCGGATCTTCCTGCCGCTGCTGCGGCCGGCGCTCGCGGCGACGTCGCTGCTCGCGTTCGTGTCGGCGTGGAACGAGTTCCTGTTCGCGCTCACGTTCACGATTTCGTCGGAGCAGCGCACGGTGCCGGTCGCGATCACGATGATTTCCGGCGCAAGCAGCTTCGAGCTGCCGTGGGGAACGATCATGGCCGCGTCGGTGATCGTCACGGTGCCGCTCGTGCTGCTCGTGATGGTGTTCCAGCGGCATATCGTGTCCGGCCTCACGGCCGGCGCAGTCAAGGGTTAGGGCCTGTTCCCGCTAATAACGGGCTTGCGCTGGCCGCCAGAAGGGCCGAGCGCAAGGAATGGGACGCAGCGAATACCGGGCGTATTCGCAAGGAGCATGACGCGGCGATCGGCCCTTCTGGCGGCCAGCCCCAAGAAAGATTTTTTTTAGTTACGGGAACGTGCCTTGCCGGCCGTATTGCGGCGTCGCGCGTCGCTTGTTTGGCTCGGCCAAACGGCGCTCCTTGCTCCTTGCACTACGACCGGCAAGGCACGTTCGCAAGCCCGTTATTAGCGGGAACAGGCCCTATACGCATTCGCAGGAGCAAGAGCATGAGTCAGATCAAGTTGAACGGTCTCCACAAGCAGTTCGGCGCGACCGCCATCCTCAGCGACGTGAATCTCACGATCGAACCCGGCGAGTTCTGCGTGTTCATCGGTCCGTCGGGCTGTGGCAAGTCGACGCTGCTGCGGATCGTCGCCGGGCTCGAGGAGCAGAGCGCCGGCGACGTGTGGATCGACGGCCGCTGCGTGAACACGCTCGCGCCCGCGAAGCGCGACATCGCGATGGTGTTCCAGAGCTACGCGCTGTATCCGCACATGTCCGTCTACGAAAACATGGCGTTCGGGCTGCGTCACCTGCGCTTGCCGAAGGACGAGATCGACCGGCGGGTGCGGCAAGCGTCGGAGTCGTTGCGTCTCGGCGAACTGCTCGAGCGCAAGCCCGGCGCGCTGTCCGGCGGCCAGCGGCAGCGCGTCGCGATCGGCCGCGCGATCGTGCGCAAGCCGAAGGTGTTCCTGTTCGACGAGCCGTTGTCGAACCTCGACGCCGCGCTGCGCGTGAAGACGCGCGTCGAGATCGCGAAGCTGCATCGCAGCCTCGACAGCACCAGCATGATCTACGTGACGCACGACCAGGTCGAGGCGATGACGCTCGCGGACAAGATCGTGCTGCTGCGGCCGCTCGAAGGGCGCAGCGGAATCGCGAGCATCGCGCAGATCGGCACGCCGCTCGACCTCTATCACCGGCCGGCAAGCCAGTTCGTCGCCGGCTTCATCGGGTCGCCCGCGATGAACTTCCTGCCGGCGACCGTCGCGACTGTCGCGTCGCCCGGCAGTGGCGAAGTCCGCGTGCTGGCCCGCGAGCACGCGCTGGGCGCGCACGTGTCCGGCGACGGCCTCGAAGCAGGCAGCAGCGTGACGCTCGGCATCCGGCCCGAGCACGTGCGGGTCGGCACCGGCAGCGTGACCGGCGAAGTCGCGCACGTCGAGCAGATGGGTGAACACACCTATCTGTACCTCGATACGCCGCTTTGCGCGCAGCCGATCGTCGCGAAGACCGATGCCGCCGGCGCGCGGATCGGCGAGCGCGTGCGTGTCGAGCTGCCGGCCGGCGCGCTGCATCTGTTTCACCCGGACGGTCGGGCGGCCGCGCGGATGCCGCGCGACGCCGCGATGCCGGCGCTCGCGACTGCCTGAGCGCGGCGAATCGGTCTACCGGTCTACAGGTTTCAGGCGGCCGCGGCGCACGGCCGCTGTCGAATCGGCGCCAAATCATCGATAAAGGATAGTCATGCTAAACAAGAAGCTTTCAGTGATCGTCTGGAACGAGTTCGAGCACGAGCGCGAAAACGCAGGCGTGCGCGCGATCTACCCGGACGGCATTCACCAGGTGATCGCGAGCGCGCTGGCCGAAACGCCGGCGCTCGGCCACGGCGCGCTGCCGCTCGAGATCGGCACCGCGACGCTCGACCAGCCCGAGCACGGGCTCAGCGAAGCGCGGCTCGCCGCGTGCGACGTGCTGGTCTGGTGGGGGCACAAGGCGCACGCGAAGGTCTCCGACGAGATCGTCGAGCGCGTGCAGCGCCGCGTGCTCGAGGGCATGGGGCTGATCGTGCTGCATTCCGGGCACTTCTCGAAGATCTTCCGCCGCCTGCTCGGCACGAACTGCTCGCTGAAGTGGCGCGAGGCGGCCGAGAAGGAGCGGCTGTGGGTCGTCGAACCGTCGCATCCGATCGCGGCCGGGCTCGGCGAGTACTTCGAGCTGCAGCACGAGGAGATGTACGGCGAGCGCTTCGACATCCCGCAACCGGACAGCACGGTCTTCATCTCGTGGTTCGAGGGCGGCGAGGTGTTCCGTTCGGGCTGCTGCTGGGAGCGCGGCCACGGCCGGATCTTCTATTTCCGTCCCGGTCACGAAGCGTATCCGACCTATCACGACCGCAACGTGCAGCGCGTGATCGCGAACGCGGTGCAGTGGGCCGCACCGCGCGTGAACCTCGCCGACCGCTGCCCGAACTCGCCGCCGCTCGAGACGCTCAGCGAGAAGAGCCAGCAGTTCGCGCACGTCGGCATCCAGCAAAGCGCAGGAGATATCGCATGAACGACGACTACAAGGTGGAGCTGCCGGAAGCGGCGGCGGTTGCACGCGGCCGGCGCCTGCGCGTCGGCGTGATCGGGCTCGGGATCGGCCGCAAGCATATCGAAGGCTGGCGCGAGCATCCGGACGTCGACGTGGTCGCGATTGCGGACCCCGATGCGAAGCGGCTCGCGAAGGTCGGCGACGCGTTCGACATCGATGCGCGCTACGCGTCGGCCGATGAAATGCTCGTCGCCGAGAAGCTCGACGTCGTCAGCGTGTGCACGCCGAATAAGTTCCATCGCGAGCTGACGCTCGCCGCGTTCGACGCCGGCTGCCACGTGCTGTGCGAGAAGCCGATGGCGCTGAATGCGGACGAGGGGCGCGACATGCTGATCGCCGCGCAGCGCGCCGGCAAGCGGCTGATGATCAATTTCTCGTACCGCTTCAGCGCGCAGTCGCGTGCACTGAAGGCGCAGGTCGACGGCGGGGTGTTCGGCGACTTCTATTTCGGCCGCACGATGTGGCACCGCAGGCGCGGGATGCCCGGCTTCGGCGGCTGGTTCGGCACGAAGGCGCTCGCGGGCGGCGGGCCGCTGATCGATCTCGGCGTGCACCGGCTCGACC
This sequence comes from Burkholderia sp. MR1-5-21, assembly GCF_053427715.1. NCBI lineage: Bacteria > Pseudomonadati > Pseudomonadota > Betaproteobacteria > Burkholderiales > Burkholderiaceae > Burkholderia > Burkholderia sp. MR1-5-21. Next base: position 143,128 of record NZ_JBSAXD010000019.1, read on the forward strand.
TCGCACTGTGGCTGATGGGGTATCCGAAGCCCGTGTGGGTGATGGGCAGCACGTACGACCCGATCGCGCGCGAGCTCGCGACGCGCGCGGGCAAGACGTTCGACGTCGAGGATCTCGCGGCCGCGTTGATCCGCTTCGACAACGGCGCGACGCTCGCGCTCGAGGCGTCGTGGGCGACCAACATCCAGGAAGCGGAGCTGATGGAGACGCGCCTGCTCGGCACGCGCGCAGGGCTGCTGCAGAAGAACCTGAACGAAGGCTACACGTTCGACGCGCACATCTTCATCGAGCAGAACGGCGCGCAGTTCGACATGCGCCTGAACCCGCCCGCGGACGGCGCGCATTCGGCGATGTACGACTACGCGGAAGCGATTCTGTGCGACGTCCCGCATCCGGCGCCGGGCGAGGAAGGGCTGATCGTGATGGAGATCCTCGACGCGATCTATGCGAGCGCGGCCGCGGGCGAGCCGATCCGTATCCACGCGCCGGGGCCGTCGGCTGCCGCCGCGGCGCCGGTGCTCGATCTCGACGTCGCCGACTGACGTCGCGGGCTGACTTCGCACGGGGCCGGCGCGCGGATCGTCCACCGCGCCGGCCCGTCAGCAACATGACGGACGACGCAGCACACACACCAATTCGATGACGCCGCGCATCGCACGCGGCGCACTGACAACGTTTGGAGACACGTTCATGATCGACGAAGCAGGCCGCGCCGCGCGCGGTCCGGTACGCACCCCGTTCAGGCTCACGCGGCTCGCCGCTGCTTTCTCGCTGGCCGTCGCGTCGGCCGCGCTGCACGCGGCGCCGGATCCGGCAACGACGGTCGCCGCGGACAATGCGCCGGGGGGCCTCTCGCAGGCCACCGGCGTCGTGCCGGCCGACACGAGCCCCGCCAACGTGGTGACGCCGACGCCGTCGTCGGCCTGGAACCAGTTGACGCCGTGGACCCAGTTCCACGGCTATCTGCGGGCCGGTGTCGGCACGAGCGACGGCCATTCGCAGGCCTGCTTCCAGTTGCCGGGGGCGCAGAGCAAATACCGGCTCGGCAACGAATGCCAGGTCTACAGCGAGCTGGAGATCGACCAGACGCTGTACAAGTTCTCGAACGGCATGCAGCTGTCGGCGGTCGGCATGGCGAGCCTCGTCAACGATCTCGACCGCACGCCGACCTTCGACGGCAATCACGGAAGGGTTCGCCTGCCGCAGTCGTACGTACAGCTCACGAACTTTCCGGGGCTCGACGACATGCGGATCTGGTTCGGGCGCATCTACTACCGGCGCAATGACGTCCACATGAACGACTTCTACTACTGGAACCCGAGCGGCCTCGGCGCGGGCGTCGAGAACGTGCCGATCGGCGGCGGCCTGAAGCTCAGCTATGCGCTGTTCCGCGAGGACTACATCGACCAGCCGAACTACGCGACGCGCCACGACCTGCAGCTGTCCGGCGTGCATCCGAACCCCGGCGGCGAACTGCAGTTCGGGCTGTCGTACATCCCGGCCCGCGCGCCGGTGCTGAACGGGAACGGCGTGCTGCAGGACGCGCACAGCGGCTGGTCGTTCACGGTCCAGCACGTGCAGACCAACCTGCTCGGCGGCAAGAACAAGCTCGCGTTCCAGTATGGCGTCGGCCCGGGCACGGGCCTCGGCTACACGGGGACGCTGACCAACGACAACCGCTACAAGAGCTTTCGCGTGCTCGATGCGTTCGACTGGCAGGCGACGCAGAACTTCAGCGGCCAGGTGGTCGGCATCTACGAGCGCGACATCGCGCCGTCCGGCGGCTCGCAGACGTGGGTGTCGATGGGCGTGCGGCCCGTGTATGCGTTCACGCAGCATGTGAAGCTGCAGGGCGACCTCGGGCATGACCGCGTGACGCCGTCCGGCGGCCCGACGCGCACGCTGTTGAAGGCGAGCGTCGCGCTGACGCTCGCGATGGACCGGTCGTTCTGGTCGCGGCCCGAGTTCCGCGTGTTCTATACGTACGCGCGCTGGAACCAGGCGGCGCAGGACGCGGCGGCGCCCGGCGATCCGCTGTCGACGACGGGCATTTTCGGAACCTCGCGCTCGGGCTCGACGGTCGGTGCGCAAGTCGAATGGTGGTGGTGAGCGACATGACGGAACGCTGTACGACGATCTCGACCGGAAGCGATGCGCTCGTGTTGTCGCGCATCGTGTTCGGGATGTGGCGCATCGCCGACTGGCGGCTGTCGCGCGGCGAGCGCCGCGCGTTGATCGAGGCGGCGCTCGAACTCGGCGTGACGAGCTTTGATCATGCGGACATCTACGGCGACTACACGGCCGAGCGGCTGTTCGGCGAGGTGCTGGCGGATGCGCCGCACCTGCGCGAGCGGATGCAGCTCGTGACGAAGTGCGGGATCCGGCTCGTGTCCGCGCAACGGCCCGAGCACCGGATCAAGCACTACGACACGCGGGCGGCGCATATCGTTGCGTCGGTCGAGCAGTCGCTGCGCGCGCTGCATGCCGACCGGCTCGACCTGCTGTTGCTGCATCGCCCCGACCCGCTGATGGATGCGGACGAAGTCGCCGAGACATTCGCGGCGCTGCGGCGCGACGGCAAGGTGAGAGCATTCGGGATATCGAACTTTACGCCGGCGCAGGCGGCGCTGCTGCAGGACCGGATGGCCGCGCACGGGATGGCGCTCGCGACGAACCAGGTCGAATGCTCGCTGCTGCATCTCGCGCCGCTCGACGACGGCACGTTCGACCAGGCGCAGCGCTGGCGCTGCCCGCCGATGCTGTGGTCGCCGCTCGCGGGCGGGCGCGTGCTCACCGACGCGTCGCCCGCCGCGACGCGCGTGCGCGCCCGCGCCGAACGGATCGGCGGCGCGCTCGGCGTGCCCGCGACGACGGTGCTGTTCGCATGGCTGCTCGCGCTGCCGTGCCGGCCGCTGCCGATCGTCGGCTCGAGCCGGATCGCGGCGCTGCGCGAGGCCGTGGCGGCGACGCGCGTCACGCTCGAACGCGAACACTGGTTCGAGCTGCTGCACGCGGCGCGGGGCGCGGACGTGCCCTGAACGACGCAATCGACACACGATGACAACCTGGGAGAACCGATGAGCGAAGCGACCCTCAACGATCATCCGGTCGCACGGCATGCGGTGCGACCGGTGCACGCCGGCGGCCCCCGCCTGCTGGCGGACATCGGCGGCACGCATGCGCGCTTCGCGCTGGAAACCGCGCGCGGCGAGATCGGCGGCGTGCGCGTCTATCGATGCGGCGACCATGCGGGCGTGGCCGACGCGGTGCGAGCGTATCTGCGTGACGTGGGCGCGGTGGACGACGAGGGCGGGCCGGGCGGCACGCGGGTCCGGCATGCGGCGTTCGCGATCGCCAATCCGGTCGACGGCGATACGGTCAGCATGACCAACCACGACTGGCGCTTCTCGATCGATGCGACGCGCCGTGCGCTCGGCTTCGACACGCTGCACGTGGTCAACGACTTCACGGCGCTCGCGATGGCCGTCCCGCATCTGTCCGCGGACGAGCGGCGGCAAGTGGGCGGCGGCCACGCGGCGCCCGGCGGAACGATCGGCGTGCTCGGCCCGGGAACCGGGCTCGGCGTGTCGGCGCTCGTGCGGGCCGGAGGCGCGGGAGGTGCGGGAGGTGCCGGAGGCGCGGGAGGTGCGGTAGGTGCGGGAGGTGCGGGAGGTGCGGGAGGCGCGGGAGGTGCGGGAGGCGCGGGAGGCGCGGGAGGCGCGGGAGGCGCGTGGTTGCCGCTGTCCGGCGAGGGCGGGCACGTGTCGTTCGCGCCGGCCGACGCGCGCGACGACGATGTGCTGCGGTACGCGCGCACGCGCTGGCCGCACGTGTCGTTCGAGCGGCTTGCGGCCGGCCCCGGCATCGCGGTGATTCACGCGGCGCTCGCCGCGCGCGACGGCATCGACACGGCCGGCGCCGACACGGCCGCGATCATCGAGCGAGCGCTCGCCGGCGACGCGCGCTGCGTCGCGACCCTCGACTGCTTCTGCGGGATGCTCGGCACGTTCGCGGGCAACCTCGCGCTGACGCTCGGCGCGACCGGCGGCATCTATATAGGCGGGGGTGTCGTGCCGCGCCTCGGCGCGCTGTTCGACGCGTCGCCGTTTCGCGCGCGCTTCGACGCGAAAGGCCGCTTCACCGGCTATCTCGCACGGATTCCGACGTTCGTGATTACCGCGCCGCATCCGGCGTTTACCGGCGTGTCGAGGCTGCTCGCCCGCGCGCTGGGCGAAGGCGGCTGATACGACGGGCTGGCCACCGCGCACCTGCGCGACGGCATGCGATCGGCCCGCGCATTGTTCGGACGATAGGCGCCGTTTGCGCGCTTCGTTGCGCACGGCGTCGTCACCGCCATGCACCACGCCGTTGCACCGAGCGGGCATCCGCACCCGACCCCGTGCACCGGGTTGTGCTGTATTGCACCAATTTCATCCGCGCCGCGCGTGAATCCGGTGCGCCCGGTCGCGCCGGCGCCGCGCCGCATGGCGACCTGCAATATGTGGCACGCCGTTTGCTTTTTTGTCTGCTTGACACGCAGGGCAACCTGCACGCTCAGGGTCAGGGAGACATCGGAATGCGGAAGATGAAGCTGGTGATGGTCGGCAACGGGATGGCGGGCGTGCGCACGCTCGAAGAGCTGTTCAAGCTGGCCCCTGATCTGTACGACGTGACGGTGTTCGGCGCCGAGCCGCATCCGAACTACAACCGGATCCTGCTGTCGCCGGTGCTGGCCGGCGAGCAGACGCTCGAACAGATCGTGCTGAACGACTACGCGTGGTACGAGGAACACGGCGTCAGGCTGCTGACCGGCAAGAAGGTCGTGAAGATCGATCGCGTGCGCCGGATCGTGATCGCCGACGACGGCACCGAGGCGCCGTACGACCGCCTGCTGCTCGCGACGGGCTCGAATCCGTTCATGCTGCCGATTCCGGGGATCAACCTCGGCGGCGTGCTCGGCTATCGCGACATCGCCGATACGCAGGCGATGATCGACGCGTCGTCACGCTACCGTCACGCGGCCGTGATCGGCGGCGGCCTGCTCGGCCTCGAAGCCGCGAACGGGCTGAAGGTGCGCGGGATGGACGTGACCGTCATTCACCTCGCGCCGACGCTGCTCGAACGCCAGCTCGACGCGACCGCGGGCGAGCTGCTGCGCCATTCGCTCGAGGCGCGCGGCCTGAAATTCCTGATGTCGAAGCAGACCGCCGCGCTGGAAGGCGACGGCGCGGATGGCGGCGGCCGCGTGCGCGCGGTGCGCTTCGCCGACGGCGATACGCTCGAGGCCGATCTTGTCGTGATGGCGGTCGGCATCCGGCCGAACACCGAGCTCGCCGAAAGCACGGGCCTCTACTGCAATCGCGGGATCGTCGTGAACGACACGATGCAGACCTACGATCCGCGCATCTACGCGGTCGGCGAATGCGTGAGCCATCGCGGGATTGCCTACGGGCTCGTCGCGCCGCTGTTCGAGCAGGCGAAGGTCGCGGCGAATCATCTGGCGGAATTCGGCATCGGCCGCTACGCCGGCTCGGTCACGTCGACGAAGCTGAAGGTGACGGGCATCGACCTCTATTCCGCCGGCGATTTCCTCGGCGGCGAAGGCACCGAGGACATCACGCTGTCCGATCCGCTCGCGGGTGTCTACAAGAAGATCGTCATCAAGGAAGACAGGATCGTCGGCGCATGCCTGTACGGCGACACCGCCGACGGCGCGTGGTACTTCAAGCTGCTGCGCGAGGGGCGCAACATCTCGGACATCCGCGATACGCTGATGTTCGGCGAGACGAGCCTCGGCGACACCGGGCACAGCGGCGTCACGCACGCCGCCGCGATGCCCGACACCGCCGAGGTATGCGGCTGCAACGGCGTCTGCAAGGGCACGATCGTCGGCGCAATCAAGGCGAAGGGGCTCTTCACGCTGGAGGACGTGCGCAAGCACACGAAGGCGTCCGCGTCGTGCGGGTCGTGCACGGGCCTCGTCGAGCAGATCTTGATGTCGACGCTCGGCGGCGACTATTCGGCGTCGCCGAAGGCGAAGCCCGTGTGCGGCTGCACCGATCGCACGCATTCGGAAGTGCGCGCCGCGATCCGCGAGCACAAGCTGCTGTCGGTGCCCGCCGCGATGCACTTCCTCGAATGGCGCACGCCGAACGGCTGTGCGACGTGCCGTCCGGCGCTCAACTACTACTGCATCAGCACGTGGCCGCACGATGCGAAGGACGATCCGCAGTCGCGCTTCATCAACGAGCGCGCGCACGCGAACATCCAGAAGGACGGCACCTATTCGGTCGTGCCGCGCATGTGGGGCGGCGTGACGACCGCGGACGAGCTGCGCCGCATCGCCGACGTCGTCGACAAGTACGCGATTCCGACCGTGAAGGTCACGGGCGGGCAGCGCATCGACCTGCTCGGCGTGAAGAAGGAGGATCTGCCGGGCGTCTGGAAGGATCTCGGGATGCCGAGCGGGCACGCGTACGCGAAGGCGCTGCGCACGGTGAAGACCTGCGTCGGCTCCGAATGGTGCCGCTTCGGCACGCAGGACTCGACGCTGATGGGCCAGCAGCTCGAGCGTGCACTGTGGCGCATGTATGCGCCGCACAAGGTCAAGCTCGCGGTGTCCGGCTGCCCGCGCAATTGCGCGGAATCGGGCATCAAGGACGTCGGCGTGATCGGCGTCGATTCGGGCTGGGAAATCTACGTCGGCGGCAACGGCGGCATCAAGACCGAAGTCGCGCAGTTCTTCTGCAAGGTGAAGACGCACGACGAAGTGCTCGAATACGCGGGCGCGTTCCTGCAGCTTTATCGCGAGGAAGGCTGGTACCTGGAGCGCACCGTGCATTACCTCGAACGCGTCGGCCTCGACTACGTGAAGGCGCGCGTGCTCGACGACGCCGACAACCGCCGTGCGCTGTGGGAACGCCTGCAGTTCGCGCTGAAGGACGAACCCGACCCGTGGCACGACACCGAGAACGCGCAGGTCGACCTGCGCCAGTTCACGCCGATCGCGGTCGAACCGGCCGGCCACTGAAGCCGGCGCAATAGCCAGGAATCCATACGATGTCCACTCTCGAACCCGACTGGATCGCGGTCTGCCGGATCGACGACATTCCCCCGCTCGGCGCACGCGTCGTCAAGCGGGCCGAGGGCGCGCCCGTCGCGCTGTTCCGCACCGCGGGCGACCGCGTGTTCGCGCTGCTCGACCGCTGCCCGCATCGCGGCGGCCCGCTGTCGCAGGGGATCGTGCACGGCGAACAGGTGACCTGCCCGCTGCACGGCTTCAACGTTGCGTTCGGCAATGGCTGCGCACTGCCGCCGGACGACGGCTGTACGCCCGTGTTCAGCGTCGCGTGCGACGGCGGCGCGGTGCATCTCAAGCGCAGCGAACTCGTGTCGCTCGCCGTCGGCGATGACGCGGCCGATGCATCCGGCGCGCCCGCGTGCGCCGAACCGGGACACGCTGCATGACGGGAGCGGCAGCGACACTCGACGGGCGACCCGAAGCGGACTTGCGCGAAACGCGTTCGACGTGCTGCTATTGCGGCGTCGGCTGCGGCGTGATCATCCAGACGCGTGCGGAAGCCGACGGACGGCACGCGATCGTCGGCGTGCGCGGCGACCCCGATCATCCGGCGAACTTCGGCCGGCTGTGCTCGAAGGGCAGCACGCTGCACCTGACGGCCGCGCCCGAGCGCTATGCGCAGACGCGCGCCGCGCATCCGGAACTGCGGCTGTCGCGCGATGCGGCGCGCACGCGCGTGTCGTGGGACGACGCGCTCGACCACGTCGCGGCGCGCTTCGCGCGCATCGTCGAGCAGCACGGCCGCGATGCGGTCGGCATCTACATTTCGGGCCAGCTGCTGACCGAGGACTATTACGTCTTTAACAAGCTCGCGAAAGGGCTGATCGGCACCAACAACATCGATTCGAATTCGCGGCTGTGCATGAGCTCGGCCGTGGTCGGCTACAAGAAGTCGCTCGGCGCGGATGCGCCGCCGTGCAGCTACGACGATCTCGATCATGCGGGCACGGTGCTGATCGCCGGCGCGAACCCGGCGTTCGCGCATCCGATCCTGTACCGCCGGCTCGAAGCCGCGCGCGAGCGCAATCCGGCGATGAAGGTGATCGTCGCCGATCCGCGCCGCACCGACTCCGCGAGCGACGCGACGCTGCACCTCGCGCTGCAGCCCGGCACCGACGTCGCGCTGTTCAACGCGATGCTGCACGTGCTGGTGTGGGACGGCGCGGTCGATCGCGCCTTCATCGACGCGCATACGAACGGCTTCGACGCGGTGCGCGACAGCGTGCGCGAATGGTCGCCGGCGGTGGCAGCGCAGGTGTGCGGCCTGCGGGCCGACGACATCGTGAAGGCCGCGCGCTGGTTCGCCGACGGCCCGTCGCTGTCGCTGTACTGCCAGGGGCTGAACCAGTCGGCGGACGGCACGCACAAGAACGTCGCGCTGATCAACCTGCACCTCGCGACCGGACAGATCGGCAAGCCCGGCGCGGGCCCGTTCTCGCTGACCGGCCAGCCGAACGCGATGGGCGGCCGCGAAGTGGGCGGGATGGCGACGCTCGGATCCGCGCACCGCGACCTCGCGAATCCGGACGATCGCGCGGAAATCGCGCGGCTGTGGGGCGTCGACGACGTGCCCGCGCAGCCGGGCCTGACTGCGGTCGAGATGTTCGATCGGCTCGCCGAAGGCGACCTGAAAGCCGTGTGGATCGTCTGCACGAACCCCGCGCATTCGCTGCCGAACCAGGCGGCCGTGCGTGCGGGGCTCGCCCGCGCGGAATTCGTCGTGCTGCAGGACGCGTATGCGCACACCGGCACGGCGCCGTACGCGGACGTGCTGCTGCCCGCCGCGACGTGGGGCGAGAAGGACGGCACCGTGACCAATTCGGAGCGGCGCATCTCGCGCGTGCGCGCGGCCGTCGAACCGTATGGCGACGCGCGCGCTGACTGGCGGATCGCCGCCGACATCGGCCGCCGGCTCGAGGCGCGGCTTGCGCCCGGCCGCCCGACGCTGTTCCCGTACCCGGACGCGGAAGCGGTCTGGAACGAGCATCGCGCGACGACGGCCGGACGCGACTGCGACATCGGCGGGCTGTCGTGGCCGCTGCTCGCCAGCGACGGCCCGCAACAGTGGCCGTTCCCGGCAGGCGCGGCGCGCGGCGCCGATCGCCTGTATGCGGACGGGCGGTTCCCGACCGCCGACGGCCGTGCGCGCTTCATCGCGACGCCTTACCAGACGGTCGCGGAAGCCGTCGATTCGCGTTATCGCTTCGCACTGACGACCGGCCGGCTGCGCGACCAGTGGCACGGCTGCAGTCGCACGGGCAGCGTGCCGAAGCTCTTTGCGCATGCGCCGGCGCCGACCGTCGACCTGAATCCCGGCGACTGCGCGCGGCTCGACGTCGGGCCGCACGATTTCGTGCACCTGACGTCGCGCCGCGGCAGCATGCTGCTGCCCGCGCGCGCCGACGACGCGATCGCGCCCGGCCAGGCGTTCACGCCGATGCACTGGGGCGACGAGTTCGTGTCCGGGGTAGCGGGAAACCGCGTCGGCGCGGGCGTGAACACGGTGACGTCGCCTGCGCTCGATCCGTCGTCGCGCCAGCCGGAACTGAAGCATGCGGCGATCAAGCTGCTGAAGGCCGACCTGCCGTGGCGCTGGCTGATCGCCGTGCGCCTGCCGGCCGACGAACTGCTTGGGCGGCAACGGCAATTGCGCACGCTGTTCGCGCGGTTTCCGTATGCGAGCTGCGTGCCGTTCGGCACCGACGCGTACAGCGGGCTCGCATGGCGTGCGGCCGCCTACGAGCCGGCGCCGGCCGAACTGCAGCGCGAGATCGAGGCGCTGCTCGGCCTGCCCGAGCAGTCGGCCGACGTGATGAGCTACGGCGACGCGCGGCGCGGCACGGGCCGCCGCATCCGCATCGTCGACGGCGCGCTGACCGCGTTCTCGGTGTCGGGCGCGGCCGGCGCGACCGAGGACAGCGCCGCCGTGTTGCGCGATTACGTCGACAGCGGCGCCGGCGTCGGCGCGATCGGGCGGATGCTGCTGTTCGCGGGCCGGGTGCCGCTGCAGGCCGCGCCCGCGCGCGGCCGTGCGGTGTGCAACTGTGTCGGCGTCAGCGAGCGCGACATCCGGACCGCGCTCGCGGCCGCGCCCGCGGCCGCGACCCCGGCGGAGCGGCTCGCCGGGCTGCAGACGCAGCTCAAATGCGGGACGCAGTGCGGTTCGTGCGTACCCGAGCTGCGGCGCATGATCGCCGAGACCACCGCCGCGGCGGCGCCCGCCGCGATGTGACCAGTGCGCGCCGGCCGGCGCGCACGCCCTTCCTTTGGCATGCGAACGGCCGCCGCCCGGCGGCGGGCTTCGGGCGCGCGCACCGTCGTGCGCCTGACCGATGCGTCCGCATCTTCTTGCGTCGTGTCATCGCCGCGTCACGTCGCATCCGAACGATGCGATGCACCGTGACGTGCGGCCGATCGTGTTGTAGTCGAGCTGTCTGCGTGATGTCGGTGTTTTGAAAGAGATCCGCGCATACCCGACATGGCACTATGGAATACGCCGACTGGCGGCCGTCCCGGAACTCATTTACCTTTTATTGATGTGATGGCGGCGCATTGCGCGATCGGGAGGGAACATGACCGCACTCCAGAAGGTGTGGCAGCTGCTCGTCGGAAAACCGCTCGACCCGATGGATCCGCGCACGCGCCACGCGATCGCGGTGACGCCGCTGCTCGCGTGGGTCGGACTGGGCGCCGACGGCCTGTCGTCGTCGTGCTACGGCCCGGAAGAAGCGTTCCTCGCGCTTGGCCAGCACCATCCCCTTGGTCTGTTCCTCGCGCTCGCGACCGCCGCGACGGTGTTCATCATCGCGCTCGGCTACAACCAGGTGATCGAACTGTTCCCGACCGGCGGCGGCGGCTACCGCGTCGCGACCGCGCTGCTCGGGCCGAAGCCGGGGCTCGTGTCCGGCGCGGCGCTGCTGGTCGACTACGTGCTGACGGTCGCGACGTCGCTCGCGAGCGGCGTCGACGCGTTCTTCAGCCTGCTGCCCGTCAGCGCGCAGGCGTTCAAGCTGACGACCGAGGTCGTGCTGATCCTGATGATGACGGGGCTCAATTTCCGCGGCATGCGCGAATCGATCATGGTGCTGCTGCCGATCTTTCTCGGCTTCGTCGTGCTGCACTTCGCGCTGATCGTGTACGGCGTCGCGGTGCATGGCGACCATCTCGCGTCGGTCGTGCCCGACGCGGTGCACGAGGCGCACGGGATGTCGCAGTCGCTCGGCACGTTCGTGATGCTCGCGCTGCTGATGCGCGCGTTCTCGCTCGGCGGCGGTACGTACACGGGCCTCGAGGCGGTGTCGAACAACGTGAACATGCTCGCGGAACCGCGTGTGCCGAGCGGCAAGGTGACGATGTGGTACATGGCGACGTCGCTCGCGTTCACCGCGGGCGGGATCATCCTGCTGTACATGCTGTGGCACGCGAAGCCGGTCGAAGGGCAGACGCTCAACGCGGTCGTGTTCGGCAGCGTGATCGACCACATGGGCCTCGGTTCGTCGTTCGCGCGCAATGCGCTGCTCGCGGCCGTGCTCGCGTTGGAGGCGGGGCTGCTGCTGGTCGGCGCGCAGACCGGCTTTCTCGACGGCCCGGCGGTGCTGTCGAACATGGCGTCGGACTCGTGGGTGCCGCGCCACTTCCGCGACCTGTCGACGCGGCTCGTGCGGCAGAACGGGATCATCGTCGTCGGGCTGTCGAGCCTGCTGATCCTGCTGTGGACGCACGGCAACGTCGACGTGCTGGTCGTGCTGTACAGCATCAACGTGTTCCTCACGTTCAGCATGTCGCTGCTCGGCATGAGCACGTACTGGTGGCGCCAGCGTCGCAAGGACAGCAGCTGGTACAAGCATTTCTTCCTGACCACGCTCGGACTGCTCGTGACGTCGACCGTGCTCGTGATCACGCTGATCGAGAAGTTCACGGCCGGCGGCTGGCTGACGGTGCTCGTGACGAGCGCGGTGATCGCGCTGTGCTTCATGATCAACCGCCACTACGCGTACACGCGCGCGCAGCTCGCGAAGGAGGATGCGCTGTTCTCCGGTGCGCCGCCGATCGTCGACGAGGCGAAGGCCCCTGGCAAGCCCGATCCGTCGCAGCCGACCGCGGTGCTGCTGGTCGGCAAGCATCGCGGCGCGAGCATGCATGCGCTGCTGTGGGTCAACCGGCTGTTTCCCGGGCACTTCCGCAACGTGATCTTCCTCGCGGTCGGGGAGGTCGACGCGAAGGCATACGACGGGCACGAGCACCTCGAACGATTGCGGCACACGATCACCGAGGCCCTCGACTACTACGTCGCGCATTGCCGGCGCAACGGCATCGCGGCCGACTACCGGATCGCGTTCGGCACGAATCCGGTGATCGAGTTCATGAACCTGACGTCCGCGACGCTCGAGGCGTTCCCGAACAGCGTGTGTTTCGCGAGCAAGCTGATCTTCCGGCGCGTGAATTTCCTGACGGCGTGGCTGCACAATCAGACGCCGGTCGAGCTGCAGGCACGCCTGCATGTGGAAGGCAAGCAGATGGTGCTGCTGCCGATGAATGTCGGGTAGCGGGGCGGATGCTGTCGTCCGGTGCCGACTCGCCGACGCGCCGACGCGCCGAGTCCCGGGGCCGCGCACTTGAATACATCACAACGTGATATAAAATCAAAACAGGCCTTCGGGCCGTTCGAACACGATACCGGCGACGAACCGGGCGACGCTTGAAGCGCACCTTGCCGGGCGAATGCCGGGCCCAAGAGGGCCGGACCGCGCCGCGGCCTCGTGACGGGACGGCTGGAGGGCCTCGCCGCAACCGGTGGTCACGAACGCGGGCGCGGCATCCGGCATCCACGACAACGACACAAGGAACGAGCGATGATGGTGACGTTTCGTTCACCCGCTTCCCCCGCCATCGTGATGCTGCCCGATCTCGCGCAGTATCTGCTTGGGCTGGTCGGCAAGGGGCTCGACGTCAGGGGCGTGATCCTTCCCGACGACCTGCCGGCCGCCATCGCGCGCCTCGAACAGGCAATCCGGGAAGAAGACGCCCGCGAGCATGCGCATGAGCGTTCGACGCAGATGCTGCACGCGGACGAGCAACCGCTGCCGGGCGGGCTCGCGCAACGGGCATGGCCGCTGCTGGACATGATGCGCGAGGCCAGCAGGCAAGGGTGGCATGTGATGTGGGGCGTATAGGCAGCATAGGCCGCACGCGTGCACCGATACGCGTCCAGGTAGGAATGCACGGGGCACCGCGAGAATCGAACCTCCACCTCGAAGGCCGACGGTCCGTCGTCAAGTTGCGCGGCAACCGCCGGCCGTTCTTTATGCCGGCGGCATTCGTGAATCTTGCTAGCGCTGCGAGCGACGCAGATCGTTCTGCATTCCGGATCGTCGTGACGGACGCAATGCGCAGTGCGCGCGAGGGCCGCACGTGCCGGCGCCGAATCCGTGCAGACGTGACGTATCCGGCGCGAGATTGGCGAGATGCCGACGACCGGCTCACGGATGACGATGCGTGCGCGAGCGATGCGGCCGCCGCACAGGCTTGTGGTGCACCCTGTTGCGCAGCCGGTCGCGGCCATTCCGTCCGATGAAGAACAGCAGCGCCAGCGCCAGGATCGCGACAAGCACGACGGTCTGCACGATGCCGTGTTCCATGTTGCCTCCGGCAGGAATGGCTGACGAACCGGCAGCGCGTATGCCGCAAGCGCGCGATGCGGCGGCCGGGGTCAGCCCGCCGGCACGTCGGTGCCGGCGAGTGTCGTATCGATGAAGCGCTTGGCCAGCGCGATCGAGATCTTCAGCGCGTCCCTGTCGCTGCGGAACACGTGGTGTTTCGGGTCGAGCAGATGCGCTTCGTGACGCCCGCCGGCGTCGCGCCAGCGGACGACGGCCAGCGGCTGGTACAGCGCCCCGAGTTCGAGGCCTTCGCCTGCCACCGGATCGATCAATGCGCTCGCGCAGATCTCGCAATGCTGATAGATCAAGCGTAACGGTGCTTCCATTCTAGGTGCTCCTGCACGGCGCGGCGGTAACGGCGGCGTGCCGACGGTGCCCGCATGCGCGCGGACGCCGGGTGGTCGACGGACGCTTTCGTCGGAAGAATCGACAAGGCGCCAGGCGTCCCGGTCGATCGGGATCTCGCGTCGCGCGGGCGATGCTACCCCGCAGGGAACGGGGCCGCGCCGCAATTCGCGTCAGGACATCATCGGCAGCGCTTCGATCAGCGCGATACCGATCAGCGCGCCGATCGCGGCGCCGACCAGCTTCGGATGCCAGCGTTCCAGATGCAGCGCCGTCAGCAGTGCGCCGAACAGGATGATGCCCAGCAGCGCGAACGCGATGACCAGATAGCCGATTTCGAAGTCGTTGTTGATGAGCATGACGCCTCCTTGCCCGCTGCGGACGTGTCGTTTCCGACGATCCATCGGGCGTGCACGGTGAGCGAGGCCTGTCCGAATTATATATCACGACATGATATAAATCGCGACACCGGACAATCCCTCGGTCGTGCCGCGCGGCGGTGTCGGGCGCCGGGCGGACCGACGATCCGGCACGCGCGGGCGTCGCTTGACGGGTGCGGGTACGTCACACACACTGGCCTGCATGGGGACGGCATGGCGCGGTTCCCGTGCACGGCATGCCGACGCGAACCGCGCGAAGAGGATCGATGTGGCGCGTTTTAATTTCAGGCTGATCGGTTGCGCGCTGGCGTGCGCGGCGGCGTGCTGCGCAAGCGCGTCCGCGGCACCGTCCGGCGCCGATGCCGAGGCCAACATCAGCGACGAAGCGCCGGCCACGCTCGAAAGCGACGTGCACGTGTTCGTGATCCAGCACGACGGCTCGCTCGACGAGCACGACGACGCGACGCTGCGCGCGAACACCGCGAGCGGGATCGACGCGATCGCGCAGCGCTACGTGTGGTACGACAAGGACCTCGAGAAGGTCGAGCTCACCGCGGCCGAGACGATCGATCCGGACGGCGTCGCGCATCCGGCCGGCCCCGACGCGATCCGCGACGTGCAGGAGCCGCGCTCCGCCGGCGCACCGACGTTCCAGGACGGCGTGCTGCGCACCGTCGTGTTCCCGGGCGTCGAAGCCGGGTCGCGCACGCGCGTCGCGTTCCGCAAGGTGCGCACGAAGCCGCTCAATCCCGGCTATTTCGGCTACTTCGTCGAGCCGTCGCGCGAGCCGGTCGACAGCCAGCGGTTGATCTTCGACCTGCCCGCCGACATGCCGCTTCATGCCGATGCGCGCGGCTACGTCGCGCTGCCGCCGGTGACCGCGAACGGCCGCACGCGCTACGAATTCGACTACCGTCACGGCCCGTATCCGCGCATCGAGAACGGCGCGGTCGGCTATCCGACCGACGGCGACCGGCTGATGGTCTCGACGCTGCCCGACTATGCGTCGTTCGCCGCGCGCTACGGGCGCGAGGCGGCCGACCCGACCGCGCAGGATCCCGCCGTCGTGCAGCTCGCGCAGGCGCTGATCGCGAACGCGCCCGACCCGCACGATCCGTACGACAAGGCGCGCATCCTGTACGACTGGGTGCATGCGAACGTGCGCTATGTCGCGCTGTTTCTCGGCGAGACCGCGGCCGCGCCGCATCGCGTGACCGACATCCTGCGCAACCGCTACGGCGACTGCAAGGATCACGTCGCGTTGTTCGGCGCGCTGCTGGCCGCGGTCGGCATCCGTAGCGAGCCGGTCCTGCTGAATCTCGGCGCCGTCTATACGCTGCCGTCGGTGCCCGGTTACGGCGGCGGCGCGATCAATCACGCGATCACGTGGCTGCCGGACCTCGGGCTGTATGCCGACACGACGACAGGTGGCATCGCGTTCGGCTTTTTGCCGCCGATCGTGATGGACCGCCCGGCGCTGCGGGTGGACGATGGCGTGCTGGCGCGCACGCCGGCGACGCAGCCGCGCACGCGCACCGCGCGCCTGCTGATCGATGCGTCGCACATCGATGCGCAGCGCTACCAGTCGTATGTCGAGGACGGCGGCTGGACCGCCGAGCTCGAACGCACCGTGTTTCGCCGGGCGACGCACGACCAGGTGCGGCAGCTCGCCGCCGAGCGCTTGCGGCAGAGCGGGCTGCGCGGCACCGCGCAGCTCGTCACGACCGATCGCGCGGCGACGGACGGGCCGTTCGGCGTGACGATGACGGGCACGCTCGACCACGCCGTGTGGCCGGACGGCACGACCGCGGTGCCCGCGCTGTCGAGCCTGACGGGCGGCATCGCGACCCAGGTGCAAGGCTGGCTCGCGGAGCCGGTGCGCACGCAGTCGTGGGTGTGCATCGGCGGCGAGTTCAGCGAGACCGCCCAGATCGCGCTGCCGGACGATGTCGCCGTGACCGACGTGCCGGCCGATGCGGCGGTGCGCGACCGCTTTGTCGATTTCGCGTCACACTATGTGTTCGACGCGCGTGCGAACGTCGTGCAGATCACGCGGCGGCTGCGTGCGCGGTTCGGCGGGCAGGTGTGCTCGCCGGACGATTACGCGGCGATGCGCGCGTCGCTCGAACGGATCGAGCGGGATACGCAGGCGCAGATCGTCGTGCGGGCGAAGGCGCGCCGGGCGCCTGGCTGACGTGGATGCGCCCGTCCGGCGGGTGGGCGCGCAGGAGGTGAATCATGACCGAACGTGACTACGAGATCGGCGATCTCGCGAAGGAACTGCTGTGCCGGATCGTACAGGGCACCCTGGCGGCCGGCGGGACGGTGGATGCGGAACGGAGCGTGGATCTGGCAATGCAGTGCGCGACGACGCTGATCGACAAGCTCGAGGAAAGCTCGCACTGACCGTTCGCACGCGACGCGGGCGCAGGCGGCGGGTGTCACGATCAACACAAGGTATACCCGCAACACCGGAGGCGCGTCCGATGCCGGCCGAAATCCGGTACCTGCGTCCGCAGCCTGCCGGCGGGCGGGCCGTGCGTCGCGTCATTCGCCGGCAAGCGCCTTACGCGGTGTGCCGCCCGCGTCGCCGCCGGCCCGCACCGCGCCCGGCGGCCGGCCGACCACCCGCTTGAACGCGCGGCTGAACGCGGCGAGCGACCCGTAGCCGAGGCGGTACGCGACCGTCTCGATCGCTTCGCGGTCGCGCGCGATCCATTGCGCGGCAAGCCGCATCCGCAGCTCGGTCAGGTAGCGCACGGGCGTCATCCCGGTGGCCGCGAGAAACCGCTCGGCGAACACCGAGCGCGACACGCCGGCCTCGGCCGCCAGCTCGGCGACGCTCCAGTTGCGGCCCGGGTCGCGATGCAGCGCGATGATCGCGCGGCCGAGCTTCGGCTCGCGCAGCGCCTGCACCCAGCCCGTCGCGTCGCCGCATCCGCATTCGACCCAGCCGCGCACGATGAACGCGGCGACGACGTCCGCGAGCCGCGCGAGGATGCCCGCGAAGCCCGCGCGCGCGGTGCAGGACTCGCGCTCCATCGCGTCGAGCATCGGCCGGATCTCCGGATAGCGGGCGAGCAGCGTGCCGACGTGCATCACCTGCGGCATCGTCGTGACGAGCGGCTGCATGCCGCCGAGATCGAGTTCCATGCAGCCGCTGAAGATCAGCGCGTCGTCCGCGTCGACGGCGGCGCCGCACGCGTGCTTCGCAGTGTCGACCGACGCGACCGTGTCACAGATCTTCGCGGCGGCGAAGCCATCGATCGCGCGGCACGACGCGTCCGGATCGGACACGAGCGCATGCACGCCGCCGTGCGGCAGCAGGATCGCGTCGCCGGCTTCGAGCCGGACCGTCGTGCCGAGCGCATCGCGCAGCAGCACCGGCCCGCGGCCGACGAAGTGGAACTGCGCGCGGCCCGGCGCGTTGTCGAAGCGCACGCCGAACGGCCGCGCGACCTGGATGCGGCGGTACTCGACGCCGCTCAGGCGCATCCCCATCAGCAGCTCGCTGACGAGGTCGTGCACGTTGTCGGGGGCGGACAGGGGGACGGATGCGGAGACAGGATCGGCCATCGCTTTCGGACGATTGATCAAGATTTGCGGATTGTATGTCATAGACCGTCCCGACATCGTCCCTTACGATGCGCTGTCACTGGCACTCTTTTTTCTCCGAATGGAACAACGAATCAATCCAGGCGCCGCCGCCGCCGTCTCGGCGGCCGTCACGCGCGAACCGGCCTGGGGCGCGGTATTTGCGATGACGCTCGGCGTGTTCGGGCTCGTCACTGCCGAATTCCTGCCCGCGAGCCTGCTCACGCCGATGGCCGACAGCCTCGGCGTGACGGAAGGCGTCGCGGGCCAGGCGGTCACGGCGACCGCGACGGTCGCGCTCGTGACGAGCCTGCTGACCGCCGCCGCGACGCGCACGATCGACCGGCGGCGCGTGCTGCTCGTGTTCTCGGTGCTGCTGGTCGTGTCGAATCTCGCCGTCGCGTTCGCGACGAACCTCACGACGATCCTGATCGGCCGCGTGCTGCTCGGGGTCGCGCTCGGCGGTTTCTGGACGATGGCGACGGCCACCGCGATGCGGCTCGTGCCGGCGGCGATGGTGCCGCGCGCGCTGTCGATCATCTTCAGCGGGGTGGCGGTCGCGACGATCGCCGCCGCGCCGCTCGGCAGCTATTTCGGTCACCTGATCGGCTGGCGCAACGTGTTCCTGGTCGCGTCCCTGCTGGGCGTCGGTGCGTTCGCGTCGCAGGTCGCGACGCTGCCGAGCATGGCGCCGTCCGGCACGACGCGGCTGCGCACGCTGGTCGACGTGCTGCGGCGCCCGACGGTCGGCCTCGGGATGTTCGCCACGACGCTCGTGTTCACCGGGCATTTCGCGTTCTTCACATATCTGCGGCCGTTTCTCGAACAGGTTGCCGGTGTCGGCGTGAACGGGCTGTCGGCGATCCTGCTCGGCTACGGCATCGCGAACTTCGTCGGTACGTCGCTCGCCGGCCGCGTGCTCGAGCACCGGCTGCGGCCGATGCTGATCGCGATGCCCGCGGCAATGGTCGTGCTCGGCATTGCGCTCGTCGCGCTCGGGCGCGCGCCGATGATCGACGCGGTACTGGTCGCGCTATGGGGCATGGCGTTCGGCGGCGTGCCGGTCGCGTGGTCGACGTGGGTCACGCGCACGGTGCCCGATGAGGCCGAGAGTGCGGGCGGCCTGATCGTCGCGGCGGTTCAGCTCGCGATTGCGACGGGCGCGGCGGCGGGCGGCGTGGTGTTCGACGCGAACGGCGCGGCGGGCGTGTTCATCGGCGCGGCGGTCGTGCTGGCCGTCGCGGTCGCGACGATCGTGTCGGGGGTGCCGACGCGGGCGGAGGCGGCGTCGTAGCAGCGCAGACGCCGGGCCCCGGCGCTGCTTGCGCATTCAGGCGTCCGGCGCATGAAACCCGGGCAGCCCGGGAATGTGCTCGGCCATGAATTGCAGGAACACGCGTGCCCGCAGCGGCTGGTAGCGGCGCGACGGCGAGATCAGGTGGACCGGATGCGGCTGCATCTGCCATCCGGGCAGCAGCCGGACCAGCCGGCCCGCGTCGATCAGGTCCTGCACCAGCCATGCCGGCGCACTGCCTACGCCGATCCCGGCGAGAAAGCACTCGCGCAGCGCCGGCGAGCTGTTGACGCGGTATCGTCCCGCGGCCGGCATGACGATTCTCTCGGCCCCTTTGCTGAATTCGAGCCGGCTGCCGACCACGTGGCGCGCATAACCGACGTGCTGATGCGCGAGCAAGTCTTCCGGCCTGCGGATCCGGCGCGTGCGTTTCACGTAGTCGGGCGTCGCGACCAGCACGCGCGGCGACCACGCGACATATCGCGCAACCGCGTGCGGCGGGAGTTCGTTGCCGAGGCGGATCGCGACGTCGATGCCTTCCTCGACGAGATCGACGATGCGATCGGTCAGGTTCAGCTCGACTTCGATCTCGGGATAGGCCGCGAGGAACGCGAGCACGAGCGCGTTGAGACGGAGCTCGCCGAGCCCCATCGGCGCGCTGACGGTCAGCAGGCCGACCGGCCGCTGCGCCTGGCCGCGCACGTCGGCCACCGCATCGTCGTACGCTTCGAGCATCTGCTTGCAGCGCTCGTAGAAGCGCCGGCCTTCTTCCGTCGGCGTCAGGCTCGTCGTCGTCCTTTGCAGCAGCCGGACACCGAGCTGCTTCTCCATCGCGGAGATGACCTTGCTCATCGTCGGCTGGCCGATCTGTTCTTCGCGGGCAACCGCCGAGAAACTGCCCAGCTCGACGGCACGCGTGTACAGCCACATCGATTGAAGCGAGTCCAAGTCATTCCCCCTTGGCATAGGCGATATGCGATTTTCGTGCATTCCATCCGGATTTGGAATGACGTAACGTGCGATCACCTCAACTTCCTTCGACGAGTACACCATGCAATCTGTCACGCAATCGACCCTCGACGGCGCTCATGTCGTCGTATTCGGCGGGAGCTCCGGCATCGGTCTTGCGGCCGCCAAAGCGGCCAAGGCGCGCGGCGCCGACGTCACGCTCGTCGGACGCACGCCCGCGAAACTCGACGCGGCAGCGCAATCGATCGGCGGCGCGCGCACGGCAGTCGCCGACATTGCCGACCGACGCGCGGTGGAAGCGGTGTTCGGCGCGATGACTCGCGTCGATCATCTGGTCATTACCGCAGGCAGCTTCGTCGCCGGCAAGCTGGCCGATTCGGATCCCGAACGACTGATTGCCACCGTGCACGAGCGCATCGCGGGGCCGGTCTACGCGATCCGGGCCGCGTTGCCGCTGATGCCGCCGACCGCGTCGATCGTGCTGACGAGCGGACAGCTTGCCGATCGTCCGTCGGGGCAGGGCACGTCGGTGATCGCGGCGGCGGTCAGCGCCGTCGAAACGCTGGCCCGGTCGCTCGCGCTCGAGCTCAAGCCGATTCGGGTCAACGTCGTTTCGCCGGGCCTTGTGAATACGCCGCTGTTCGATGCGTTCGGTCCGGAAGGGCGCGATGCGTTGTTCGCTCACGCGGCGGCGACATTGCCGGGCGGCCGCGCAGGGGAACCGGACGAAATCGGCGACGCAATCGCGTTCCTGCTGGGCAACCGCTATACGAATGCCGAAGTGCTGCATGTCGACGGCGGCGGGCGCTTCGCCTGAAGCCGTCCCGTCATTCCGTACCGCTATGCGCCGCCGCCGTCATGCCGAAGCGGCGCGCTCTTCAGCACGAGCGCCATCAACTGCCGCCGCGACTCGACCCCGAGCTTCGCGAACGCCCGCTTCGCATAGGTGTCGACCGTCGACGGCTTGAGCCCCATCGATTGGGCGATCGCCGGCGTCGTCATGCCCTGGATGAACGACGAGCACACGTGCATCTCGCGCGACGTCAGCTTGCCGTGCGAATTCGGCAGCCACTGCGCGAGCAGGCTGTTGTCCGACATGTCCTGCCCGCCGTCGTCGAGCGAGATCGAGCCGAGCAGCCGCTTGTGGGCCGCCGCGAGCGGCAGCACCACGTGCGCGAGCTGCTTCAGCAGGCTCAGCTCCTTCAGCGAGAACGGCGGCAGGCGCCGCGAGCGCGCCATCGACAGCGAATAGCGCGTGCCGTTCGTCACGCCCGCCACCACGCACTCGTCGTGAATGTCCCCGATGTCGAAAAACTGCTGGCGCAGTTCGCGCGTGACCTTCTGTGCGGAAACCTGCAGCAGCTGCATGTCGCGCTCGCCGCCGATGCTGTCGTACGTCGCGTCCTCGCTCGCGTAGCTGCGGTAGTAGTGGCGCATCACCTGTGAAACGAGCTCGGGCTCGCGGCCGAAGCTTCCTATCCAACCGACGCTGCGCTGCCCGGATGGCGCGAGCCTTCCGGCGAGCCGCTCGTAGTCGACGTGCACGGCATCGAAATCCGCATAGCGCACGAGGCTTTCGTACACGGCCTGCATGAACTGCGGCGTGCCGACCGCCTGCGCGACGTCGCCGAGCGTCTCCGTCACGAATGCGACCTGACTGAGCTGGAGATCGGGGGAAGAGGGCGCGGAATTCATGACATCGGTGTGGGCGGGGTTCGGGTGGCGCTACAGGTATCACGAAAAATTTCACGTGCCTACACGGGAATCCACCCAAACGGCCGTCTGGGACGACGACACTTGTCCTTCCTTTCCGGGACAGACGGTGCGGACTGCGATCCCTAAAGTACCTCACACGCTTGCATCACACGACGAACCTGCCTGCCGGCCGCCTCCGTATCGGCCGGAGCAGCCGGTTCACCTCACAGGAGATTTCCCATGCGTGCCCGTCTTCGCCGCTGCGCGGTCATCCGCACCGTACTCGCCACTTCGGCCGGCCTCGCGTTCGCGGCGAGCCAGCCCGTCCACGCCGGCGACACCAACCTGAACGTTTACAACTGGTCGCTGTACATCGCCAATGACACGGTGCCGAACTTCCAGAAGCAGACCGGCATCAAGGTCCGTTACGACAGCTACGACAGCGACGACACGCTGCAGACCAAGCTGCTCGCCGGCAGCTCGGGCTACGACATCGTCGTGCCGACGTCGAACTATCTCGCGCAGCAGATCCAGGCCGGCGTGTACCAGAAGCTCGACAAGTCGAAGCTGCCGAACCTCGCGAACCTCGACCCGGCGCTGATGAAAATGCTCGCGAAGTCCGATCCCGGCAACCAGTACGGTGTGCCGTGGGCATGGGGCACGACCGGGGTCGCCTACAACGTCGAGGCGGTCAGGAAGCGGCTCGGCGACAAAGCGCCGACCGACAGCTGGGCGTTGCTGTTCGATCCGGAGAACGTATCGAAGCTGAAGGGCTGCGGCGTGTCGCTGCTCGATGCGCCGGATGCGGCGTTCGCGGCGGCGCTGCAGTACCTGGGTAAGGACGCGAACAGCAAGAATCCGGCCGACTATCAGGCCGCGTACGACGTGCTGAAGAAGATCCGCCCGTACGTCACGCAGTTCAGCTCGGCGGGCTATGGCGACGATCTCGCGAACAACGACGTGTGCGTGGCGCTCGGCTGGTCGGGCGACGTCAGCGTGGCGCGGCGGCGCGCGCAGGACGCGAAGCGCATGTACGAGATCCGGTACGTGAATCCGAAGGAAGGCGGCCTGCTGTGGTTCGACGTGATGGCGATCCCGAAGGATGCCCCGAATCCGGAGGCGGCGCTGAAATGGATCAACTACATCGAGGACCCGAAGACCAACGCGGCCATTACCAACGAAATCTTCTATCCGACCGGAAACAAGGCCGCGCGTGCGTTCGTGACGCCGGCGATCGCGCAGGATCCGGGCGTCTACCTGTCCGACAGCGTGATCGCGAAGATGGCGCTCGCGATGCCGCGAAGTGCCGAGATCGCGCGAATGCAGAACCGCCTGTGGCTGCAGTTGAAGTCGGGCGGTTGACGGAGCCGGTCATGAACCACACCCTGCTCGATACGCCGGCTGCGGCCGGCGCCCGCCACGGCGACCGGGGTGCGCACGACGCGTTCGTGCGCATCGAAAACGTCGTGAAGCAG